>WANT01000054.1 GCA_015521685.1 Aeropyrum sp.
CAGAGGTCCTCGGCGAAGCGCTTAGGAAGACGGCAAGCCTAGTAGTAGAGAGGGTGGAGCCCAAGAGGGAGAGGATGAGAGAGCTGGCTGAGAAGAGCCAGGCCCTGATAACCCTCGTGGCCCCCATCATAGGCTATGAGAAGGCTGCCGAGGTTTCTAAGATGCTGTACGAGGGTCGTGGTATTAGGGAGGCCCTCAAAGCTGTAGGCCTTAGCGATGAGGATATAAGGAGGATACTAGATCTTGAAAAACTAGTTAGGCCTGGAATACCAAGTCTTGAGGTCGGGCGTAGGGATTGAAGGTCGCCGTCATCAGGGCAGAGGAGGGCAGGATAGAGGAGAGCCTGGTGTTCGAGGCCAGGCTGGAGGAAACTGTTAAGGATATAGCTCGGCACGCCATGGAAGAGTGGAACCCGGCCAAAAGCGACTTCATAGTCATCAAGGACAACCTTGAAGTGACCATAGCAGGAGAACCCGTGGAGGAGGTTATAACGCAGCTGGAGGAGCAGGGGAGAATAGTGAGGAGCGAGTCGGGGATCAAGGCACTAATACCAATATACTACATCAGCTTCGACACAGAGATGGTGGACGAAGATAACTACGCAGACAAGAAGATATACCTAATAGCACCCCTAGTATACGAAGGCCTCAAAGAAGAGCTAGAGTCACACGCAGCCCAATTAACAAGCCCACCCTCAAAAGGAACACCAGGAATAAAGGGTGAGAAATAGAACGCTGCATAAGTTATTAAGCAAAGAGATCTAATGCGTCTAAGGAGACGTAGAAACACGAATCTGTTCCATTCTTAACTGCTATAACTTTTCATGTCTATGACTTATATTGGTTTAGTGTTAATTTTAAAACCCTCATATCACAATCTAACAATGCATATATTATTAATTAGTTACATCAAAAACCGTGTGAAATAATATAGACTAATCTCAAGAAATCTAATCACATAATGATTTAACTTAACTTAAACGAAACTCCCCAGGTAGTGCCAGACGTTAACAATATAATACTAACGCTAAGTTATACACCAGATGTTTTAATAGGGCTCGATTATGTCTTTTCTAGAGGCTGTGACGACCTAGAGGGAGTGATGAGCCATGAGCAAGCCTATATACGTTAGGTTTGAAGTCCCCGAGGACCTGGGCGAGAAGGTTTACGAGGCTGTTAGGAAGGCTAGGGAGACTGGGAGGATTAAGAAGGGCACCAACGAGACTACTAAGGCTGTTGAGCGCGGGCTTGCGAAGCTTGTGGTGATCGCGGAGGACGTCGACCCGCCTGAGATAGTGATGCACCTACCCCTGCTATGCGATGAGAAGAAGATACCTTACGTGTATGTGCCTAGCAAGAAGAGGCTTGGTGAGGCAGCTGGGATTGAGGTGGCGGCTGCCAGCGTTGCTATACTGGAGCCCGGCGAGGCAGAGCCCCTAGTGAGAGAGATTGTCGAGAAGGTTAAGGAGCTCAGGGCCCAGGCCGGGGCGTAACAGTAGAAATCGGTTTTAATCCTCAAGGCTTCTAGAACGCTGCTAAACGCTATCCATCCTTATTTTTGAATCTCTATTTGGACATCCTTCCTATCAACTCCACAGCCGACTTAATCTCACTAGCATCATATAAACCGTGGGGCATTCTACGGGGTCTGGCGGTTTGGCTGGATGCAGGCTTGTGGATAGTGCTTTGGAGATCCTAGCTGGTTTGCCTGAGCCGAGCGGGCCGGAGGCCGTAATTAGGTTCCCATATGGGTTTAGGGTTGTAGAGCTGGGTCCGAAAAGTGTCGCTAGGAGGGGCTGGACTCTATTCCTAGTTAGGAAGACGTTAGCCAGTACTCCCCGCGCTGCACAGTTCCTCTCAAGGAGGATGCTATGCAGGATGTCATCCTACGCTGGGCTCAAGGACGCCTGTTCTGTATCGTGGCAGTATATATCGCTCTTCAGGTGTAGGCGCGCTCGGGAGTTTGTCGAGTCGGGAGGTGTTCGAGCCTGGAGGGTGGGCCCAGGTAGATACGTCTATCCAGGAGGCCACCTAGGTAACTACTTCAATATAACGCTCGAGGCCTGGAATGCTGCGTGCCCGCAGCCGCCAGCCTGGATACCAGGCCACTACGGCCCCCAGCGCTTCGGGGTATTCAGGCCCTCGAGCCACATATACTCCCTGGGCCTGTCACTTAAAGACTGGCCTGGACTGCTGGACGAGTATTCGTATAGATACCCCCTGGAGCGTAGGCTATGCCCCGGAGACTACGAGTCCAGGGTTTTGAGCGCGACTAGGAAGCTATACTCGCCCCCGCCACACAAGCCTAACCCCATCGCCGCAGAGGCCCTAAGGAGCTACATTTTCAACAGGGCGCTCACACTAGGGTTAGAAAGGGGCTTCAGCCCCCAAGCCCTAGCCGAATCGTACGTCAGCATTCCGTGCAGTAGCCAGACATATAAGGTGCCCGCCGCAAGGCTACCTAGTAGAAGAGTGGCGCTGGGATCCTCTACATGGTCCAAGCTCGTGGCTAAGGTCCTGGTGGAGGAGGGTTTGACCCCCACTGCGTTGCCAGACCAAAGCAAGGCGCTTAGGCCTTTGGCCTATCCAGTATGCAGCTTCCACTGTAGACAGGAGGGCGGGGGCCTGTCTAAGGTTAAGATGTTGCTGCCTCCAGGAGCCTTCGCTACCGTTGCCCTCTCTACACTCTACTCCATATCCTGGAGCGAATCCTACAGCGAGTGCGGCTAGGAGGTCCTCGCTAGAGGCGATGAGGGGCGTACCCCCAAGTCTTTGAGAACCTTTATGGCGGCGTTATGGCCTGGCACGCCGCTGACCTGGCCTCCGGGATGGCTGGAGGCGGACCCATGATATAGCCCCTCAATCTCCTCTACCCTATAATCCGACCAGCCTTCTACCGGCCTCTTATTCAGGATACGCTCCCCAGTGTATGGTAGGTGGTTTGGGTGCGCTGATGGATTGTTAAACTCTATCCACTGGACAACGCTGTCTATACTCTCAACCTTATCGAGGCACTCTAGCCCACTATAAGCAAGTATATCTGAAATCCTCGATGCTGCCATCCCAGTAAACGCGACTGCATGGCCGCTTCCAGGGATTCTCGACTCGTCGTGGAGAGTTGGGTATGCAAACTCGCCCCAGAATCCCCTGCCCCAAACCTCAATCATAGGAGGGTTCCTATTGAAGCCTCCAGGCGGCTTGGGCTCGCACCTACCAACTACAGTTACTCTTTGGGGTTTCACAGCAGATCTCGCAGCCGACTCCAGCTCCTTGAGCCTTAGGCCGTCCAAGAGGTCTATGTAGTCCCCTAGGAAATTGCTGATAGCTGCCAAGCTAGCTGAGTATAGAACCGCCTTTGACTCTATGGCGAGCTTGCCGCCTACAGCCGTTACACCGACCACCCTACCCTCTTTTATATCCGGCCTAGCTGTGCCCACGCCTAGATAAATGTCGACTCCTAGTTCCCTGGCCCTGTGTTCCAGCCTCTTCATAAGCGGCGACCAACCCTTCGGCAGCTGGTACCACAAGCCCTTGTTCCACAGGTTGAGGAGGGTGGCGAGGCCAGGCTCCCTCTCAAGCCCTGGATAGGTTAGGATGCCCCAGAGGTCTCGAGGAACCATCATGCCCAGACCGTTGTCGAACCTCTGGCTGGCTATCTCGCCTAAAAACGGGCTACAATTCTCTAGCATAGCTGACGCTCCTTGTAAGTCAGGAGGCTCTGTAGAGTACAGGATTAGGTCCGAACACTCGCTCCAAGACCGCAGTAGGGAAACCAGATCTCTAGCCTCCCCACCTAGCCCATACTCCTTAAACTCCTCTTCCAGAGCGTCCTCACTAACCCACCACCTGAACACGGTCTCCCCACTATCCCCGTCTACAACAACCCAGGAGGGGTTTGTCAGTTTGGCGCTCAGGTAGAGGTCGACCCCGATGTACTTAGCCAGGTTCCTCGGGAATAAGCCTAGAGAGTAGGCCACCCTAGGATACCTAACACCAAGGCTAACGCCATCAGAGGCTAGACCTCCTAACTCTCCCCTGGACTCCACCAAGGCTACCCTGGCTCCGTGAAGAGCCAGCACTATTGAGGCCACGAGACCATTATGCCCGCCGCCAACAACTACCACATCATACTTCCCAAGAACCACACCGCCATCCCAATCTCTAGGATGTAATCCGCTGAGGGTATTGGCATTCCTAAGTTTGAGAACACGTCTTTTGACGGAGGGTTGAGATAATACTACGGGATGTTCTAGTGACTAGATGTCATGGTCCTGGGCCTTGGTGTCTGGAGTGTCAACAGGCACAAGTAGGGTGGCCCTAGGTGCTGCTGCTCTAGTAGCAACGAGCCTACTGTGGGGCTCATCCTTCCCGGCTATCAAAGTGGTTGTAGAGTCCATAGGCGGGTCTAACTATGTGTGGATGAGGGCAGCAATAGCTCTGGCCGTATTAGCCCCCATAGTAGTGTTGGATGCGGCTCGCGGCAGGCTTATTAGGGCCTCAATAGTCGGTGGGCTCGCTGCTGGCATTGCATACACGCTGGGCCTGTGGTTTCAGGGTGTAGGTACGGGGTTGACTACTGCATCGAACTCAGCATTCATAACAGGCTTGAACGTAGTAATAGTTCATTTCTATTCTGCGACAGTGTTGAGGAGCTACACGGGATCCCTCCTAGCCAGCCTACTCTTATCCCTAGCTGGACTATGGCTGCTGACACGTCCGGCGGGAGGCCCTAATGTGGGCGACATCCTAGTCCTCATAGGGAGCTTCTTCTGGGCGGCCCAAGTAGTGATAGTGTCCAAGTATAGCAGTAGTGCAAACCCACTCCACTTCACCTTCTTTCAAATCGCTCCAAGCACTCTATTGGCTCTAGCATCTATACCACAGGTCCTCGCGGGGAACCCTCCTAAAATGGACTTAAGGACGGGGCTCGTTCTAGCCTATCTAGGCATCGCATGCACTGTAATAGCCTTCGCCCTCCAAGTCTATGGGCAGAGATACATAAGTCCGGCAAGCGCTGCTACTATATTCCTGCTAGAGCCCCCGGCCGCCGCCATATTATCAATGCTCTTACTTGGCGAGAGAATGGAGTTTATCCAGATGGTGGGCGGGGCCCTGATACTTATGTCAATGTACATAGCTGTCAGGGAGGAGTTTAGGGCGAGAGGAACTCATGCCAAATGACTCGCAGTCTCTAGCTCGTGTTGAGGATCATCCTAGATCCTGATCCCTTAAAACTCGTACAGCTTGAGAACGGCTAGTTGAGAATTCTTGTAGAAGGACAGAGTCTCTAGCATCCAGACAGCGTTGCCGGGCTTCTCTGGAAAAAACCCTGTTACCCCGTTATTTGCTTTGTGGGAAGCCCGCTTTAGTGGTAGACTCGTGTTTAGGCCTCGCCAGTCTTCTCGAGGCAGATCTCTATGCTGCTGACCCTCCTCGTCCTTGACTGGCCCTCGGAGGTTGTTACTTCGATCTCCTGGCTGTCTATCTTTATGTCTTTGATGGCTACGTTTTTGGCGAACCTCTTCCTCACGATCTCCACTGCATCGACGGCGCGGTTGATGTTCCTGCCCCTAGCCTTGACCACTACCTGACTGGTGCCCTGCTCCATGAGGGTTGTTAGGACTGCTAGGACGTAGTTCATTACGGGCTTCCTACCTATCCTGACCTCAGGTGCTCCTTCACATGCCATGACGCTGCACCTCTTTACGTCTCTTCGTGGTTTGTCGTTTCCCTATAGTTTTCGCTCGTCTTTTTAAGCTTTACTACCTGTAGTAATCGGGTGGAAATACGATGGGACCAAGTATCTCAGGGTAGGTTAGAGTGGTTGGTATAGCAGAGCTTCCTCTCCACGGCGGTAGAGTGCCTAGATGGATGCTCAGGACTATGGAGCGCCTGGGGCTTGCAATAGCTAGGGCTGTGGTCGAGGTCAAGGGCCCTAGGGCGCTGGTCGAGGGCTTGTCGAACCCCTACTGGTTCCAGGCATTCAATAACGTGATAGGTATGGACTGGGATAGTAGCGGTAGCACCACTGTAACCCTATACGTCCTCAGAAAGGCCAGCCTCTCCGAGGACCTCGGGTTCATGATTCTAGGCGGTAAGGGGTCGCGAATGCTTGAGATAGAGGGTGAGGCTAGTGTTGTGGGAGAAAGATTTGGCGTGGATCCAGGCGACATTAGGTTTTTCAGCAAGGGTTCGGCAAGAATTTCTAACACCCTACTCCAGGACGGGTACTCGACGTACATCCACGCCTTGGCCGTCTCGGAGGACGGCTACATGGTGGCAGTAGAGCAGGGGATGAATGTTGATGCAGGAATGTCTAGGAGGTACCACATTGTCTCAACAGACCTTGAGGACCCGTTTACAGGGGTCTCTGGAGTCAGGTCGGGCGTCATACTAAATAGTCTTGGCAGGGAGAGTAGGGAGGCTAGAAGGGCCTATCTAGACCTGCTGGGCGAGGGGGCTAGAAGGCTAGAGAGGCTTGTTAGGGAGGCGAATGCTATGATCGAGGGGAGGCCTAGCCTCGACAGTTTTTTGCATGAGGGGAGAGCGACGCCTAGAAGGGTGTCTGGGAGGCCTTATTACAGGCCCTTGAAGCTCGACAAGCGTACAGCTAGATATCTAGAGATGCTCGCAGAAGCCAGCCCCACAAGCGATAGAGAGCTACTGAGCGCTCCCGGCCTCACTCCAAAGGTAGTTAGGGCTCTAGCTTTGGTGGCAGACGTCATTTTCGGAGTGTCAACAAGCACTAGAGATCCTGTAGACACGCCTCTGAACCCATTCGTGTATGCGTATGCAGTTGGAGGGAAGGACGGTGTCCCCTATAGGTTTGACAGGAGGATCGCTGAAATGGTTACCGTAACTCTAGAGGAGGCAATAGAGCTTGCCAGGATCGGCAGGCACGACAAGCTCAGGGCCCTCTCTAGGCTCAGAAGGCTCCTAGACCCGCTGAGAGGAGAGAAAGCCTAACCCGACTACAGACCTTAACCAGCGCCACTACTCAACCTTCACCATACGCCACCTACCATATCCTATTAGGACTCTCATGTAGCCCCTCAGCATATCGTCGACGTCCGGGTCCCCAGTGTCTACTCTAAGCATTTTCAGCTCCTCGAGCTTCTCGGGGCTTGATACCACTAGTATTGAATCTCTCCCTGCCCTCCTTAACACTTCGGGGCTTATCTGCTGATTCCCCCTCCCAAAAATGAATCCCTGACCCCCTATGGGCGAGACAACTATTGCCACCCTCTCATAGGAGTTTAGCAGGCTTAGGAGCCTCCTCTCGTCCGCGTCTCTAGCTACTATCTCGCCGTTGTGAACTGCATCCACGCCTAGCAGGGTCTTATCCCCAACTCCTATTGCCCTAGCTATTGCTGTGACCGTCGTCCCAGGGCCTAGGATATATAGCGTGCACTCCCTGTATATCGATTCTGCGAAGTACCTCGCTATACCCTCGACATCGCCCTTAGTGTCGGGGGACTTCGATGCAGCCACAAGCCCTCCAGATACAGGCACTATCATCTTGCCGTATACCCTTAGCACCAGCCTCCCCCGCCTAAACTCGTCCTCGTCAACATCAACCACCTCTCTCTCCTCCAGCACCGCTCTCCCCGCGAGATAGTCAGCCAGGACCTCGGCCGCCTTCTCCGGGCTCACCGCAAAAACGCTGCTATAAACCTTGACTCCTGAGGGGACGCCTAGGCTTGGGACCTCCTGGTCTATAGAGTAGAGTATGTTCCTCGCAGTACCGTCGCCCCCCACGAATACTATTATCTCGGATGATGATGCCATCCGTTTAGCACACCTTATAGTGTCGTGAGCTGTAGTAGGCCACATCTTAGGGCTTACACACTTCTCTATACGTGCCTCCATCACCTCGGACTCCCTGAGGACCTCCCTAACCGATGCCTCCCCCATGAGTCCCGGGGGGAGCACTAGCTCTACCTTGATGCCCTGACGTTTCAGGAGTCTTGAGAGGGCTCTTAGGAATCTCGAAGCCCGTGATGGTGAGACCAGTTCGGCTCCCATCATTACGGCTTTGATGCCGTAAGCGCCATCGCTCCCCTTATAGCCTAGCCTCCCGCCGACTCCAGCTAGAGGGTTTACTATAAGGCCCACCCTCCTGGGCTCGCCGTTCCTCAAGTAAGTCCAACACCTCTAGCTCCTAGTGACCTATAGTCGGTATAGGCTATCCTATAGACTACTGCCACTATCGCGGCTAGCAGGGCCAGGAATATTATGGAGGCGAGGACCTCGCCAGCGAATCCCAGGTATGGTGGGAACCCCGAGACAGCGTATCTCATGAGCTCTGCCGGATGGCTGTAGGGGGTCAAGACCGCTACTATAGTTAGCGGCCATGGTATGTTGTCTACATCCACAGCAACTCCACCTATGAAGAAGAACGCTATGTTCATTATGTCCAGCATAGGAGCCGGGACCTTCAGCTTCATCCCAGCGAAGGCTATTATTAGCGCGTAAGCTGTTGCCATGGATAGGACCATGACCATAGAGAACAATAGAAGGGGTATGTTGCCCACCCTGAGCGGGTTAACACCCGTGGCTAAATATAGTATCGTCCCTACAGCTATGGCCGATATGATGCTTATTATGGTGCTGGGTATCGATCTTGTGGCTAGGAATGCAACGTGGCTTGCTCCAGCCAGTTCGTGCTCGTCTATCAGCCCTATGTTAATGTAGAATCTGACCCAGTTGCCTATAGCCCATATTGGAGTGCTCATGAGGCTCCAAAGCACCATGCTGAAGAACAGTATGGGCACCACCCTTGGATAGTATTCTGGGGGTGTGAAGGCTAGGCCGGCGAAAATGAATATGAGAAGCCATAGGGCGTCTATGATAGCCCAGTTGACCATGTTATACTTCATTCTCCACGCTCTCTTGAAGTGAGCCCAAGTCATGACTGCGGCTTGCTCCAGCGCTCGACTTAAGGTGTTGATCACATCGACACACCCCTCTTCTGGGCGTGCCTCTCAAGCATAGCGATGACCATGCCACCTCCAAGATTGTAAACTATCGCCATGAGCCCGAAGACGTAGAGGGCGATGTAGATAATTTTAACCTCGGTAGCTTGGAAGGCTGCGACGAGCTTAGCGGTCTCCACGAGGTAAGTCACGGGTACTAGCTTGGACATTAGGGCGAGGATTCTGGGTAGAATCTCTATTGGGTAGAAGACTCCCGAGACTAGGAGTAGCAGGGGGTTAAGGAACCCCAGCACGTTGCCCTCCTCCTTGACGATTATCGAGAGTAGGCCAGCCACCGCGGCTATGCCTGCTAGAGGAACCATTCCTAGAAGTGCAATGCCCACTATTATCATGAGCTTGTAGAATGACTCGAAGCCTCCTATCACCAGTATGAGGGGGGAGATGGAGATGTAGTTCATAGCTATGGCGAAGCCAGTTACGACTATACCAGAGGCTATCATGTAGGCCGTGAAGCTTGGAGTTGACATAATAACATAGGGTAGGGTGCCCAGCCACCTATGCCATAGTATCGAGTTTGTAGTGTAGTCTATTACACCTACTGCAGTGAAGGCTATAGCACTAGCGACGGCAAGGAACAGGATCGGGTCGTCTACCTTCATGGCGGCCTCGAACCTCTCTATGCTACCATAGCTAGTCCCCAACACGTAGATTGAGACCAGCATTAGGTAGGGCCACACTAGGGATAGGATCGTGAATATGGGGTTCCTCTTCAGCTCCATAATCCTAAAGCTTGCCTCAGCCTTCACTATCGTTGCAAAGATCCTAGCATGCTCGCCGAGGGGCAAGGCAGCACACACCCCGCTGTAGGATCAATTGGCGGCAGCCCTACTGCTAACCTCAATGAATACGTCTTCTAGAGATGGCTCCTCCACCCTGGCCTCGAGCAGTTTGAACCCCTTCTCGTAGGATATCCTGGTGACCGCCTCTATGTAGGACTCCTCCCTCTCTACCCTGGGAATCACGATTCTAAGCCTGACTTCATCTCCGTTCACCGTGATTGAGGTCCTACCAGCCTCTACCAGCATCCCGAGCGAGGTCCTCAGACCCTCTAGGTCAGCCATGGGCGTGATTTTTAGCCTGAAGGATATTGGTACAACCTTATAAACCGTCCTCTTTAGGCTCGATGGCGTCCCCTCCATGACTATCCTTCCCGAAACTATGATACCCACCTTGTCGCTGAGTATCTCTGCCTCGTACATGTTATGCGTGGTCACGAGAACCGTCCTTCCCTCGTCTGCGAGGCTTCTCAGCATCGAGCGGATCATCCTCGCGCTGGGCGGATCTAGTCCTAGCGTTGGCTCGTCGAGTATGAGGACCTCGGGGTCCTTTAGGAGCACTCTGGCTAGGCCTAGCCTGGCTTTCATCCCCAGGCTCATCTCCTCGTATGGCTTGTCCTCAGCCCCTATCTCCTTCAAGCCTACTAGGTCTAGGACCTCCTCAATCTTACCTAGTAACTTCCTCTTGGGAATCCCGTATATCCTTCCAAAGTAGTATAAGTTCTCTCTGGCCGTCAGCTTCCAGTAGAACCCCCTCTCCACGGAGAGCATAACTCCTATCCTCTTCCTCACCTCCCATCTATCCTTGACAACATCGTAGCCCAGCACACGCGCCTCTCCACTGTCTGGGAGGAGGAGGGTGGATATGATCCTCACTGTTGTCGTCTTGCCCGCACCATTGGGTCCTAGGAGCGCGTATATCTCCCCCCTTCTCACTGTGAATGTAACACCTTTGAGGGCTTCTACTTGCTTGCGCCTCAGTCCCATGCCTACGGGGAACCTCTTACGTAGGTCTCTAGCTACTATTGCCTCCTCGGCTTTAATCAACTATGTCCACCTAGACGTGAAACACTAGGGGCTGGGTGGACCGCACCTGGATTTTATATATTATGGTGCCTAGATCTGATATATCTGAGGTACTGTAATGGGGGTATAACTGCTTATAATCCTTATAAAATATCTTAGATTAACATTGTTAAGATTATATCGTATATACTCCAAAGTATATACATGAGTTTGGCCTAGACATACCTCAATCCAATATCTCCTCAACAGCCCTAGCCACCTCTACAAGCTTATACAGCGTAGGCTCTGGCACGCCTGGCCATTTAACGTGGACCACCGGTGTTCCAACACTCTCTGCCATTTCCTCTAGCAGCGCGGAGACCCTTGATGCTGGCCTATCTCCATGTACACTTATGAAAACAATAGCAGAGCCGCTATTCAGTGCATTCTCGACCTTGTGCATCGGTATAACTATGGCTCCCTCCTCGCCAGAGACTATGATAACCTCTTCGGCTCCCAGCCATCTAGCAATATGAGAGATGTAAGGTAGATCCGCCACCACAGTATACCCATTTAGTACACCCTCGTATTTCGAGAGGTCATGGATCTCGTATTCGATATTGTCCAGCACCTCTTCATACTGTGGTGAGCACTCCGGGTTGGCGGATGAAAGCCTCTCTACTATTGCTGTGTATAGTGCCTTTAGCACCTCCGGGTTGTACTGTGGTTCGTGGCCTGGTTCTAGTCCTAGTTTATACGCTTCTTCGCTTATAGACACGGTATCCACCCCGAGATTCCTTGCCGCTGAGAGTAGCTTGTGCCCTGCTGAGCTGTGAGGACCCACAACTATGATGTCGGCGTTTTTTATGTGCGTGTACATGCTGGGAGGCAGCTCGAAACTATGCGGATCTGCCCCCTGGGGTACTGCTATGATTATCTCTTCATTCCCGCATGCGAGTAGCGATATGTCTGCTGCTATTGACGGCGTCTCTGCCAAAATTAGAACATCGTCTCCTCTAGCCTCGCTATAGTTGCTATAAGCCGATAGAACAGCCGCAGCCAGCATGATTATAGTTAGTGTTGTTAGGACCTTGACTCTAGCTTCCAACCAACGCACCCGATATTATTAATTTATTATTCGGAAAATAATTATTAAGATTTAACTAGAATATTAATATTGGGAGCTGGTTATGGAACTAAGGATAGAAAACATAGCCGTAGCTCGAGGAGGATCTATAGCTCTGAGAATAGACGGGGAGGTGAGGCTAGCTTCTCCCGGGCTAGTCCAAGTCATAGGCCCTAATGGAGGGGGCAAGACGACTCTACTCCTAGCTTTGGCCGGGCTCGCGAAAACCGTCAGAGGTAGAATCTTGGTTGATGGAATCAACATAGCCTCGGATCCAGAGAAAGCCGGGAGGTTTGTATCGTTCATGCCACAAGATATCTGGTCCAGGGTTCCACAGCTACCACTAACCCCCATCGAGTTGCTGACTCTCCACTATAAAACTCTGGGGATAGTTGAAGGCGTGGAACCAGAGTCTCTCCTGGAGTCTGTAGGTGTATCGAGGTCTGCGGCCAGATCTCCGCTCCACATGCTTAGCCCTGGAGTGAGACAGCGGGTATTCCTAGCTATAGCCGTTTTCTCTCGGAAACCTATAGTTCTCCTCGATGAGCCTCTGTCAGCAATCGATCCCGAGGGCCGGGTGGAACTATCGAGAGTAATAGCAGGAGCCTCCCGAGATAACCTTATATTGGTGAGTAGCCACGACCCAGAGCTACTCTTAGACAGCACCTCCACGATTATCCTGGTTGCTTCTGGCAGGCTAGTGGCGTGGGGGCCTAGCGGTGAGGTGCTACGCGAGGATATCCTGGAGCGCGTGTACGGCGAGCTCCTGACCGCCTATGCGGGCCACCTACACATAACAGAGGGGCACCACTGAGGGGTGGGCTGGGTTTATGACCAATAACAGGGTTATCACTGGAGCGATAGCCGCCCTAGTCGCCGCCCTTTTTGTGCTTCCCTTCAGGATTAACCCCATGTGGTCCATTGAGCTCTCTTTAATAGGTCTGGCTTTCGGTGCGACCAGCCCTGTCATAGCATCCAGAAGGCTCTACTATTTAGCTGCTGTGGCGCCCCACTCCGCCTTCCTGGCTGCGTCTGTAGTGCCGCTGGCTCTAGCCCTCTCGGGATTATATCTTGGATACGGAGCCCTCTACACGTTGATAGCGCTTGTGGGGAGCATTCCGATAGCTCTATCTGTTCTGGCTATAAGCCGTGGGTCCAGTAGCGATTTGGTGGCTACTCTCCTAGTCGCAGGAGCTGCGTCTGTTGCGATCCTGGCTCAGTTCGCTGCCAATATGGAGGGAGCTGGCATACCTCTCTCGACCCTAATAGCGGGGGACCCCCTATTCTTGACTCCAAAGGAGGCCGCCCTCACTTCGATAGTGGCTCTCGCCTCTCTAGCGGCTAGCATCAGTGTATACTGGTACCACCTCTATACGGGCATCTATCCCGAAGGTAGCCTACTGTACCCCTCCAAGCTCCGCCGCGCACTGGGAGAGGCAGGACTGGTTGTTTCTGTAGCTGCCTCTACCACGGGCCTCGTGCTGGCCACTGGCTTCATACTCCAGCACGCTCTTCTACTCCTACCATCGATCATAGCCTCGAGAATCTCCCGCTCTGCCAGCGAGGCTATGAGGACCTCAATACTCGTCTCCCTAGCTTCTAGCCTAGCAGGCCTCAATATAGCTCTGGCGCTAGATCTTCCTCCAAGCGGGGTTATAGCCCTCATCCTCCTTATGCTAGCACTCCTAGCTTCGGTTAGCCGGGACTAGGGAGTTGGGGTGGGTATATGCCCCTTCAGGGTGAAATGGTAAGTCTAAAGCATGCTTGACTATAGGCTTGGTGTGTGGAGTGTCGGCCAAGCCCAAGCTATTTATGACTCGTGAAGTGTTCCCTGAAGTAGTCAGAAGGCTTGAGGCTCATTTCGACGTTGAAGTGTGGGACAAGTACCAGCCCCCAAAGTACGATGTGTTGATGTCCAAGGCTGCAGAGGTTGACGCGCTATACACTCTACTGACGGATAGGATAGATTGCGACCTCATAAGATCCTCGCCGAGGCTTAGGATAGTAGCCCAGATGGCAGTGGGGTACGATAATATAGACGTGGGGTGTGCCACAGAGCACGGGGTCTACATTACCAACACTCCGGGAGTGTTAACCGAGGCTACTGCAGAGTTCACTTGGGCCTTGATACTCGCGGCCGCGAGGAGGATAGTGGAGGCCGACCACTTCGTAAGGTGGGGTGAGTGGTGGAGGCTCGAGACAGGGTGGCACCCAATGATGATGCTAGGCGTAGAGCTGGAGGGGAAAACCCTGGGTATACTCGGGATGGGCAGAATAGGGTCTAGGGTTGCTGAGATTGGGAGGGCCTTCGGCATGAGGATAATATACCATAGCCGCAGCAGGAAGCCCGATATTGAGGATAGGCTAGAGGCCGAGTACAAGAGCCTCGAGGAGCTTCTAAGAGAGTCAGACATTCTATCCATACACCTTCCCCTAACCAGCGAGACTAGGCATATAATAGGGGAGAGGGAGCTCAGGATGATGAAGCCAACCGCGATACTAGTTAATACTGGTAGGGGGGCTATTGTAGACACCGGAGCCCTAGTGAGAGCTCTAAGTGAGGGGTGGATTGCAGGAGCAGCTTTAGATGTGTTCGAGGAGGAGCCCCTCAACCCCAACCACCCACTCACGGCTTTCAAGAACGTCGTCCTAGCACCTCATGCAGCAAGCGCAACCAGAGAGACTAGGCTAAGGATGGCTTCGATAGCTGCGGAGAACCTATTGGCTTTCAAGAGGGGAGAAGTCCCTCCCAACCTGGTTAATAGGGAGGTCCTGAAGGTTAGGCCGCCGGGGTTCGGATGAGGATTGTGTAACGGATTTAGAGAGCCTAGGAGGACACATCTATGGGTGGAGCTTTAGAGTGGTGTGGCCAGGTATGGATGTAGGTAAGAGGCCCGTCGAGATCGAGGATATAACCAGGCTCTCATTCGTCTCCAACCCCCTTATCAGCCCTGGAGGGGAGCACATAGCGTACCTTGTTACGAAGGCTGATGTTAAGAACAACAGATATAGATCCTCGCTCTGGCTGGCGTCTCAGGACTATTATAAGCCCCTAACCTCCGGCCCCAGCGACAGGTGCCCCGAGTGGAGTCCTGATGGCGTGTTGATAGCCTTCTCGCGTACCACGCCCAACGAGGGCAGAGGTAGGCCCAAGCATGGAATCTACATAACCAGCGTGTCAGGCGGAGAGCCGTGGGCTCTAGTGGAGCTGCCGTTTCCGCCAGCTAGGCTGTCTTGGTCGCCAGACGGAGGGGCTATAGGCTTCCTCTACAGGGCGCCTAGGGACGAGGAGTCTTGGAAGCCTTACGAGGAGAGGGATGTGCTAGAGATAGAGAGGATACCCGTATGGTTTAATGGTGAGGGCTGGGTTTTCGACAGGTTTGCTAGACTAGTGGTAGTATCTTATCCTGGTGGGGAGAAGATTGTCGAGAAGGCTGTTGACGGCAATATAGTGGACTTTAGCTTCTCGCCTGACGGATCATCCATAGCATATGCTGTCAGCGATGACATGCTGAGGCCATACGAGCATAGGGTTGTTGTTTGGGATCTCGCTAGCGGCGAGGAGAGGGTTGTATGGGAGAAGGCCTCTATTGCCAGCATCGCCTGGGACCTCAAGGGCAGGTTCATAGCGCTGCGGGCAAATGAGAGGAAGAGGGGGCTATTCTCTCACTTCCAAGTTTATATATACGACACCAACTCAGACGAGATTGAATGCCTAACGTGCCATCTAGATAGAAACGTTATGAACACTGTGAATAGCGACTCTAGAGGACCGACATGCCTCAAAGGCCTTTACTGGGACGAGGGTGGCCACATCTACTTCCCAGTCCACAATGCCGGAAGGATCGTAGTCTCTAGAGCAAAGCCGGGAGGTGAGGTTGAGGAGGTCCTCTCGCTAGACTCTGAGACGGTGGACGACTTCTCAGTCTCCAGAGATGGAGACGCCATAGCGTATGTTAAGATGGGACCCACACTTCCTCCCGACGTCTACCTGCTGCGGGATGGGGAGGAATTCAGGCTTACAGAACACAATAGATGGTTCACAGATTCTAGGAAGCTAGCGGAGCCTATTCACACTAAGGTAGAGAGCCCCCATGGCGGGTCTATAGATGCCTGGATCCTGCTCCCCCCTGATAAGCCTGACTGCACTTCCTGCGTACCTTGGATCCTGTACATCCACGGCGGGCCGAAGACCAGCTATGGCTATGCCTTCATCCACGAGTTCCAAACGCTGGCCTCTAAGGGCTTCGCAGTGATATACTCCAACCCCAGGGGTAGTGATGGCTACAGCGAGGCATTCGCCGACCTGAAGGGGAAGTACGGCGATGTCGACTATGACGAGCTGATGAAGGTTGTAGACGAAGCCCTCTCCAACTTCCCCGAGCTGGACCCAGGCAGGGGTGGCGTTACTGGAGGCAGCTACGGGGGGTATATGACAAACACAATCGTCACAAAGACCACAAGATTCAGGGCTGCAGTAACTCAGAGAAGCTGCAGCGAGTGGATAGGGTTCTACGGTGAGAGCGATATTGGATGGTACTTCGCTCCAGAGCTCCTAGGCGCTGATACGCCGTGGAGGAGCCTAGAGAAGTACGTTAAATTCAGTCCCCTATTCAAGGCTGAGAACATAAAGACGCCCCTACTAATAATCCACTCAACTCACGACTTCAGATGCCCCGTCTCAGGCGCTATAGAGCTATTCACTGCTCTAAAGGTCCTGGGGGTTGAGACACGGCTAGCAATATTCCCGGGGGAGACACACGACTTGTCCAGAAGCGGGTCTCCACGCAGGAGAGTAGCGAGGCTCAGGGAGATAACCTCCTGGTTTGAGAAGCACTTAAAGACCAGGGCAGAGGGTTAGCTGCCCCTGGACAAGGCCATCTCTTTAATTAGGCTTTTTAATACCATCTGAGTTTGAGGCTAGAGGGGGTGCAGAGTAGTGTCTATAGAGCCGCAGAAGCCTAATACGGTGCTCATAGGTAAGAAGCCGACCATCAACTATGTCATGGCAGCCTTGAAGCTGTTGAACGATGAGGGGGCTGAGGAGGTGGTGATAAAGGCTAGGGGCAGGAACATCTGCAAAGCTGTAGACACTGTGGAGATGCTGAAAAACCTTTTTATCAAGAACCTAGTCGTTAAGGATGTTAAGATCTACAGTGAGGACCTCGATGAGGAGGGTAAAAGGAAGGTGTCAGCCCTAGAGATAACGGTAGCCAAAGAGCGAAAATAGCCAAGGCTCCAAGTCCCCTAGCTGTGCCCCTCACGCTTCGGGTGTGCAGGAGGGTTGGATATAGGGGTAGTATCGGGTTGGGGAGAGCCATCTAGCGAGATCGCTCGCGGCGTTGCGAAGATGCTAGGTGCCTCCCTGGTTGAGCCAGTGTTCAAGCTGTTCCCCGACGGCGAGGAGTACGTCAGAGTAGAGAGCCTGGGTGGAGCTGGCCGTGTAATAGTAGTTCAATCCTTTGTTAAGCCCGCGTCGAGAAGCTTCGTGTTCGCACTCCTCCTAGCAGACGCTCTCCGAGAGTCTGGAGTTGGGGAGCTGTGGCTTGTGGCACCTTACATGGGATACGCACGCCAGGACAGAGTATTCCTGCCGGGGGAGCCCGTTAGCATTAGGTCTGTGCTCTCGAGCCTATGGGGGTCTGGGTACTCAAGGTTATTTACAGTAGAGATACATAAGGAGTATTCTCTAGAATATTTTCCGGGGAAGTCGGATTCCCTCTCGCCCTTCTCCTACATGTTCAGGGAGGCCGGGCTGTCTTGCGATGGAGTGGTCCTAGTAGCTCCCGACCTAGGGTCTCTGGGGAGAGTCGAGAGGCTCTCGAGGGAGGCTGGCTGCCCTGACTACGGCTATGTTGTTAAGGAGCGTGATAGGGTTACTGGGGAGGTTAGGCTGAGGGATGCTAGCGTTGATCCTGGGGGTAAGGCTGTTGTGATAGTGGATGATATTGTAAGTACTGGGGGCACCGTAGCAAAGACTGCCCGCCTCCTCCTGGATAGGGGGGCTGAGAGGGTTATCGTGATGGCTGCCCACTACTTAGGGTTGGAGGGCGTAGAGGAAAGGCTCAGGTCCTCGGGTGTAGATATGGTAATTACAGGCAACACCCTTCAGCGCGTCGACTCCCCCCTTGTACGCTACATAGACCTCTCTCCCCTATTGGCGAGCTACATAAGTAGGGCCATCCACAATCTTGAGGCTTGACGTGAGCTGGGCTTGAAGCTCGCTTCCATTCCCACCTCCGGACAATATTATGCTATTCTCAGCAGCGAGAACTGGAAGTTATCCATCGAGGAGCTTAAGGCTGTTCTCGACGTGGAAACACAACATTATAGGTTACTAGCTGCTCTCGACGGCCTCGCAGTATTTGACTCAAGCAATATCGATCTCTATAGGGTAGTGGGGAGAGCTGCCTACACGAAGGAGATTGGCATACTTCTAGGCCTAGCCGGGTCCAGCCACGGCTGTGTCTCTCGGCTTGCAGATAGGGCTATAGAGGTCCTCGAAACCGCCAAAGCATCTAGTTATGAAAGGGAGTCTGGCTTCTGGGTGTTCTCCGAGGATCGAGGACCTTACATTAGGCCTGCCGGGTCCGCCGAGCTCAGTAGAGAGATCATAAGAAGGGCCGCGAGGCTGGGGTTCAGGCTTGATAAGAGAACGCCTTTAGTATCTTTCAGGGCGTTCTCCACAGAGGGTGTTCTAGCCCTTGGAGTAGTGGTTGCGCGGCAGGAGGGGAAGGGCTACCTAGAGAGGAGCCCAGGTAGGAGGCCCTTCTTCAAGCCTGGACCACTATCCCCTAGACTAAGCAGAGCCTTCGTAAACCTCTCAAGGCTTAGAGCTGGAGAGGTATTCATGGATCCTTTCTGCGGTACTGGAGGCTTTGCTCTGGAGGCATGCATGGTAGGGGCGTCTATTGCTTTATGCGGCGATCTAGACTGGAGGATGGTGGAGGGGGGGCCTGAGAACCTTAAGAGGTACTGCCCTCACGGGACCTGGGTCTACTCGGCGTGGAACGCTGGCCGGCTCCCAATCCGCTCTAAATCCATATACTCCATAGCCACCGATCCACCTTACGGCAGGTCTACCACCACAGGCGGGGTAGGCTACACATATCTGGTCAGAGAGATGCTGAGGAGGTCTCGGGATATTCTTGTTGATGGAGGCTGGGTTGCTTTCGCTGGACCCCACTTCAGGAGGCCAGAGGTCATCGCCACTAGTGAAGGGTTCGCTGTGGAGACTGTGGTGGAGATGTTCGTTCATGGTAGTCTGACGAGAAGCATTGTGGTGGCCCGGATTGAGTAGGGTTGAGGTCTTCTTCCTCGGGTCTGGCAGCGCCATACCCACACCCCTTAGATGGCATCCATCGGTTCTTGTTAGGGACTGGATAGGCAACCATATTCTCCTCGATGCGGGGGAGGGGGTACAGCTGAAGATGAGGTCTCTAGGCCTCAGCCCATCCAAGATCAACTCTATCATAATCACCCATCCTCACGGGGACCATATAAACGGCCTCGCGGGCCTGCTTATGACAATGTCGCTCCAGGGAAGGAGGAAGCCCCTAACTATAGTCTCGACGAGCGAAGCCGTGGAGTTCATACTCGAAACTCTTGAGGCTACCAAGCAAAACCTTGGATTCGAAGTGAAAACAATCACAGCCGAAGGTTATGGCAAGCTAGACCTGTCACGCGGCTCTGGGGACAGGCTAACAGTTAGATGGCTCCCCTCATGCCACACTGTAGACTCGATATCTGTCAGGCTAGACTGGATTCTTAGGCCTAGGATAGCTTGGGATAGGTTGGAGGCACTAGGCCTTAGGCCAGGAGCTTGGATTAGGGAGCTAGTCGCGAAAGGCTCCTACAGGGTTAGTGGACGTATAATTACTTTAGAAGAGGTATCAGCGTCTGGCTGGAAGACTTTCTCCATAGGCTATACTGGCGATACAACCCCGTGCGACAGGGTGGTTGAGGGTCTCGTAGGCGTGAACCTGCTAATACACGACTCCACCCTCCACTCACGCCTACGAGAGGAGGCGCTCGCCCGAGGCCACTCAACATCTCTAGACGCAGCCCTAGTAGCCAGGAAAGTTGGAGCAGATCTACTAGTCCTCTTCCACATAAGCTCGAGATACCAGGGCTTCGAGGCGAGGAAGCTGCTACTCGAGGCTAGAGAAGCCTTCCCCAGAGCCATTATAGCCTGGGATGGTATGAGGCTTCTGTCCGACGCGTTTAATATGGGGAGAGAAACATGTGGTGGGGCCGCCGGGATTTGAACCCGGGACCACCAGCGATCCGGGCGCCCCCGTTCTTCGGGGGTGGGGATGCGCTCCCCAGGCTGGCATCCTAGCCAGGCTAGACGACGGCCCCGCCGTTCCTACGTGATTATAACTAGTCGAGCCTAAAAATCTTAAAGCTCGACTGACTGCCGCTATCACGGTTAAGTGGCGTTCCACGGGCTACTCGATCTCCCCGACTTCTTCTTTATAGGTTTTTAGGATCTCTGTTATGCTCTTGGCTGTTATTATCCCCACTAGGCGGCCCTCCGAGTCTACCACTGGGAGATGACGTATCCTGTGTTGGGACATTATTGCTAGAGCTTTCGTCAGCGATTCCTTGTCTCCAACTGTGAGAGGGTTCTTTGTCATATGCTTCTCTACAGGATCCTCAAGCCCTCCACCAGTAGCTATCACCCTCACCAGATCTCTCTCGGTGAATATGCCTATAGGCCTGCCATACTCGTCAACTATTACCGAGGCGCTCGACCCATTTTCGTACATTTGCTTTACCACCTCTTTCAGCGGTGTTTCAGGCCTTGATGTGTGGGGTTTCTCGGCCGCGTCAATGGCCTTATAGGACGCGTACAATACTCTACACCATCTATCATTATTCTTCCCGGCACAAGTATAATCTCTCTTTAAAAGCAAGGATCTATAGTGGCCGTCTCAGGGCTCTAGCCTGGCTCTGGCATTCTTTGAGTAGTGCGGATGGGGTTCTTGGAGTTGAAGATCCATGTAGGCTATGTGATGTCATACATTCTCATGGCTTCAGCACTCGGGTTCCTGGCGGGGCTTGCCGCCGCTGCATTCGATAGCAGGGTCCACATAATCCTAGCTGGCCTGTACGGCGGGCTAGTATTCCCTCTGGCAGTTTACACCAATTTCCTTACTGGCCTATCTCTAGGTAGGCCTAGGGAGGGGGTGGAGGCTGTAATCTTCCTCATATCAATCTCCAGCCTTCTAGCCTCTCCCATAATACTGGCCGTTGTGGGGGTGCGGTTCTACGCCTTAGCGCTTCTCTCATCTCTCAGCAGCCTCCTAATATACGCGGTAATCCAGATATCGAGGCCTAGGGCGTGGAGGGGTGTTTTAACACTATCCTGGCTAGCCCCACCCGCCTCAGGAGCAATATATACCCTCCACCTGATGGCGTCCGGCGGTTCTGAAGCGCTGAAGGCGGCTCTTGATTCAGTTCTCTACATATCCATCCCTGTCCCCCTTGTTATGGCTCCCCAGGCTGTGGGCGCGTCGATATACGGTTTAGGCTACCCTCGCGGTGTTGAGGGCTTTCTCAGAATGCTCCCCTCCCTCGCCTTCCCACTATCTACTATCGCCTCACTAGTCAGTGGCAGCACTGCACCCATTGCTGCCTCAATTGCGGCCTACTCCGTCCTCATGAGGCCCTGGAAGGCCTTGTCCGGGAGAAAAGCTATCTCATCCCCACGCGCATACCTCCTGGCAGTCCACGCTTCCTCCCTAGCCTCGGCCCTAGCCATGATCTGGACTGAGTACACTGGGTCTTTGGATCTAGTCACCTTAGCTCACCTAGCCTTTATAGGATATCTAGCGCCCCACGCTTTCCTTCACTCCCTTGTGAGGGGGGGAGAAATACCGCTCACGAGAAGGCCGAGGACCTGGATTCCCGCCCCCGTAGCTCTACTCATGGCATCCTCCCTGCTGAGACCTGCATACCCAGACTTGTCCCTCATTGCCGTGTTGGCGGCCACAATCCTACACGCCTCGATCCTCATATCCACAGACCCCAGAGATATTGTGCCCCGGGCCTTCAGAACCCATAACCAGACGGGATAACCCATACCCCAAGGATTCTAGTTGTGATCCGCCTGACTATGTGTGGCGCCGGGGGCGGGATTCGAACCCGCGCGCCCCTCGCCGGGGCAACGGGTCTCCAGCCCGCCGCCTTGGGCCGCTCGGCCACCCCGGCGCGACTGAGCCATAGATAGAAGTCTACACTACTAGAGGCTAAAACGTTTGAAGACGCCAATGGAGCTTAAGAGGCGGAGCCCCAGCCCGGGGTGTAGGAAGGGTGGACCTATCTACGAGGTCATCTGCTTTATCTCTATATACACATCCTCGGGAACCCTGATCCTCATTAGGTGCCTCAAAACCCTTTCATCAGCCTCTATGTCTATAAGCCTCTTGTGCACCCTCATCTCCCAATGCTCCCAGTACTTGCTCCCCTCACCGTGTGGAAGGCGGAATACTGGTATCTCCAGTCTTTTTACGGGGAGGGGTACTGGACCTCTAATTCTAACCCCCGTCTTCTCGGCTATCGCACGTATCTGGCTGACAACCTCCTCGAGGCTCTTGACATTGGTGCTCCACAGCCATATTCTTATCTTGAAGGCCATACCATACGCCACCCGCAGTCTTAGGGATTCTGTGACGCCTATAAATTTCACCAGCATGTAGTGTGGGCGTGTGGGGCTGGACCCTTAGTTAAAACTCTTTACGTGTTAAGCTTGTGAGAATTGAGAATTTACGAATTGAATTAGAAGGGTTCTCGTGTATAAACTGGAGTGGATTTTGGGTTATTGGTTTTGTGGATAAGAGGTTACTTGGTTCTTATGTCTATCTTGGCTGGCTTCACGCTGGTTACTATCCCTATGCCTACTGTCCTGTTCATGTCTCTCATTGCGAATCTTCCTAGCTGTGGTATCTCGCTGAACGTCTCAACGACCATCGGCTTAATTGGTTTGAACACTACTATTGCGGCATCGCCTGACTTGAGGAACTGTGGGTTCTCCTCGACTACCTGGCCGGTCTTCGGGTCTAGCTTTGCCTTTATCTGTATTATCCTGGAGCTTATGCTTGCCGTGTGTATGTGTATGACTGGAGTGTAGCCCACGGTTATCGCGCTGGGGTGCCATATGACGAAGATTCTAGCCTCGAACTCGTCTGCCACAGTCGGAGGCTTGTCTGGATGGCCAGCCACGTCTCCCCTCTTTATCTCTCCCTTCCCGACGCCTCTGACTGCGAAGCCAATGTTGTCTCCGGGCTCCGCCTGCTGGAGCTGCTGGTAGTGCATCTCAATGCTCCTAACCTCTCCAGTTACGCCCGCAGGCATGAAGACTACCTTGTCTCCTACGCGGAGGACGCCAGTCTCAACCCTGCCTACCGGGACTGTGCCAGCCCCAGGTATGCTGTAGACGTTCTGTATGGGTATCCTGAGAGGCTTGTCTACGGGCTTCTTCGGAGGCTGTAGCTGGTCTAGGGCCTCCACGAGTGTCGGGCCGTTGTACCATGGCATGTTGGGGCTTCTCTCAATTAGGTTGTCTCCCTTCCATGCGCTTACAGGTATGAATGGTATCTTGTCTGCCTGGTATCCTAGGCCTTTCATGAACTTCTTGAGCACACCCACTATAAACTCGTACCTCTTCTGGTCGTAGTTCACGTCGGGGGCGTCCATCTTGTTGACAGCCACTATAATCTGCTCGATACCCATAGTCCTGGCTAGGAGTAGGTGCTCCCTAGTCTGGCCCTCTGCACTCATGCCTGCCTCGAACTCTCCTTTCCTCGCGCTCACGACCAGTATCGCGGCGTCTGCCTGGCTAGCGCCGGTGATCATGTTCTTGATGAAGTCCCTATGGCCTGGGGCGTCTATGATCGTGAATATGTACTTCTTCGTCTCGAACTTCATGAAGGTCAGGTCTATGGTTATACCCCTCTCCCTCTCCTCCTTCATCTTGTCCAGGATCCACGCGAACTTGAAGGACTCCTTACCCCTTGATTTAGCCTGCTCCTCCAGCTCCTTCAGCTTCTTGTCCTCGATGTAGCCGAGCCTGTAGAGTAGGTGGCCTACCAGGGTGCTCTTACCGTGGTCTACGTGGCCTATCACTACCAGGTTTAGGTGTTGCTTCTCAGCCATGCGAGTCTCACCTTCTCTGGATACCGTAGGGATTAGGATAAAGTAGGGCTTAAAAAGAAATTGGTCCCGGGCTTACCTCGAGCTGAGGGCTATCCTCTCGATCTCCTCCTTCTGCCTTATAGCGTGGCTCCTCGGGTCTCCCCTGGCAGCCAGTATCAGCTCCTCAGCCAGGCACTCCTCTATGGGCTTCGGATTGTTGAAGGCGCACTGCCTAGCCCCCTCTGTGAGGAACTTCAACGCCTGGTCCACCCTCCTCTGTGGGGCTACGTCCACTGATACCCTGTAGGTGATTCCACCGTAGGTTATCTTGGTTGTGTCCTCTCTGGGAGCGCTGTTCTCTATCGCCCTCACGAGCACCTGAATTGGGTTCTCGCCTGTCTCGAAGAATATTATGTCGAAGGCCGTCTTAACTATGTTGTAAGCCAGGTGCTTCTTACCCCCGTTCCTACCGGGCCTCATCATCTTGTTCATTAGCCTCTCGACCACTGGAACTTCAGCCTTACCGAACCTCCTCTTCTCGTGCCTACCACCAGTGTGGGGAAGCCAGACTGGCTTGAGGTTTATGTAGCGCTTGAGGCTAGGGTCCCTCACCTCTACCCCGACCCAGCTCCACTTGCCGAAAAGCCGTATCTTGTCCGGCCTTACCTCCACTCCCTCTCCTATGTTTAGCGTGCCGCTTGACAACCTATCTACCCGCTGGGATTTGTATATCCCTAAACTCTTATACTTCTCGCTCCGACCATTAGACTATGAGAGGGTCATAGAGTTGCCAGTCCTTCCAGGGGAGGGCCTTGTTAAGGTTATCGACGTCGACGCCTACATCAGGAGGATGAGCGACCCTAGAACAGGGTACACATTCGACATAACCGTGATGGAGCTTAAGCTAGAGAACGGCGGCAAGTTCACCATGTCAAACATACCCATCGAGATCGTGGAGGCCGTTAACGTTATAAAGAACAATATAGGGATACCTAGGAGACAGAGCCTCTTCGTGTTCCTCATGAACAGCGAGTACTTTAGAGAGGCCGCAATAAACGCTGTGAAGGAGGTAATTATAGACGAGATGGACTCCAGGACAGGCCTCTACACAGCTACCCTAGTCTTGGAGGAGGACGGGTTCACCCTCAGACTTAAAATGATACCCTCCCACGCCGTCTACATCGCCCTACTAGCAAACAAGCCGATATACGTTCTCGAAAAGCTGGTCGTGGAGGGGGCTTCTGAAGAAGAGTTCTAAACACATCACATAGAGAACTGCGAATAGGGGGTTGGAAGCGAGGATACCCCGCGAGGGGGCTAGAGGCCCTTCTACTTCCTAGGCTTCTGCTTCTTGCCCTCCCATAGGGCTTTTAGCGACACGCCGTTAACCATTACCACTCTATATCTAACTCCGGGTATGTCTCCCATCGATCTTCCCCTGGGGCCTCCTATACCCTCTATTATCACCTCGTCGTGCTCATCTACGTAGAGTATTCCACCGTCTCTTGGGACGAAGGCTGTCACAACCTTCTTATTCTTGACTAGCTGTACTCTCACGCACTTTCTGAGGGCGCTGTTTGGCTGTCTAGCCTCTACACCGACCTTCTCGAGCACTATGCCTCTGGCCATGGGCGAGCCCTCTAGCGGATCGTATTTCTTCTTAAGCCCTAGCATCCTGATTCTGAACTCCCTCTGGCTCCACCTGAACTTCAGCCTTTTCCTCCTCAGCTTTCTAGCTGCAAACAGGCCCGTCGGCGCTTTCTTCCCCGTCACAGGTCCTTACCCCCGTATTCCCAACTCCACGCGTAACTAATAAGCTATACGCCAGTACTATCTTACTATCACTTTGTCTATGTTGAATAGCCTCTGGAGTATGAGTCGGGCTCTCTTCACGTTCCTCCCGCCCTTGCCTATAGCCGCTCCCTTCTGCTCCTCTTTAACCCTGACGATTACTTGCTTAGCCCCGTCTCTCTCCCTCAGGTTTATGTTCTCGATCTCAATGCCTGGGAACAGGTTTCTGACCATCCTGTTGAGGTTGCTCGAATACTCTACTACCTCGACGTCTTTCCCCAGGACCTCCCTCAGCAGTTTTACGTACCTGCCTCCCTTCCCTATGGCTCTCCCCGCCTCGCCCTCAGACACTAGGAATATCAGCCTGTTGTTCTCCTCGTCTACTATGCACCTGTATACGGTTACCCCAGTGATGCTGTGGAAGACGGAGATGTATCTCAGCTCTTGCATTGTTATCCTGTCATCGCTCATCTCACAGCTTCCTCCACGATCTCCACGATCTTGCTCGACCCTTCGTCTATGACTGCCACGACGCTGACTCCGTGCCTCCTACCCATCACCAGCCCCATGTCCATCCTAGTGCCCCGGTATACTAGTACGGGGACTCCAGCAAGCCTGGAATAATACTCTATCTTCGCCCTCAGCTCTGGAGGCGTGTTCTCTGCTATTATCACGGCTTTCGCCTCGCCGTTCTTCACGGCTTTGATGCTTCTCCTGTAGCCCATGGTGAATATGCCCGTCTTAACCAGGTCCTTGAGCGCCCTCTCCACGGATACAGACACCACAGACCACCCTCGAACCACAATATACATGGTTCACTTCTTCCTGCCTGCAGCGAACCTTAGTAGCACGCTACCGGTTCCTACACGTGGAGGCAGGCCGGCTATAATGTTTTCTGTGACCCCCATGAACCTCTCCTTCTCGCCGGAAACCGCTGCCTCGTAGAGTTGCTTCACTGTGACCTCGAATGCTGCTCTGGCTAGGGGGCTCGGCTTCTCCCCCACAACGCCAAGCCTTCCTATCTGCCTCACATAGCCCGGCCAGGTCATTAGGTCTGCTACCAGCATTAGGTGCCTGACATCCACGTCTAGGCCTGAGTCCTCCAGCACCCTCTTTATCTCCTCGATGATAGCATTCCTAGCTGCCTCTATGCCTAGGACCTGTGCTATCTCCTGGATGTTATTTGTGGTAGTCCTCCTGTGGTCCACCTCTGGCATCATAATGACGTCCTTGAGGTTGCTGCCCTCGACTATAAGCACGTACTCATAGCCACCCTCATACTCCTCCCTACGCACCGTCACCTTCCTGATGCCCTTCACCCCCTTGAGGTAGAGGGACTTGATCTTCTCGAGGACCTTGTGGTAGCTGTTGGAGTTGAAGAGAGCCTCGTCCGGCAGGTACTTCTCGGATATCTCGAATGGTATCGAAACTACCCTAACGCCCTCGCCCCGCTCCTCCTCCAATATCTCCTCCTCCTTAACGCTGCCCAGCTTGCTGTTGGATAGCGCTTCGAGAATCATCTCGAGTGTCACACCCTTATCCTCCATATACTCCTGGCCGACAACCAGCACTACCCTCCTATCGCCTAGATCCCACTCTATATCAACGAGGACCTTCTCGAGTGTAGTGTACTCAATCTTCCTCGCCGCCTCCTTAGCCTTCTCCACGTCCTTAGCATAGTCGCCAACCAGATACACGTACATTAGAGGCTGTGAGGGCGTTTGCTTGGCGTCTACAATCTCAATAAGCCTTGGCAGGCCCAGCGTTACGTCGAACTCCATGATACCAGCATAGTGGAACGTCCTGAGGGTCATCTGGGTTCCTGGCTCTCCGATGCTTTGAGCAGCTATCGTTCCAACAGCCTCTCCGGGCTGAGCCAGGCTCCTCAGATAGGTCCTAATAGTCTCCCTAACCACCTCTATCTTGCCTGCCTCGTCCAAGTCAGCAGCATCTTCTAAAGCCTTCTCCAAATCATTCCACACAGACTCGGGGAGTACCTCCTTAGCGGCGGAGAGGGCCTCCTCGAGACTCCTATACTCGAACACCACCGCACAACACACCCCCGGGCTATTAGCTTTTCATGCGAACCTTCTGGACTATCCTGGAGACGTCTACGGGCTTGCCGTGGTATGTTTTCATCGGGTCTGCACCGTCCTCGCCGTACCTAAGCTGTATTAGGTTGTTGTAGAGGTCTCTGACAGTCCCGTCGTAGCTGACTACTATATCCTGGAGGGCGTTTATGAGCCTCCTCTGCATGTAGCCGCTCTGGGACGTCTTCACGGCAGTGTCGACTAGACCCTCCCTACCAGCAGCCGCGTGGAAGAACACCTCGGTAGGCCTCAGCCCTTCCCTGAAGCTGCTCCTCACGAACCCCCATGCCTCCGGCTCCGTGTCGTCCTCCTTGAAGTGAGCCAGGACTCTACGCCTTAGACCCCTCCTTATCCTCTTTCCTCTAACCGCCTGCTGGCCCAGCATGGCGGCCATCTGGCTTATGTTAACGTCGCTTCCCCTCGCTCCCGTCCTTGCCATGACGAACACGTCGTTGAACGGATCTAGGTTGTTGGAAGCCGTTTCCTGGACCTTCTTCCTGAGCTCGTCCAGGACCTCCATAATCCTTATCTCGAGGCTCTCCTCTAAGCCTCTTCCCGGTATGGGCTCGAAGGTTCCCTTCCTATACTCCTCTATAAGCTTGTATACCTTCTCCTTGTACTCAGCTATAAGCCTCCTTATCTCCTCCTTGGCTGGCTCAGGCAGGTCTATGTCGTGCAGGCTTATCGTGAGCCCCCTCATCTCAAGCATCCTTATGAACATCCTGTAGAAGGTGTCTAGGAGTTCTCTGGCCTTAGATGTTCCGTGCTCCAGCGCTATAATGTGGAGCAGGTTGTTCGGCTCCTCGGCGCCTATAGCCTTCTTATCCAGCACTCCCTCTAGGAGTCTTCCACGGCTGACCACTATGAAGCTGTCGTGGAAGCAAAGCTCGTTACCACAAGCAAGGTCTCCAGCGTTCGTCTTACTCTTACCCCTGAACTCCAGCCCCTCCGGCAGGAATAGCGATGCTAGTTGCTTCCCGGTCCAGAGGGGTTTGGGCTTGAGTATTGCCGGCTCCGGGAGCTCTCCCTTGTATCCCGCGACGCTGAGGAGGGCCTCGGCCTCGCTCCTAGTGAATAGCCTCGTCTTCACTGTCAGGAGGTAGGCTCCGCTGACGTAGTCCTGCCTCCCCCCTATTATGGGGCCGCCATACCTTGGGGTTAGTACGTGCTTCTCAACTAGCAGCAGCTCTCTGGCCTCAGCCATAGCCTCCTCCAGCCTGGGGACGTGGAGATTCATCTCGTCCCCGTCGAAGTCGGCGTTGTAGGGTGGGCACACCAGGAGGTTTAGCCTGAATGTCTTGCCCGGCATTACCCTGACTATGTGGCCCATTATCGACATCCTGTGGAGGCTGGGCTGTCTGTTGAATAGCACTATATCGCCGTTTATCAGGTGCCTCTCTATGATGTCACCCGGCTCTAGGCTCTCAGCCAGCTTCTGATAGTCCTTGAAGAACCTCAGATCGTACTTCTTCCTCTCGCTGGCCTTGTAGACGAACAGGGCTCCTGGCCATTTGTCAGGCCCGTTCAGCACATACCTCCTAGCCTCATCTAGGTTGTATGTAGTGACCTTCATGGGGACTGTGAGTATCTTCGCTATCTCTTCAGGCACCCCGACCTCGTTCACGCTTATGTAGGGGTCTGGGCTTATCACAGTCCTTGCTGAGAAGTTGACCCTCTTGCCCGAGAGGTTGCCCCTTATCCGGCCGTCCTTCCCCTTCAGCCTCTGTGCTAGAGTCTTCAGATACCTCTTCCTCCTATGCGTCAGCCTCCTGGCCCCCGGAAGCTCGTTGTCTATGTAGGCAGCGACCATCTCCTGCAGTACCATCCAGTTCTCCTCTATGAGGGTCTCGGGGGCGTTGGTCACTATCACGTTCCTAAGCTTTTCGTTCTGCCTAACTATCTCCGCGAGGGCGTGGGTCAGATCGTCCTCCGACCTCAGACCGGTCTCCAGCGTGATTGAGGGCCTAACTGAGAGGGGCGGGACTATGAGGACTGTTGCAACCATCCACTCAGGCCTGGACCTCTCAGGATGGACCCCAAGTATCTCTACCTCGCTGCCAGTCTTCTCAAGCCTCTCCCTCACGTCTGTCGCTGACAGCTTTACGTCGCCCTCAGGCCTCTTCTCGTAGAAGTGGAAGGGCCTGATATACACTATCTTATACTGTGACACCCCGCAGTGCGGGCACTGGGTGGCCTGAGCGGCCTCCTTGATCACCATAGTTGAGAATACCTTGGCTAGCTGGGGCCACTTCTCCCTAAGCCTCCTGTATATAGACCTATAGTACTTGATCCTCTCCTCTGGGAGTGTGATCCTGCCGCAAGCCCTACATGTGGCTTGGAGTATCTTGTGTA
>WANT01000055.1 GCA_015521685.1 Aeropyrum sp.
CACGGGCCTCAGCCCCCTAGCTTGTCTGAGAAGCTCAGCCGCTTCCCCTACGCGGAGCCCCGCTATAGTACATTATGAGGTATATGAGCCTGTAACGGGCGTCCCCTAGAGCCTCTGGGCTACTGTTGAAGGCGTCTAGTGATACTAGGGGGGTGCTGGGCACTTCGAGGCTCTGGGGCGCCCCGTGGCCCAGACGTGCTGGGTTATCTTCCTCAGCGCGTACTGGTACCACTTCCTCTCGCTGAGCCTAGACACCTAGCTCAGCGGCACGCCCTCAGGGTACATCTCCTCTAGCCTCACCAGCATCCTCTCATACTCCCTAAGGGTCCTCTCGCCTATCTTCTCCCTTAGCTACTGGAGAACTTCCGCCTAGGAACTGTTGGCTTAACAGATTATACAAACAGGTTTATTTATCTGTCTGAATAAAATTAACTGTCTGAGGATGGTTTCGTCTTGCCTAAGGTTCGCGTCGGTAGGCGCGGTGTTATAGTGATACCTAAAGAGGTCCGGGAGAGGCTTGGCATAGAGGAGGGTATGGTTCTAGAATTAAATGTCGAGGAAGGCAAGATAGTCCTCAGAACTCGTGATCTATGGAGTGAGCTTCGTGAGCGTGGAAGGAGGCTGAGTGTGAATATAGATGATGCTGAAAAGGAGCTGGACGAGGATGAAGAATTATGGTTGAAGAGGGTAGGGTAGTTGTTGATACATATGCAATAATCGCAGACTTAACGGGGCAGGCGTCTAACACGGTAGTTAAGACGCTAGACGATATTAGGCTTGGCAGGGTGAGGGGATACTCCACTATCTTATCGTCTACGAGCTAGCTTATCACTGGAGGCGAGGAAGACTCCCTTTCCATAGTGAAGAAGAGCTTAGAGAGTTCATAGACACGTATTTCATAATACAACCTCTAAACTCGGCAATAGCAGTTGAGGCACCAAGGCTAAAGAAGTTAGGAGACGAGCTTTTGAGAAACTCCAAGGATTCCAGATTTAATCGAAGAAGATTATCGATTTCAGATGTGACCTCAATAGTAGTCGCACAAACACTCAAAGCACCAATTATAACGGGAGACGCGGATTTGTCCTACGTAGCTCAGAAAGTCGGAGTTAAAGTAATATGGTAACACTGTGCCAGAGCCACACAGCGCTATTCATTATCTAAGCCAGAAAACCTATAGCAATTAGCAATCTCTACAACATATTAGGACTTCCAAAGCAGATTACTAGGTTTCGGCTCACGGCCATGCTATGGTAATACTTAGCTGGCCTGGAGATATCTCTTTGTTTTCTAAGGGGTTCTTGGGGGATTAGTTGAGTAATGCTAGTACAGCGAGCAATTATGGAGTAGTGTATCCTTACTTTAGGTTGAGGGAGATTTTGGAGGACGCTAGAGAGGGGTTCGTCTACAAGATTGCGCTTTTCCAGGCCGCCAGGTTGAGAAGCCATTTGGGTGTGGATGGTGGTAGGCTGAGGGAGAGGGTTGCTGAGGTCCTTGGGAGTCTTGAGTCTATTCAGCAGGGGAGGCTTAGTGCGATACTCGAGAGGAATGACCCCGAGGTTCTGGCCAGTCTTTTGTTGGAGGCGTCGAAGGCTGGTTCCCGTGGGGATCTCGAGTCGATAAGGGGTCTGGATGTTACTCGGGTTTGGGGTCTGGGCCTCGCTTCACTGAGTGAGGTCCTCATGCTCTCAAGCCCATCGAGGTTTATAGCCTGGAATAGTAGGGTGGTGAGGGGGCTGGAGCGCCTTGGTGTGGAGAGGGTGGTGTTTGGTTTTGCGGGTCTGCAGCAGGGCAGGCACCAGCCCTCAACGTTAACCTTGGAGAAGTATCTGTCGCTGCTAGGGCCTATGGAAGCACTGCGTGACGCAATATCAGGTGAGGTGGGGCTGCCGCTAGACTTCCTAGACGTGTATATCGTTCTGACCAGGGAGGAGGTTCTCGAGGAGTTCCTAGAAGTCTCTCCGGGCATCTCGCCAGCCACAGTATTCTGCGGGGCAGCGAATAGGGTTGCGAGTAGGCGCTGCACGCCGATAGGCATAGGCGCCTGCTCTATGGGAGGCGGGAGAGCGGGGTGGATGGCTCACCATGCCCCTCTAGGAGAAGGAGAGTTTGGTGCTGTTGCGTGCTGGTCTGATGGGAGGTTGGAGGGCTGGGTCTATATAGATGGCTCTCTCGAATGGTGGGCTGCCCACGGAGTAGTCTCAAGCTTATCCCTATTGTTTGACAGGGTGGAGGTCTATGGAAGTATTGACGAGGACCTCGCGGGGAGTCTGGCGGCTAGGATAGTTGTTCGAGGCTAGCTACCCTAGAGCCCTCTCGAACGCATCCAAATACTCCTCCACCCTTGTAGAGTATAGGAATACAGCCCTAACTCCCCCATACCTAGGGCACCTGTAGGCTTGTAGGCCTAGGTTCTCGAGCCGACTCATCAAAGCCTCAATATTAGGGTGCTTGAGGCAAACCACAGGCACCTCAGGCTCAACGGCTGGCTCGAAGCCGAGATCCCTGGCCGAGGTAACGAGGCGTCTAGCCCTCCCCATAAGGTCCTCAGCTATAGTTTCGAACCCTTGCGAATCGAGATTTCTAAGTATGTGGGCTGCTGCGGCGATAGGCCCGCCAGGCCTTGTTCCTAGGACGCCGAACTGCCTCCCGGAGGGTATGTATGGCGCAGTGAACCACATTCTATCCAGGACCTCGCCGCAGCATGATAGTATGATCCCTGCGGGTGGAGGGGCTTCGGGTAGCTTGTGGGCGTCAACGACTAGAGTGTAGATGGGTGGGTCTAGCTTGAACTTAGCCTTAACAGTGAGATACCTGGCTATGTATCCGGCATAAGCTGCATCCACGTGTACAGCAGCACCAGCCTCGGCAGCAATGCTGGCTAGAGCTCCTACGGGGTCCACCAAACCCTCCTGAGTCGTCCCAACCGTGGCCACTATTATATCACCCTCTCGCACCTCAGCAGGGACCTCAGACATGCTAGGCCTCCCTCCATTCGTGTCGAGGACCTTGTGCTCTAGACCAAGAATGCGGGCAGCCTTAAGGACGCTATAGTGGGCAGTATCGAAGAGAAGAACCCTGCGGAAACCCATCTCCCTGAGAGCGTATAGGGCTAACAGGTTACCCTCGCTGGCGCCCGCCGTCACCCACCCAGGCCTATCAACGCCGAGAACGGCTCTCGAAGTTATCCTGACTACCTCCCGTATATACCCCTCAACCACACTTCCGGGCCTCGGATCCCCTGCATTAAGATCCAAGTGATCTATGAGTATCTCGACAGCCTCTCTCGCTGGCCGTGGAACCATACCCCCTATGACCTTGTCCAACTCCAGCACCCACCAGCCTCCTGCACCGGGCTTCAAACTGAAAGGAAGACTGGGCGGGATTAACGTTCACAGCCCACAAAACCCCGACGAGGCCCGCCATAATTAAGAGGTCTGGTGTGATAGCTAGAGGTGATTGGGCGGACAGCTTGTCTGTGGAGTCAGGCAAAGGGAGAATAATGGCTATCTCAGACCCAGAGACATCGCCCCTCTTCAGGAGCATAGGGGCAGTTACAGTTGAGGCCTCCAACTGGCAGGAGGTCCTCAGAGCCATTAGGGATGATGCGCCAAACCACAACGCTAAGATAATACTTGTGCTCAAGCACCTGGTTGAAGACGAGGATACAGCCCGTACTGAGGCGGCGAGAGCAGGAGCCACCCTACTAGTACTCCCCTCTATACAAGAAAGAGCAGAGCCCATAGATGTGAACAAGCTAATAGCCCGCGCCCTAGGCTTCGGATAGGGGGGTCTAACTGTTGGGTAGGATAGAGGGTGACCTAGAGAAGTTTGCAAGCCAGGCCCTAGAGCCTTACTTGAAAGAGGCTTTGAAGAAGGTTGAGGAGAGTAAGGAGGCTAGCCTGAGGCTAGTAGAGGAGGCCTATAAGGAGGCGTTGAACGCTGCGCTACGTAGGCTAAAGGCCAGAGGGGAGGAGGCTGGTGAGAAGCTTCAGGGGCTGAAGGCTAGGTATGATCTAGAGGTTAAGACAGCGTCAGAGAACGTAAAAGACAAAATAATAACTCGGCTACTCAGCGAGGCTCTAGAGGAGTTTAGGAGAAGGAAAGCTGAGAGCGATTCTTATAAGAGCTATTTGGAGAGGGTTCTTAGAGACGCTGTTGAAGAGTCCAAAGGGGGTATAGACAAGATCGTCTGCGCCCCTGAAGATAGGGATGCCGTCGCATCTATCCTAGCCCGCCTTGGAGTCTCTGGAATATCTATAGAGGCTAATGAGGGGATCTACGGAGGCGTCATACTAGAGGTAAGAGGAGGAGCAAGGCTAGACTACACTGTAAACAATATCGTCTCGGTCGAGGAGCCGAGGCTTAGGAGAGTGGCTAGAAAGACTCTATTTGGAGAATGAAGTTATAAAGTTGCTAGTTAGATGTATCGACAAGGATTTTCAAGTAGAATCTTCCATAATGTTTCGCTGGGTATATTCTAAAGATAAATTTGAATTGTCTCGTCAATTGTATATTAATAATGTAATAAATACGATTATATATCACAGGGAGGACGCTGCTCTATCTCGCGTTGCAATATTATTAACCGTAGAGGGGGCCCAAGTTTAGGGGGACTACAAGCAGTAGTCGTATAAAGCAGGGCGTGACAGGTAGGGCTTGGGTATAGAGGGGTGCGTGTGGTGTCTGTAAAGGGAAAGGTAGTGAGGGTCTCAGGACCTCTGGTCGTTGCTGAGGGAATGCAGGGCGCTCAGATGTATGAGATGGTTTACGTCGGAGAGTACAGGCTTATAGGTGAGATAACGAGGATTAGCGGGGATAAGGCGTTTATTCAGGTCTACGAGTCGACTAGCGGTCTGAGGCCTGGGGAGCCCGTCG
>WANT01000056.1 GCA_015521685.1 Aeropyrum sp.
CGGTGGTGTGGCGGGCCCGGGGGGATTTGAACCCCCGACCACCGGCTTAGGAGGCCGGCGCTCTGTCCTGGCTGAGCTACGGGCCCTCGTTGGGGTCCGGATTGTGTTTAAGTTTGTGCGGAGGTTTAAAGTCTTACAGCTGGCTATCTTGCCTTCCTTAGCAGTATATCCTCGAGGGCCGTTGCGAGGGCTTCGACATCGCTCGGACAGTTATATATGTAGAAGCTGGCCCTTACACTGCCCTCAGGCACCCCTAGCCTGTCGTGGAGTATGTGGGCGCAGTGGAGTCCCGTCCTCACCGCTATCCCCCTCCTATCCAGCAGGAGGCCTATCTCGTCGGGGTTCCTGCCCCTTGCCACGAAGGATACTATCCCATGCCTCTCCCCCGGGCTGGAGGGGCCCACATACCTTATCACACCCTCCTCGTGGAGCGGCTCCAACAACTTCATGGTCTTCTCGGTGAGGAAGTCCTCGTGCCTCGCTATCTCACTCATACCTATCTCCCTAAGCATCTCCGCGGCCTCGGCCAGCCCTATAGCCTCTATTATAGGCGGGGTTCCAGCCTCGAACTTCCAGGGAGGCTCGTCCCACTCTATAGATACGCCGCCAGAGGGGGATAACCTAACCCGACTCACCGTCCCGCCCCCGCCCAGCGGAGGCTCCAGCTCCTCTAGGAGGTCACGCCTAGCCCAGAGGACGCCGATGCCCGTGGGGCCCAGCATCTTGTGCCCGCTGAAAGCCGCGATATCCACGCCCATCCCCCTAAAGTCCACAGGCAGGTGGGGCACCCCCTGGGCAGAGTCCAGGACGACCAGCGCCCCTACACTCCTGGCGGCCTTGGCAATATCCTCGACAGGGGCTACCGCGCCAGTAACATTAGAGACGTGGCCGAAGGCGACGACCCTAGTCTTCTCAGAGAGGAGCTCCCCTAGCAGATCCCACCTAGGCACGCCCCTATCGTCAACTGGGAGTAGTTTCACTGAAGCGCCACCTAGCCTAGCCGCCCTTACCCAGGGCAGCAGGGTGGAGTGGTGGTCTGCCTCCGTGACAATAACCTCCCCACCCCTCAGCACGCCGTTCAGCGCTAGGCTGAGAGCGGCTAGCTGCATAGCCTCAGTAGTATTCCTAACGAATACAATCTCGTCCCAAGAGCCCCCGACGAGCCTGCCCACAGTCTCGTGGGCGTCCTCATACCTCTTGCTCGCCTCCATGCTGAGAGTGTGAACCCCCCGGTGAACGTTGGCATAGCTAGTGTAGGAGAACTCCCTCATAGCTTCCACAACTCTCCTAGGCTTTAGAGTGCTCGCGGCGTTGTCGAGATAAATAATCCCCCTCTCCAGCGAGGGGAACTCGCTCCTCACAACGCTACAGTCAAAGCCAGGCAAACCAGAACACCCCAACACCCAAATATAGTATAGGTCGTGATCTACATGGTAAATACTAGGGCCAATACCGCACAGACACCAACCTCCAGAGAGAACCATGCCAAACGCATAAGAGCCCAGAGAGCCAAAGATAGACTAACCAGGAGGGCCCGTCGTCTAGCCTGGTCAGGACGCCGCCCTGACGCGGCGGAGGTCCGGGGTTCAAATCCCCGCGGGCCCACCACAAATCTATCTCAGAGAGTCCCTACAGGTTTTCATACTATAATCAGACTGCTTTACGCGAAGAGTCACGAGAGTAACTCAAAAGTGAATATCTTATGTAAGGATGTAAGGATTCTTGCTGGTGACACGAACATTTATATCTTAGAATACATGAGCTGCTATTCCTTAAGGGTTACAACCAGAAGGGTAGGAGACAGTCGTTCCAAGTCCTTGATACCAAGGTTAGGCTAGCACGTCTCAGTGTATCCCGATTCTAATTCATGAGCTGAAGCTACTCAAGACAAATACCTTGAATCCGATCTTGTGAAATCTAATATAGGAGAGTAGTTAGATTTGTCATGCATGTAATTCTCCTTTAATGAAAATTATAAAGGAGCCTAACATTAATAGTGTTGAGATCGCTATCGTTACTAACCATAATACATGTTCATCCATGCTGAGTAATTGGCTGTTCATGTGTAGTAGGATAGGTGATACAAAGTATAGCATGATAGACTCTACTGTCCCGAGCTTTTGGCCTGGGGGAACGTTGCTGATAACCCCTAGAGAGGCCGAGGGTAGTATTATTGCCGTCGTTATAATAAATGCTAGGGCCCCCCTACGCGACTGGAGCAGTATAGCTATGGAAACTATTGTGGTGTATTCTAAACCTTTTAATGCGAGAGGGATTATCATGTCTTGAAACCCTTTTAAGTAAAGGAGTAAGCTACTTGGAACAACCACAATAGTTAGGGATGCTAGGAAAACGGCTATCCTAGCCAGGAAAAGAGTCTTCCAGCTTCTGATAAGGTTTAGCTCAAAAACCGTGGTCTTAGGATCCCTTACAATATGGAGGGCCGCCTGCAAGAAATATAGGGGAAAGAGTAGCCACTCAAGTGTTAGCCAGATCCAGTTGGCTCGTGAGGGTTCAGGCCTGTTGAGGGATTCAATTAAAGCTATTACAATTATTCCTGCAAATATTATTGTTAAAGGATGAAACAGGCCTTTATAATACCATTGAATAGCTTTAGTCATTGCCCAATGCATTGGCATATATTTTCCTCACCCCAGCTTTCTTAAACCCGTTAATATCCCCTCTCTTGTACAATCTTTCGAGAGAGTCGAAGTCTTCTACTTGAACAAGACATATATAGCCATGGCATGTTAAGAGTCTTATGCCGCTGTCCTCCGACTTAATATATTGCAGTCCATTGCCGGGCTCGATATAAACCTCAATTATGTTCCCTTTATATAATTCACTCCTACTTCCAGACCACCTTATTTCGCCATCATCCAGCACGATTATATAATCAGCCAGACTCTCAGCGTCCCATGGGGAGTGCGTTGTATATATACAAGCCTCTCTATCCTTAAGGATACCTGCTAGAATACCTCCCCTTCTAACGTCCAAGTGGGCAAAGGGCTCATCTAATATAACAACACTAGACTTCATATATAGTGCAGTAAGAAGCCCCACAAGTTGTGCTTCTCCCATGGACAAATCATATAAGTTCCTGTCCATCAACATTCCCATGTTCATAACGTTAATGAATTGCTCAACACCATCCGAATCACCTAGCTCCCTTACAAGCCCTACTACATCCCTGACTTTGACTGGTAGGGGGAGTTTCGGTTTTTCAAATAAAAAAGATATCTCCTTTAACGCTTTCTCCCTTTCCTTATAAGGTATCAATCCATTTATCTCTAAATGCCCCTTGCTCGGGTAGCTAAGCCCAGCAGCTATAGTTAGAAATGTTGTCTTCCCGCTCCCATTAGGTCCAATTATTGCTATGATCTTTGACTCTATTTCGAGGGATTCTATTCTTAATGCCCTAATTTTTCCATATGTTTTTTCTAAACCTCTTACTTCTAGTCTTATAGCCATCTTCTCACCCTTACGATTAGCAATATGATTGAAGCCATTATCACGGCATACGAGAATGGGAAAAGCCTGTTAAAATTCCACCACAAGTACTCAAGCCATGCCTGATCGCTCGGTATAAATCCACTAATGCTGTCTAAGCGTAGAATCACTTCTTCACTTCGATTTATCATTTCTCCAGTTAAAACGTCCTCCAGAGCTTTTGAGTCCATAATCCCACCTAGGATTACATCACCTAGGTAAGTTATGAAGCTAGAACTATCTCCATCGGTATCCCTAAGCCTTATATTGAGTTCAAGAAGGAGAAGACGCGTATCATCCAAGCCTATATATAGCAGGTTACAGCTTGGGTAACTGCATTCTATCGAGGGGGTTTCCAGCGATAAACTTCCTTGATAAGTTCTCGGAACACCTAGGACTCTATCTGGGTGCGGCTCGGGATATGCTATATAAAATCCAGCTTTTTTCAGAGATAAAGCTATCCCATCGTTGTAAAGCCTGTCTCTAGGGGGCATAAGTAGTTTGAGTAGAAAGTCGTCAAGCGGCTTAACCTCCTCGTGCTCCGCTATAACACTTGAGTTGTAGAAGACCACCCCTCCGTCTTCTATACTTCTAAAGCTAAGCGCATTTTTGATTGCAATCAGCTTATATGATACGTTGATAGTGTTGGAGCCCAAATCAGGATTTCTAAGCTCGATAAGAACGGCATACCTATCTGTGCCATACTTTGCCAGAAATTGTTTGGCACGCTCAGGACTGACCTCGAATATAAAAGCGTATGTTACCTTTGCATCATATACTAGACCCTTGTCCATACCAAAGTAAACATCTATGTAAAAAGAGACTAAGGGATAAACTACCACTAAGATGACTAAAAAAACAAGGAATAAAGAAATAAAGAAATAACGATCTAGGAACCTACGCCGCAACCTAGCTTTAACACCCTTAATGCAGATTCTTTTATGTTTTCTTTTTATGTATATCACTATCTATATTTCAATAACAAGTTAATTATTACAGGCAATAGATTACTAGCCAAGTCCTCTATAATGTCTCCATAAGTTCCTTGACCATCTATAAACACACGGTAATCTATTTCAATCCAGTCGTCATCTATCCAAATCTCCCTTTCAACTTCTATTTGATTATACCCTGTAAACTGGACATTCCAAGACCCAATATTCCAAGAAGCCTTACCATATAATCTATAGTTAGGATCTACTTGAGTACTAGTTGATGTTATCTCTGCATAACACGTAAAACACCACCAGGCCTTATATCTCCAGCTATCTACATCAACATCCCAAAAACGATTGTTGACGTCGTCATAGTCAAATTTAACCTGTGTGTACACACCAACTAAAAGCCTGTCAAAAACATTATAGCCCTCTACACCTACTTTGATTCTGCTATCGTTATACAAAGCCGCGAATGCTAAGTTTGCATATAAGAGAGCGATTATCAACAAAAATCCTAATATATAGTTAGAAATTCTTGGAACCATGTTTGATACCCTTTTAAATATAGATAACAACAAAACTAACGTTTAAGGATATCAAACATAGCTTATCCTAGCTTTTTGGGTTTATAGTACACTTTAGCTCCCATGCTAGCTCTGGATGGTTTTGGAAGTTTTGTACGGCAATTTATTTGTACTATTGTCGGTAATCTTCTCGACATAGTCCATGTGGCCTATGAACTATTTGGGGATTAATATGTAAGCGTTGCTTCGGAAGGTTCGGAAGGGGCTTGGATCATGTTTGTGCACTTTGGGAGATTAGGAAAATCAAGGAGAAAGGAATATACTGGCCTAAATCTAGTACAATTGCTAGCCTGGGAAGGAAAAGCCTTTGCTGGGCTTCTTAGCTTTCGACCTCCTCCTCGTATGGCTCGGCCCTGAGATACCTCCTAGCTAGCCTGTCGACATCATCTCCCTCAGCCTCCCTGAACCCCTCCTTCGACATCATCTCCCTCAGCCTGCGCACGCTCTCGCATGCTGCTACAACCTTCTCTAATGGTATTGGTGCTATCACCTCGTAGTCCTCGAGGAATATCTTGAAGACCTTCTTCCTCTCGTCTACCACGACATGTATGCATGGGGGAGAGTCGCACTCGAAGCTCTGCTGCACCCTCTTAACCAACCCCGAGCACCCCCAAGCTGAGACCCTTGTGATTTCGTGTTCTTGAGCCCTTAACAGCAAGAGGCCCCTTGTAGGGCTATCTGCGCCCTCCTTCCCTGCCTCGGGCTGCTAGGGATGGGGGGCAGGTCTCCGACTCGACTATTATGTTTCTGGGGGTGAGTCCCATAGACTTGAGGAGACTCAGTATCTCTCCTTCGCCTAGCTCCAAGTCCACGACCCTCCCGTCGTCTCTACAGTAGATGTTTAGGTGTAGGTGGGGCCTGTCGACGTGTATCCTCCCCTCTAGCTCGAACGTCTTTATAACCCCTATATCCTCGAGGAGCTTTAGAGTGTGGTAGACCGTGGACACGCTTATCCCGGGAACGCTTCTCGAAACCTTCTCGTGTATCTCCCTAAGGCTCTCGTGGTTCTCGACGTTAGCAATTATGTAGCGGACTAGAGCGACTCTCTGGGGTGTGAGCCTGAAGCCCCTCCTCCTCATCTCAGCTAGTATCCTCTCCAGCCTGCCGTCGTCCATGACTCTAGAGCACCCTGGGCGTCCAGATAAGCCTGCCTCCACTATATCGAGCATACACCTCAAAATCTATATATTGTCGACAATACACGGGAACCACCCCATAGGGGTGTATGGGAGAGAGTGGGCAGGAGGCTGGTTGACGAGAGGATTTACAGGCTGCTATGGTCTAGGCTGGCACTTCAGTTCGACGCGGGGGTAGCAACAGCACTGCTAGAGGGGCGCCTTGAGGTCAGCTTCGGCGCTGGGGGTAGGGTCAGGCAGGTATGGAAGGATGGAGAGCCTTACCTAACTCTCAGGCCTAGCGACGGGTACGCGAGCCTCTCGATAAGGGCTGCCGAGGTAGTGAGGTCCTCAACCAGACCCCCAAGATATAGGGTGATAGTTGCTAGGGGGGCTAGCATCGTGGGCTCCGTCTTCGCCTCCCAGGTTGTGGGCGGGGACAGTGGGCTCAGGCCCGGGGAGGAGGCGTTAGTTGTTGATGAGGACGACAACCTCATTGGTGTAGGCCGAGTTAGGGTGCCGCTCGCCTTTATTAAGGGCCTAGATAGAGGGGAGATTGTTAGGCTTCGGTAGGGAGGGCTGAGTTTTGGTGGATGAGGTAAAAATAGTCACGGACCTTAAGCGGGAGGAGCTAGAGGGGGCCACACTCGTAACAGGGTTCAGAGGCTTCGGCCTAGTAGGCTACCTAGTGTCGAAGCACCTAGCACTAGCGCTAAACTCTAGCAAGCGAGGCTACATCATATCCCCACTACTCCCTCCCGTGGTTGTAGTTGAAGACGACGGCCCTGGATACCCCTTCGAGCTCTACTATTCCAGCGAGTCCCGCGTCGCCACCATAGTCCATAGGGCTAACCCCGAGAGGGAGGTGCAGGACGAGTATCTCTACACAATAGCGTCGTGGGCCTCAGAGATGGGGATATCTAAGGCCGTGCTAGTAGGAGGCCTAAACATGGAGTATATGCCCAAGGAGGAGAAGCACGGCTACAGGTGGATATCCAACAGGCACTACACTGAGCCTAGGCTCGAAGCGCCGCAGATGGAGAACGGGCTGGGAGTCGTAGGGCCCCTAGCCCTACTCTACATATACATGGACTACCTCGGAGTGCCAGCAGCCATGATACTCCCATATACTGTGGCGGAGAGAGTCGACTACGAGGCAGCCATCAGAGGGCTCAAGGTGATAGGCAGGGAGATCATAGGAGTCGATATACCCACCGAGGAGGTCGAGAAAATGGCTAGCATGCAGAAGGAGGTCCTAGAGACGCTAAGCAAGATGCTAGAGGGGGATGAGGGGGAGAGGGAGAGCGGAGGCATATACATGTAGCCGCTGCGCAGCCACCAGCCCAGGAAGAAGCTCTAGGCCTTCAACACGAGTCAACCAGCCTCAAGCCTCTCACGGCCAGAATGCTTGAGAGCCTAGAACTCCACTCTACCCCACTACAGTATGTCAACTCAACACTGTAGCCGGACTCGCTAAGCATCCTAGCAGCCTCTTCGAGTTCCCCGGCTAGGTCCTCCAACACTTCTCTGGGGAGTCCCAGGCCAGGATGGTCCACGTGTATCGATGGGTAGGCGCCGCAGAGCTCCACGGGAAAGACTCCTACGAAGGGCTGGTAGTATATGATCCAGGGATCCCCGCCCACAAGCCTCTCACACTCGCCTGGCTGGGGCTTCGGCTCCAGCGGCTTGAACAAGGCCCTCCCCCCTCCATACCTCTCAGCTAGGAGTCTCAACACCAGCCTGCTCCTATCCCTGAACCTCTGGAGCTTTGGGTTATTCAGGCTCTCAACCCCGTAAGCCCTCACCCCCTTTACAGACCCCCTAGACAAGGGAGCGCCCCTAGAGAGCATGTCCGTGTGGCGTGATATGAGCGACATCGCCCTTGCAGCAGCTGGATGCCTCCTAGAAGCCTCCTCTAGGAGCTCCCAGAGCCTCCCCTCACGTATGGCTAGTTTCACCCTCCTAAGTGTGGCTGAGATGGTGTAGAGGTTATGGAGCGCTAGCATCCTGGTTCTCTCGTGCCTCTCGGCCTCCCGCAGGTCCTCAGGGCTCCTCCTACTACATACGGGGCAGCTACAGGGAAGGTAGTCAAGCTCCTCCAACCTATAGACGCCTCCCTCAGTCATATACCTGCCGTCCCTAGCGTAGAGGATGTAGGACGCGGAGTCGAACGTGTCGACCCCCATAGCCACAGCGAATGGAATTATGAGTGGGTGCCCCGCGCCGAACAGGTGAACTGGCCTTCCCCAAGGTAAGTGTAGTTTAGCCCTCCTAACAGCCTCTATAACAACATCGTACATATACCTCTCTAGGAATACGGTTGGGCTGCCTATCCCATACATCCCGTACCCACTTATTGTTGCCGCCCTCCTAGCGCTCTCCTCGACGAGATCGAAATACCTCCCGCCCTGTACAGGGAGAACCCAAATCCTCTCGTCGCCCTCAACAAGCCTAGACGCCTCAACCGCCCTCCTAAGAGTCTCCTCCACGCTCCTCTCGGCCTCGCTACGAGACACGTCGCCCGTGGGTATGTCCAGGATAACTGCTATGTCGCTCCCTATAGCCTTCTGATACTCAACTATCTCATCCTGACCTACCTCAACGCCCCCATACTCGAGTATCTGGTAAGCCCCCGAATCCGTCATCACAGGACCGTCAAACCCCAAAACACTGTGTACCCCCCTAGAAGCCGCCTCAGCGCCGAAACGCCTCCACACCAAGTAGGCGTTAGTGATAACCTGGCCGAACCCCGCCTCAACCACCTCTCTAATAGGGACCTCCTGCCTCGCCACGTCTATTACGGGGAAGAATGCGGGCGTCTCTATCACGCCATGCCTAGTATAGATCCTCCCTATCCTGCCAGCGAGGTCGACCTCCCTTACCTCGAAGACCACGCCCCATAGACACCCCTTGAAGGTGTGTCCAAACACCTAACGTTAATAGTCTCCGCCCCCGCCGGGAATCCCATGGGGGTCTGGAGGCGTGAATGTCAAGCTTAAGGTCAAGATCGAGGAGATAGAGCCCGGCAGGCTCCAGGGCCAGAGGATTGCCAGCGGTAAAGCTAGGAAGGGTCCTAAGGTTAAGTTCGACGTAATAGACGGGCTTCTAGATGTTGGCGAGGGCGACACGCTGCAGATAGAGGTTATCAGCAGCAAGCCCGAGAGCCTCGACGACTACGAGTTCTGCGGCCATGGCTACAAGGTGCCAGCTAGCGGGGAGAATGTTGAGATATTATCGATATGGGGCATACTATTCGCCTTCGAACCCCCCATAGGGCTGGAGGAAGGGGTGAAGTACTACGTTTGCATCTCTAGGCAGGCTAGAAAGTCCAGGAAGCCCAAGAAGAAGGGCTAAAGCACGGTAGTGAACCCCCTCTCATCACCCCTCTTGGAGTGCTGCAGGAACGGGTCGCTCCCGCCCCTCTTCTCCACGGCAATCCTAACCTTCATAACAGCACCTACAATATCCTCCATAGATATCGCCCTAGCCCCCCTCCTTATGGCGTTGTAACCCGCCTCAACCACAACAGCCCTCAGGTCCGCGCCCGTGAACCCCTCAGTTATCCGGGCTATATACTCAAAGTCCACCCCCTCCTCCAGCCGGGCTCTGCTGGCGTGGATACTAAGTATCTCTAGCCTACCATGATAGTCTGGCAAGGGTATCTCGATAATCCTATCGAACCTGCCAGGCCTCAGCACAGCGGGGTCTATAAGGTCTAGCCTGTTCGTGGCTGCAATAACCTTAACATTATCCAGGGGGTCGAAGCCGTCCATCTCGGCGAGCAGCTGGAGCATGGTCCTCTGCACCTCCCTGTCGCCGCTAGTACCCATATCGACCCTTCTAGACGCTATCGCGTCTATTTCGTCTATGAATACTATCGAGGGCGCCCTATCCCTGGCAAGCCTAAAGATCTCCCTAACGAGCCTCGCACCCTCCCCTATAAACTTGTTGACTAGCTCGCTTCCAACAACCCTTATGAAGGTAGCCTCAGTCTCTCCGGCCACCGCCTTAGCTAGCAGGGTTTTACCGGTCCCTGGAGGGCCGTGCAGGAGGACCCCCTTAGGCGGGTCTATACCCATCTCTCTGAAGAGGTCAGGCCTCCTGAGAGGAAGCACCACCACCTCGTAGAGCTCCCTAACCTGCTCTCCCAAGCCCCCGACGTCTCTAAAGGTAACTCGAGGCTTCTCTTCAACCTCCATAGCCTTAACGAGAGGGTCATACCTCCCCGGGAGCACCTCAACTATGGTTGACCCCCTGTTGTTGAGCGCCACCACGGTGCCTGGCCTGAGCCTGGAGACATCTACGCCTGAGGCAACGTTCACGATCAGGTTGGGACCCGTGGTGCTCTTTACTACGACCCTACCCTCATCTATGACTTCGAGGACAACAGCCTCTATGTAGGGGGGCGAGAGGAGCTTGGTTATCTCGTTCTTATAGTACTCGAGCTCCCTCTGGAGGCTGATCTTCTCCTTGGTGAGGCTTCTAACCTTATCCCTGAGGAGCTTCACCTCGAGGTCTTTCTCCGAGGGGTCTTCGCCGTGATGCTTCGATCCCCCCCTCCTACTGCCAGCGCTGCTGAGAGTCATCTATGCTCCCACCACATACCTTTAACCGGAATGCTTAAAAGCCGTGAGGGCTATTACGACTCAATTAATATGATTCTACTTTATGCATGCCGGGGCCAGTTTATAGGGCCGCCGCCCACTAAATATAGATCTAAGGTGCCCCGCAGTATTGAGGCAGTCCACTGTCTACTGTGACATATGCGGCAGCCCCATACAGGGCAGGCCCTACAGGGCGCTTGTCGACGGGGCCGAGATGGTGTTATGCCTATCGTGCTACATGAGGCTCTCGAGGGGAGGTAGGGCTCAGCCCGTTAGGGAGGCAAAGCCCAGGAGGCCTAGGGGCGTGAGGAGGCCTAGGCGGCTGGCGCCAGATATGTACGATCTTGTCGAGGACTATCCCGAGAGGATCAGGGAGGCTAGGGAGGCTAGGGGATGGAGCACCGCCGTGCTGGCTCAGAAGCTGAGGATAAGCGAGACTATGCTCAGGAAGATAGAGGCTGGCAAGCTGAAGCCAAGCCTCGATCTTGCGAGACGTATGGAGAAGGTTCTTGGGACCAAGCTTCTCGAGCCAGTAGTTGATGAGGACGTCTACTACGGGGACGACGACTATGGTAGGGACTACGTGACTCTGGGAGACATTGTGGTGATTGATAGGGATGAGGAGTAGCCGCAGAGCGTTCATGATAGTGCCCAGACTACTCGAGAGGCAGGTGGACGAGGCCCTAGCTCTCTCGGAGACCGCTGGCTACGAGATCGTTAGGATCTGGAGGAACAGGTATCCTAGGATAGTTAAGAAGGGCCTCCTAGAAGCTCTTAAAGAAGCCGCTGGGCAGGGCCTAGCGGAGACCCTTATATACTATGGTGAGCTGCAGCCCTCCTCCAAATTCACGATAATGAAGGAGACAGGCCTGAATGTTGTGGATAGAGTCATGCTCATCCTAGAGATCTTCGCCCTCCACGCCTCTAGCAGGGAGGCCCTACTCCAGATAGAAGCCGCCAGAATACGGCACGAGATCCCCCTAGCTAGAGAGCTGGTGAGGAGGAGCAAGATGGGAGAATACCCCGGCTTCCTGGGGCCCGGGATGTACGCGGCCGACCAGTACCTGAGGCACCTCAAGAGAAGGCTTGCCAGAATAAGGGTTGAGCTCGACAAGATCCGGGAGTCCAGGGAGAGGAGGCTCGCATCAAGGTCCCGCAGCGGCCTCCTGCACGCAAGCATAGTAGGCTACGCCTCAGCAGGGAAGACGAGTCTCTTCAACGCGCTGACCGGCGAGTCCAAGCCAGTAGGGCCCGAGTACTTCACTACACTTCAGCCTAAACACAGCAGGCTCTCCTGGCCTGGGGGCGACGGCATAGTGCTGGCGGACACTGTGGGCTTCATAAGGGACGTGCCCCCAGAGATAGTTGAGGCCTTCCACGCGACACTAGCAGAAGTCAAGTATTCCGACGCTATAATCTTCGTGGTGGACGCCTCGGAGCCAGAGAAGGACATGATAGACAAGACCAGGGCTGGCGTGGAAACCCTAGCCAGGATAGGCGCGCTCTCCGTCCCCATGATAATCGCCGCCAACAAGATAGACGCCCTAGATGATAGCCTCCTAGAGTCTAGGCTTGAGGCCCTAGAGTCTGAGGCCTCCAGCCTCCCTAGGGCCCCGCCAGTAATCCCCATATCAGCTAGGACGGGGAAGGGTTTGGGGATTCTAGTAGCCGAGCTAAGGTCCCTCCTAGACTCTAAGGCTAGGAGTGCAGTCACCAGCTAGTAAACCATACCCTGGGGGCTCGTGGGTTTGAAGCCCGGGGGTCCTTATGGTAGGGTTTATGTCCTGAGGCTCGGTCATAGGCCGGGCAGGGATAAGAGGGTTACTACTCACGTAGCGCTAGTTGCCAGGGCTTTCGGCGCAAATGGCCTAGTGCTGGCTGGAGTGTGCGACGAGTCAGTCCAGAATAGTGTCAGGAGTGTCGTCGAGCGGTGGGGAGGCCCGTTCCACTTTGAGTGCGGGGTTTCTGCTAGGAGATACCTCGAGTCGTGGAGGAGCGCTGGCGGGGAGGTCGTGCATCTCACAATGTATGGGATCCACGTAGACGATATTGTGGGTATTATAGCGTCTAGCCCTAAGCCCAAGCTAGTTGTTGTTGGTGCCGAGAAGGTTGATAGGTTCTACTTCGACGTCTCCGACTTCAACGTATCCATAGGCACCCAGCCTCACAGCGAGGTAGCGGCCCTCGCGGTCTTCCTGGACAGGTTATTTAGGGGTAGCTGGCGTAGAATAGACTATGAGGGAGGGCGCCTAGGAATAGTAGAGTCTCCTAGGGGTAAGAGGGTTGAAGAAAAAGGGTAAGGGGACGCCTGTCAGGAGCCTCGAGATATACGTGAGGAAGCTCGCGGAGGTCAACGGGATAGAGCCCGAGATAGCGGCCCACATATTCCACCTTATATACGAGGAGTCGCCGAGGGGTGGGATAAGCGATGATGACCTCGAGAGCCTAACGGGGTATAAGCAAAGCGACATCAGAAGGATACTCAGGCTGCTAGGCGAGAAGAGGATTATAGTTAGCAGGAAGGGGAGGCACCCGAAGAGGGAGGCCACCAGGTACTTCTGGAGGATAGACAGCGACACGATAAACATGAGCCTGCTCAACCTCAAGAGGAAGGTGCTCGAGAAGCTCGAAATAAAGGAGGCCCACGAGAACTCCAACACCTTCTATGTTTGCCCCTCATGCGGCGAGAAGTACAGCTTCGACGACGCCTTCATGGCCGACTTCACATGCCAGAAGTGCGGCGTCGTCCTGGAGGAGATGAGCGGCGAGGATGCTATAGAGAGGCTTAGAGAAAGGATAGGGAGGCTTAGGGAGGAAATAGAGAGGGATGAGTCGAGGATTTACGGTGGTTGACCTCTTCTCGGGCGGCGGAGGGTTCGGAAGGGGTTTCGAGGAGGCGGGTTTCAAGGTCCTAGCCGCTGTTGACAACTACCCTCCCGCGGCAAAGACCTATAAGTACAACTTCCCCCACGCATCCGTGATAGCAGACGACATAAAGGAGATTGGACTCGAGGAGATCCTGGAGGCCGCAGGGCTGAGGCCAGGAGAGGTAGACGTAGTTGTGGCCAGCCCCCCCTGCGAGCCCTTCACAGGAGCTAATCCAAGGAGGATGGAGAGGCCGCTGGACCGGCTCTACAGGGACCCAGCAGGGCAGCTCTTCCTACATGCAATACGGGTTATAGGCAGCATAAAGCCAAGATACTTCGTGGTCGAGAACGTCCCGGGCATAATGCACCCGGAGATAGAGAGATCGCTGAGGGCTGAGGTGGCCAGGGCCGGCTATCCCAGGGTGTACTTCAACGTTCTGAAGGCTGAGGACCACGGTACCCCCAGCAGGAGGACGAGGGTTTTCATCTCCAATGTTAGGCTCAACCCCAGGAGGGTGAGAGGCCCGACGGTAGCCGAGGCTCTGAAAGGTCTGCCAGAGCCCGGAGCGTCTTGGCCTCCTAACCACGAGGACCCGCCCGAGGTTCCCAGGAGGCATAGAAGGCGGTTGGCCAGGCTGAGGAGCGGCCGGGGCCTCATAGAGTTTACCGGGGCGGGTGGTAGGAGGATACCAAACTATGTTAGGCTAGACCCCCACAGACACGCGCCCACAGTTATGGGGACCAGCAGGTTTGTCCACCCATTCCAAGACAGGCTACTGACCGTTAGAGAGCAGGCCAGGCTGATGGGATTCCCAGACTACCACGTCTTCCTCGGGAGCAGGGACGCCCAGTATAACATGGTGGGGGAGGCTGTCCCACCCCCGCTGGCAAGTGCTATAGCAGAATACCTCGCATCCCTACTCGAAGATGGGGGTGCAACTCTTTGACCAGCGTGGAGGGCGATGTCATACCAGTGCTCCACAACGTCTCCAGCGTGCAGAGAGTCGTGGATCTGGCCAGGCTAGCCTTCAACCTAGGGTATAGCAATCTAGTTGTCACCAAGGCCTACGGCGGCGCTGCCCAGTCAGGGGTTCCTGAGGCTATGAGGATAGCACTCAAGATGGGTAGATCGCTCATAGTCCTACCCGACCTCCCAGACGCCGCAAGGCTATTGAGCCCCGACAAGATTATAGCAGTCACTCCTTCCAGGCCAGAGAAGCTGGTGAGCCCCTCAACCCCGCCGCAGGTTGAGGGAAAGACTCTAGTTGTCTTCAGCGGTGGCGAGCCTGACTTCACCCCCGAGGAGATCGCCGGGGCTGAGAGGGTCTACATATCAGGGGTTGAAGGGAAGCTGGGTCCCGTGGCCGAAGCCGCTCTGATCCTGTACCTAATGAGGCGAGGGGGCCAAGGTTTTGGATCTAGGGGCTAGGCGCGAGGGCCTCATAGGCCTCCTATCCAAGGCGAGGCGGCTAACTAGCATCATGATCGACCTCTCCATATACAGCCTGGCCTTCGGAGACAAGCTGGCGGCCCTCGAGGCGCTAGCCATTGAGGACGAGGTTGACGAGATAGTTAGGGATGCTGTTGCCCTCATGAGCCTCGCGGTAAGAAGCCCCTCCCAGGAGGGGCTGGCCAAAGGTATTGTTGAGCTGGCTGCCGCCTTCGATAGGGCCAGTGACGCGGCGGGCGATATGGCCCAGCTTGCTCTAAGGGGGTATCCACCACACAGGTATGTCACGGCCTCAGCGATATGCTGTGGTGAGGTTGTCGCTGCTCTGAAGTCTGAGAGGTCCTCAGAACCCCTCGAGGCGGTGGACGTGGTTCTGGTCAGGCGCGGGGGCCGCTCTATACTGAGCCCCGAGGATATGCCCATACTTAGGGGTGACGTGGTTATTGTGAGGGGCGCCCTCGAGGCGGTCTACGAGGCTGCCGAAATCCTGGGAGCAAGGCCTCCGAGGCTCGAGTCTAGCGTTGACGCCATGCTGGCGGACGAGACTGCCAGGGGGTTTGCCAGGGCTAAGGTCCTCGCTAGAGCTGGCTACGACGCCTCGCTATACAGCCTTCTGGCGGGCGATGAGGTCCTCGCCAGAACCATACTCGAGATGGAGGAGATTATGGATCTAGAGATAACTGGGCTCATGGAGGCTCTTACGGCCCAGGGTGCTGGTAGGCCCGGAGAGGTCCTCGCGGGCTACACTTTCCTCTCAGGCCTGGAGGACCTCTCCGACGCCGCCGCTAGGGTGGCTGGCGTTGTGGTGGGCGGGCTGGCTGGGGAGGTGCTAGGTATGACTGTAGAGGACCCCTGGGAGTCATATCTCCAGCTAGAATACTCGAGCCCCGAGCCCGCCGACCTAGAGGAGCTAGGCCTGGATGAGGAGGGTATAGTGGTCGTGGCTGCCAGGGTTGGAGGCAGGTGGGTGATCCCCTTCGTGGAGAATCCCGTGCTAGAGAAGGGAGATACAGTGCTTGCTAAGATCTATGCCGGGCAGGCTGGAGCCCTAAAGAGATTTCTAGAGTCTAAGGGATTCACTGTGAGAGGGTAGGGCTGGAAGACTTGCCGAGAATCCCCCCGGAGCTGTGCACCAGGTGTAAGGGCTTCAGGCTGCTCTGCGGCCTGCCATCCTGCCCTATACTCGACAGGCTTAGAAGCCAGACCAGGAGCCTCCAGAGAGCTGGGTGGAGGAGGGATGTTGAGGGCCCCACCCCGCCCAGCATACTCGTGGGGGAAAGGGGATACCCCAGGGTGAGGCTGTACTATATGGTACCTCCAGGCGCATCACCACAAGATGCGTCGCGATACGAGGACCCCCAGGGGTGGAGGGAGAGGGGCGTTCCTCTAGCCTCTATAGTAAGGCTTAGAAGCGAGCTCCTGGCAGGCTCCATACAGCTCAACGCTGCCAGGAGGGCTTTCGAGAGGCTGTATGAGCTCGAGATAGCGCCAGCAGCCCTATCCTCGAGGCCAGTCGACAGCATGGTTGAGCTTCTGAGAACCCCCGTTCCTAGGGTGAGCTTCGACGGGTACACCAAGCCCGTGGGCCCTACGGCTCCGGCTAGGAGGGTGGTGGTTGGGGGGAACCCTTCTCTAGAGCCTAAGCTTGAGAGGGTATTATGGGAGGATGAGAAGGCAGAGCCCCTCGCATGGGAGCTCTACAGGTCGGGGGTGGATGTCTATAGGATACAGAGGGCCCTGAGCCTAGGTGCTCTCGGCAGGCTTAGAAATAGGAGGCTTGTTCCCACACGGTGGGCGATCACTGCTGTGGATGAAATGTTGTCACGGAGGCTTAGGGACAGCCTGAGGGGGAGGCCTTGGATAGACACGCTAGAGGTATACTATTCCGAGTACCTACACAACCGTTTCCTCATAATACTCCTGCCTGGGGCAGGGTGGATGGAGTGGATTGAGATATGGCACCCCCATGGCCTCTGGACCCAGACGGCTGCAGCCCCCCTAGTATGGCGTGTTGCAGAGGATCCCCTAGGCAGGAAGACGGCTGAGGATGGAGGTTTTAGTGCTGCGAAGCTCCCAATACTGGAGCACCTATCCGCTAGGGGGCGTAATGCCGACGCGATTATCGTGAGGGAGATACTACCACAGTACTACGCCCCCGTAGGTAACTGGCATATAAGGGAAACTGTGAGGGCCGCCATGAAGAGGCCAATAGCTAGAGGGCTCTCACATGGAGAACTAGAGAGGTTGGCCGGAGGCCTCGTAAACGAGTGGCCTCTAGCCAAGCGCCATATAACCCTCCTGAAGCCGAGGCCCACGCTTGAGGACTTCCTCTAGGCCAGCATCACTCCCCAGACTCTTGTTAACCCCCCGGTTAACTCTCTGTATTGTCTATCAACTTCCAATACGGGCAAAATCCTAGGTAAGGCAAAAGGGTTCTAGTGATAGTTAGTTTTGTCTAGATAATACTCGCATAATGATACAAAAGGTAATATTATGGGGTCACAGCATACCATGCAATCGCTAGAATATCATTAAACCATAATATCGTGAGAGTATAGTTGTAGATACTCCAGCTGGGACCTCATAAAACTACAGCCGGGCTCCAGCCTCGCATGCCTCAATGAGCTCCTTAGACTTTTTGGAGAGACCAACTCTCATGCCTAACCTCGGATCCCTGTAAATATATATGTAGCCTTTAGTCTGGAGTCCCCGTAGAGTCTTAACAAGCCACTGAAAATCTGCCCCCATCTCCTCCTGCATCTGGTCAAGGTAGATGTATGTGGTTCCCCACTTGGCGTAGTGGTCTAAGAGGAACGACATAACCTCGAGCTCATCGCCTGTAAGATCCTCTCTAGATACCTCTAGTGCACACCTCGCTGAGGCGGCCCTCTCTTGTGGTTTATTGTCAGGCTTACCTTTTAGGCCGGCAATGAATGGCAAAGGTTTGCCAGCGGCTCCTCTAATGGAGGCTCTTCTCTTGTCATTTATTGCCGGCTTTTCCCGTACGGTGGATAATATGCGCTGTGCGATAACGGCGAACTCATTAAACCTATCCCTACTCTCCCTCTCGAGGACCTCACGCGCATACTCCTCTCCCAGAGGCGTCAAGTACCAGAGTCCAGCCTCGTACTCTACATAGCCCCTAGTCTTCCAGTAGCTTAGATAGCTAGAGACATACCTAGTCTGGTAGCCTAGTATACCAGCTATCTCGGCCGCCCGCATAGGCTTGGCTAGGAGCATAACTAGAATTGCGTCGACTAGCCTGCTCCGAGGACCTCGCCTGCCTCGTGCTTTAGCCTTAGCCTCCTCGTGTTGCTCGAGGTACTCTTTCACTGCTCTCCATAGATCATCAGACAAGCCTAGCCCCATCAAGAGGGATTTGTATATAGTTGGGTTGGTGTGGAGTGAGGGCCTGTAACACCGGGCTTGCTATGGGTACCTAGGAGTTAACCGGGGAGTTAACAGGTGGATGGTAAGCATTAAGGGGGGGTGCTAGCAAACCTCCTCGGCTACCATCCTGGCAACTGCATTATATGCATTGTAGAGGCATTCCCTAGGAATGAAGATCACTAGAGCCCTATCGGAGATGCCGAGGTCCTCGACGGCCTCGTATATTGTAGACGCTAGCTCACCCTCTAGACCGGGGAACACTGGCTTGCCCTCCTTAACACCTCCAATTACCGATATCCTGCATCCCTCCATAACCAGGTAGTCGCGGATCTTGTAGACGCCAGTCAGGTCCTCGGGGGGGTCTATTGTGGGGACTACCACCGCGACGCCGCCTCGTATAGGGCTAGCTATGTTTTCTTGGATCTCTAAGAGTTTGTTCATTGCTTTGACGAGCTTCAAGCCCTTCTCGGAGGGCTCTATACCCCTCCCCCTCTTGAGAGCCAGGCCCGTCTCGATCAGCCACTCCATGAGCGTGCGTGTGGATGCCTCACCCAAGCCTAGGAGGGCCGAGATCCTGTGCCTGCCTAGGGGCTGTCTAGCGGAGTGTTCTAGTGCTTTGACCACATGGTAGAGCCTGTAAGTTGGGGCTCCTCCCCTCCTGGGGGATGATAGCCCTATAACCTCCTTTAGGAGCCTACACTCCTCACCACCAATCATCCTCCTCGACCTCTACATCTAGCTCATCGTAGAGTGAAACGAGGTCCTGGAGCGTCACCCCAGCCTTGGCCGCAGCTCTCCTTATCCTTCTCCATTCAGGCTTTACCCTGACTCCGAACTCCTCCCAGAGCCACTCGGCGACGGTCTCCGCATCTACGCCCTTCTCCTCGAGCCTGCCTAGAAGCCTGTCTACTACTAGCCTCCTATCCCTGCCTGGCTTCATATGTACACCGGGGAGTATATTGTAGAGGGTGGGGTCTATAATTGGAGCTGTTGGAGCCCAGTTATCAGGCCTAACCCGCCGAAGGTTCTGGAGGGTGGCAGGTGGTGGGGCTTCGCTCGCTTAAGGGGAGGCACCTCCTCTGGCTGGCTGATTTCGCGCCGGAGGAGGTTAGGCATATGGTGGATTTGACTCTAGAGCTGAAGAGGAGATTCTATTCGGGAGAGAGGATCCTACCGCTGCTAGAGGGTAAATCTATCGGCCTCCTATTCGAGAAGCCTAGCACGAGGACCAGGATAAGTCTAGAGGTGGCTGTGTCCCAGCTTGGGGGGTCGACAGTGTATATGACGCCCCAGGAGACTCAGATCGGCAGGGGCGAGACTATAGCCGACACAGCCCGAGTCCTTTCGCGCTATCTCGACGCGATAGTGGCTAGGGTCAAGAGCCACTCAACTCTGGAGGAGCTAGCCAAGCACTCAACCATACCAGTTATTAATGGTTTGAGCGACTTAACCCACCCCCTCCAGGCTGTGGCAGACATGGCGACCATACTCGAGAAGAAGGGTAGGCTTTCGGGCGTGAGGCTAGCCTTTGTCGGTGATGGGAGCGATAATGTGCTCCACAGCCTGCTGCTGGCTGGAGCCAAGCTAGGGTTGAGTATAGTAGTCAGTAGCCCGCCCTCTTTGAGGCCTGATGATAGGGTTATGGCGAGGGCGCTGGAGGCTGCGGAGGAGACAGGCGCCTCTATAGAACTGGTTGTTGATCCTTTTGAGGCCGTTGAGGGTGCTGACGTGGTCTACACTGATGTGTGGGTTAGCATGGGCCAAGAGGATATTGCCGAGAGGAAGATTGAGCTGCTGAGACCCTACCAGGTCAACTCGAGGCTTATGGAGAAGGCTGGGGGGAGGGCTATATTCATGCACTGCCTTCCGGCAGTGAGGGGCCAGGAGGTTACTGACGACGTAATAGACGGTCCCCAGAGCGCAGTGTGGGACCAAGCCGAGAACAGGCTTCACGCACACAAGGCGGTCCTCTCGCTTATAGTGCCCTGAACCGGGCTCCGTCAGGCTATAGCCTCCTCAACAACCTCCCACTCATCCTCGAACACTGGGAAGCCCGCAGGGCCTATGCTGGAGGCCAGCTCTATCGACTTGAAGACCTCATCAACTATCTCCTCGATGCTGGGGACCCTGCCCTCAGCAATAACCACCCCATCCACTATCACTAGTGGTAGCCCCCTCCTCTCAGCCTCCACCCCATCTACTGGTATCTCTAGTATGTCAACGTCTACCGATACGCTGTACTCCCTTGCTAGAATGCTGGCCGCCTCTCTGGCTACAGCAGCCGCCAGCCTCCCCCTCCAGTCTATACCCGCGTATACCGTTATCTCGGGCAACCCTCATCTCCCAAAACGATATATAACGTCGTGTGGAATATACAGGAGTGGACCTCGTAATACACGCTCCAATGCCCTCCATGCTAGGGAGGCTCCATCGTGGAACTCCCGGGGCGGCCGAGCCGAGGGTGGATAGGTATTGAGCCAGAAGGAGCTGGAGGCGAAGCTGACTATATCAAAGAGGGAGCTAGCGAAGCTGCTCAGGGAGCTCAAGAAGTGGAGCGCCCCGGCGACTGTACTGCTGAGCCTCTACATACCACCAGGCAGGCCTGTGAGTGATGTCATGACGCTCCTCAGGCAGGAGTACAGTATAACTGATAACATAAAGCTCAAGAGGACTAGGCAGGCCGTCAAGAGAGCTCTCTCAGCTGCTATGGACAGGCTCCAGATGGTGCCATCAGTACCTAAGAACGGACTCGTTATATTCTGCGGTGAGGATATGAACACCGGCAAGTTCGAATGCTACATGTTCAGCCCGCCCGAGCCGATAAGGGTGTTCTACTATAGGACCGACAAGAGGTTCATAACAGACTTTCTAGAGGATATGGTTGAGGATAGGAGCGCTATAGGTATAATCGTCGTAGAGAGAGACCAGGCCACGATAGGTCTTCTGAAGGGAGCTCGCCTGGAGGTCCTTAAGGAGCTGGAGGGGTTCGTCCCCGGCAAGCACAAGATGGGAGGACAGAGCCAGAGGAGGTATGAGAGGATTATAGAGCAGATGGTGGACGAGTTCTTCAAGAAGGTGGGAGAGGAGGCTAACAACCTGCTGGTCCCGCTTGTTGAGAAGGGCTTGCTTAAAGGGGTTCTAGTGGCAGGCCCCGGGCTGGCTAAGCAAGAGTTCGTCGAGGGAGGCTACCTAGATTACAGGCTCAGGAAGATACTGGCTAAGGATCTCGTAGACGTGGCTTACCAGGGTCTCCAGGGCCTCAAGGAGGCTGTCATGAAAGCTGAGAGAGTCGTGGAGGCGCAGCTATATAGGGATGCTGTAAGCGCTATGGAGGAGTTTAAGTCAAACCTAGCCAGGGGGACCGGAATGGTGGTGTATGGTGATAAGGAGGTGGAATACGCCCTGGAGATGGGCGCCGTCAAGACCCTCCTCATACACGAGTCCCGCGAGGACCTTGAGGAGTGGGTGGAGAGGGCAAGGCAGAGAGGTGCTCAGGCGGTGATCGTACCTGAGACCCTACCGGAGGCTGAATGGTTCCTCCACACATTTGGAGGCCTGGCGGGCATTCTGAGGTTTAGAGTATCGTTTTAGAGGAGGTAGCTGTGGGTTTGATCTAGTCTGAAGAGGTGGCCCACCTTATCCTCTCCACCCCGCCCACCTCCTCTATAAAGCGTGCGGTGGAAGGGGTGACGGTCTCCTTCCAGCGATCGTCGCCCCTAGCTATAAGCCTCCTTATCCTCTCCCCCCTCCACTCATCCCGGTTGAAGAGAGGTGGCCTCTCTACGTTTATACCAGCGTCGAGGAACACCTTTGCTATAACCGGGTTTCTCGTTAGTATAGTGTCAACCCTGGGGACGTAGGATAGAACGTAGTACACACTCCCAATGCTGGTTTCGAGTGTTCTTATCGTGGCTGTTATGGCCCTATCCAGGGGTAGGCCGGCGTCAGCGAATGATAGCCTTATCATCTCTATACGCTCCCCCGCAGTAAATGGATTCCTAGGGGTATAGTTCTCCGACGCCATTCCAACCAAGAATACTATCTCCCTGTAGCCCCTTTCGAATGCCCACTCCACTATCGAAAGGTGGCCTCTGTGGAACGGCTGGAACCTGCCGAATATGAGAGCCCTCACACAGCTCCACCGCTAAACCTAGAGGCGGGCCAGAGGATTATAGGGGGAACATTATTAGCCCGCCGCCCTACTGGAGTTTCCCGGGTGTGTAGGGTATGGTTACCTCTGAGGAAGCGTTCGAGGCTAAGAAGCTGGCAGCCAAGTACGGCGTTGTAGGGAGGGTGGCCGGCAGCTACCGGATGGCCGGATACGAGGTTGAGGTCCTCGACGCGAGCCTCGACTCTCCACTAAACTTCAAGGCGTGGAGGCGGGGCGAGAAGCTCGCAGTAAGGGTCTATAGTAAGAGCGGTAGGGTGCCCGCTGGTGTTGTAGAGGAGCTGGCCTCTAAGGCGGAGGGGTGGAAGCCTGTTCTGGTTCTATATGGGGCTGGGCCCAAGGTCTCTGGCGAAGTGCTGGAGAAGTCTAGGGAGCTCGGTGTATCGATTAGGAGGTTCAGGAGGTAGGGTACCAGGACTTAAGCCTAGGGTTGCTAAACTACTCCCTGCCCTCCATCCTTATAGCTATCCTCCTGTAGGGGCAGTCTTGCCAGTACTTCTCGCATTTCTCCACGCTGGTTACTGTGAGGGGCCTGCCCAGAACCTTGCAGAGGGCTATGAACTCTCCGCCCCTCTCCCTGACCTCGAAGTACTCACAATCGCTTCTAGGCCTCCTATGCATGATGTAGATCTTAGGATACACTATTCTCTCGCTCACTACAGAGGCCCCACACTCTATGGTTGGAGGAGGGTCTGGCTATAAAGTGTGATGCCCGGGCTAGACCAGCGCTCTATACTTCCTCTCCATCCACGGCTTGTAGCATATCTCCCACCACACTTCTTTGTAGTCGTCGGGCGTCATGGAGGGCAGCTTCTCCACGGCCTTCGGTGAGGCGGGCTTGAGTGCTATGAGGTCCTCCTCATAGCTGCAGGTAGCGTGGTGTATGGCAGAGATGGCCTTCCAGCCAACTTCTCGCGCCAGCTCGCTGTAAGCCTTAACAGTGTAGCCTAGCTGTTGAAACATTCTGGCGCTCGGGTGGTTCCTGAGCTCTATAGTAGCTACATAAGCCTCAGGCATATCCAAAGCCCTCTCACAACTGGACACTAGGGCCTTACCTATGCCGCGCCCCCTGAACTTATGGTCGACTGCCACATAGTAAATCACTCCTAGCTTCATGCTACCTACTGCCGTATAGCATACGGCGGTGCCAGCAGGCATGTTATGGATATAGTACACGAGGCCTATAGAGGTAGGAAGCCTATCGAGCGCCGCTCTAGCGTAGTATGCGTGGTAAGACCCCATAATCCTCTCCAACAGCTCAACAGCGTCCCGGCTACTTACCTTTATCTCTCCGCTGTCCATACTCGTGCCAAACCCCAGCCATCATAATTGTCTCCGGGGGATAATGATAGTGTGGGGGTCTAAGCCTTGCCTGTCGAGGCTTGGATAGTCACTGTCGGCAACGAGTTACTCATAGGAAGGACTATTAACACGAATGCGGCTTGGCTAGCACGGAAGCTGTCATTCCTAGGCTTCAAAGTTCTCAGGATCGTTGTTGCCCCTGATAGTGTTGATGATATCGCAGAGGAGGTGTCCCGCGCTCTATCGAGGGCAAGAATTGTGGTTACCACAGGTGGGTTGGGGCCCACCTATGATGACGTGACGCTTGAAGGCGTCTCTAGGGCTATAGGCAGGAGGATGGTGCTGAATAAGGAGGCTCTAGAGATGGTCAGGAGGTTCTACGAGGCTAGGGGTATGGTGTTGACTGACGACAGGGTCAAGATGGCTGTTATGCCAGAAGGCGCTAAACCCTTAGCTAATCCTGCGGGGGCTGCGCCCGGAGCGATGGTAGAGCTAGATGGAGGCCGGCTAGTTGTGTCTCTACCGGGGGTTCCTCGCGAGATGGAGGCCATGTTCGAGGCTGAGGTGGAGCCGGTTTTGAAGGACATAGCGGGGGGTATCGAGGTCGTGGAGTGCGGGTTCACGGCTGTCGGGGTGCCGGAGTCTAGCCTAGCCCCCTACATAAGGAGGGCTGCTGAGGCCTCGCCCAGAGCCTACGTAAAGAGCCATCCCAGAGGCTCCGAGTTGGGGGACCCCGTTGTTGATATAAAGGTTGTAGCATCTGGCTCTAACCTTGATGAGGCTAGGTCTGAGGCGCTAAGGGCTCTTGAAGTCGTGAGGGAGGGAATAGCAAGCCTTGGAGGGAGGATCTCCGAAGAGGATACTTGCTGAGAAGCTTATAATGACTGCAGTGTTCGCCCTAGTGGGAGTCCTCGTGGTTATAGCGGGCTACTCTAGGGAGTCGCTGCCCATAATGATAGTTGGCCTTGTCATAGTAGCTCTAGCCCCCTTCATAAGTCTAGCCGTGGTGCTGGCTAGGCTCTCTAGGTCTAGGTCGAGGGGTAGAGTACTGTCTAAAGGATAATTCCCTGGTTTAACATTCGTTAAATAACCGGGATCTAGTGGTGGCAAGCTTTGGAGGGCAGTAGTGAGGGCCAGATAGTACTAGAAGGCCCTAGGGATGTGATAGACAGGATCATCAAGGCAGTCAAGGAGGTATACGATCCCGAGATACCGGTAAACGTCTACGATTTGGGCCTGATTTATGAGGTTAGGGTCGAGGGCCCTAGGGAGAAGCCTAAGGTGAAGGTGAAGATGAGCCTGACAGCCATAGGATGCCCCGTCGGCGTAGCCCTGCCAGCCTATGTGGAGGAGGCTATCAGGGAGGCTGTTCCCGAGGCGGAGGATGTGGAGGTAGAGGTAGTGTTCGACCCTCCATGGACGCCTGAGAGAGTGACTCCGGAGGGCCGGGAGTTGTTAAAAGCACTCTACGGTTACGATATTGTAGAGCAGTGGAAGAATATGGCTACACAGGCGTGACGAGGGGCTAATCTAGCCACTAGCCGTCAAAAGGTTTACCCCAGATGCTAACGCAATCTAGTAAGTTGGAGGCTAGGGAGTTGCGTGTGGATCGTGAGGAGGCTAGGGACAGGATCCTAAGGCTTATAGAGGACTCTGACAATCCATGGTTGAAGGCTGCATTCTATGGCGACCCGAAGGTCTCCCAGGTCCTCGACAGGCTTTTCGAGGAGTGGGAGAAAAGTGGTAGGAAGGGAATTCCGATAGACTACGCCACAGACGACGAGCTAGTAGTGTTAGAGAGGGCTGCTGTGAAGTATGCCTCAATGTCCACAGCAGAGCTGCAGATGATTGCCTACTCATACATGTCGGGGGGCGGGGAGGAGAGGGTTAGCTTGTCGCGCTTCATAAGGCGGATACTCGGACTTGAGTAGGGTGTCCGCGCCCCACTATTGTTTTAGGCGGGCGCCCTACTGTGGGGGTGTATGTAGTCTCTGGGGGCCTTTTTGAATACCTCTAGGTAGGGCTTCAAGACTCTCGGTATTGTTATAGTGCCGTCCTCGTTCTGGAAGTTCTCTAGGATTGCAGTTATGGTTCTGGTGCTGGCTATTGCGGTGGCGTTAAGCGTGTGGACGTAACCCCTCTCCATACCCTTCCTCCTGACGAGCCTAATGTTTAGCCTGTAGGCCTGCCAGTCGGTGCAGTTGCTAGCGCTAACCATCTCCCGATACTTACCCTGGGCTGGCATCCACACCTCGAGGTCGTACTTCTTTACCGCACAGGCGCCAAGGTCTCCTGAAGCGATATTAACCACCCTATATGGTAATTCTAGTCCTCTAAAGATCTCTCTAGAGTTGTTTATGAGCTCCTCATGCATCTCCCTGCTATGCTCTGGGAGGCTGAATATGAACTGCTCCACCTTGTGGAACTGGTGTACCCTGAATATCCCTTTAAGATCCCTATTTCCTGCCCCAGCCTCCCTCCTGAAGCAAGGGCTCACTCCTACGAGCTTGAGAGGCAGGTCCTCGTCGTAGATCTCGGAGTTGTAGTATAGGGCTGCTAGGGGGTGCTCTGCAGTGGCTATCAGGTAGAGGTCCTCGCCCGCTATCTCGTATATGGCATCCTTGAAGGTCTCGAGGTCCACCACCCTGCTCATAACCTTGTATCTCAGCATGTAGGGCGGTAGAACCAGGAGATAGCCCCTATCCGTCATATAGTCGATAGCATACATTAGCAGGGCCAGGTCAAGGAATACTATATCATTAAAGAGGTAGTAGAACCTTGACCCGGCAACCTCTGCTGCCCTCAGAGTATCCCCAAGCCTTAGGACCTGCTCCAGCATGTCGGCGTGACCCACAGGCCTCCAGCTTATAATATCATGATCAACCTTGAAGCCGTAGGCCTCAGTCTGAGACTTGAAGTCATCTAGATGGCCCTCCCAGACTCTAGGCCTCCCCCAAAACTCCACGGGCTTTGTAGCCGTTTCGTCACCAACAGGCACGTCTGGGTCCACAGTGTTAGGCAGGGAGAGGAGAGCCTCCTCCCTAAGCCTCTCAACCTCCCTCAGCCTCGACTCTAGATCCTCCCTCTCTTTAAGAAGCCTTCTAGCCTCGCCTATCAGCTTCTCCCTCTCCTCGCCCCCTGCCTTGGCTATCATCCGAGTAATCTCATTATGCCTCCTCCTAACCTCGTTGACTTTAGTTAGAAGTCTCCTCCACTCCGAGTCAAGCTCGCGAGCCCTGTCAACAAGCGCTGGATCCATCAATCTTTTCCTCACGTGATCCTTTAGCCTCTCGGGATCGTTTCTCAGTAGCTCCAGAATACTCCAAGACGCCATCCCTGCGAGCCCCCGAACCCTCGGATGGGATGTGAGCGATATTTAATGTCGCTTTAGTCTAACTGCGTGCCTAACTGGAGTTTAAGAGGCTTGGAGGCGAGCTAACCTCCATTGGCACGCGTATGTGGAGTCCTAGCCAGGGGGAGGCCCTGAGGGGCCTGTGAACGGTGGACCACAGTCCGAAGCCTAGAATCCTAGATGCTTCGAGGGATTAGCTTAGGCCTCGGCTTTCTCAGCTTCACGCCTAGCCCTCTCTCTGGCATCCTTGATTATAGTCTCAGCCTGGGGGGAAAGCTCCTCTCCGCCTATTATCCCAGTCGCGTAACCTTCGGGGAGAAGGCTCGCAATCCCCTGCTCGATGCTGTCGAGCAAGGCTCCTATCTCTGGGGGGAGGCTCTCAGCCTCCCTCGAGAGGGTCTTGGAGAGCTCGTAGGGGAGGCGCAGTAGGTCCTCGTCGAGGCCCTGAACGGCTCCTGAGACTGTCAGTATGGTTTCGAGCCTCAGGCTTATAGCCTCGAGTATGTAGTCGACGTAGTAGAGGCTCTCCCTAAGCCTCCTAGCCTCCTCAGCCTGCAAGCCGCCCAACCTGGACGTGTACATTCTTATCCTAACCCTGGCTTGTCTGACAGCCGATAGGGCGTCTAGCAGCATCCTCCGCCCATCCTTCCTTCTCCTCCTCAGCACCAAAGCGCGCAGCACCCTTCGATTGAGCTAAAGTCGGGGGTCTCTTAGGTGTGGGTTCTCAGGCCACCCTTAGAGGAATAGGGTGTTAGTCGGGGTTAAAACGTGGATTGGGTGGGCTGTTGCTAGGGGCTCCCTGTCCACACGTATACTGCAACAACTTCTGCGTAGAACTCTATCCTGTTCTCAGTCTCGTTGAGTATGGTGGGGCATGAGATAGAGATCACTAGTGGTTCGAATGAGTAGGGAAGGTCTATCTGGAAGACTGGTTGTATCTGTCCTCCGGCTTGCGAAGGTGTGAAGACGCCGAATAGTGCTGATGGCCGACCTGCCAGGAACCCGCATCCCTCGCCGAATACGGTTTCTTCGCCTCCTATCTCGTTGACAGCATCTAGCAGGAGCTTTACCATGAGGGTCTTCATAGTTCTCTCCACATTATCAGCAGGCTCTCCTATGAAGGCGGGGAACATCTGGACTATTGCCCCCTGAGTGGGGAACTCGGACGACCAGCCTGTGTTGAATGGTGAGGCCTCACTCTCCGCGACCCTCTCTCCGGCCTTGAGTAGGGTGAATAGGTTGTTCATATCGTATATTCCATTTATTTGGAAGAAGAGGCTGGTCTCTGGAACGCTCCTAACCACCGGCCTCGGGTAGAGAACCATTATTTGGTTGTTGAGATCGTAGGCGCCGAAGAAAGCCTCGTACACTACAACGTATGTGTTGCCGGGAACAGCGTTTAGGACCTCCCTGAGAACATAGTTTGCCTCCCCCTCAGTCCCGGTAAGTACTCTAGAGGCTGTGAAGAGCTCTTGGCTGCTATCTCTGGTTGATGGTGCATCCACTCCTAGAAGAGCCTCGACGAGCGGAGCATAGTACGGAGTGAGTATAACTATGCTATCTCCATCTATCCTCTCATTCAGCATCTCAAGAGCAGGACCCCAAGACGTTGCCACGCCGCCAAACCCTGGAGATAGTGAGGCGCCTGCCAGGGGTGATGGTGTAAACGTCTGGAAGGCCTCGTAGAGTGCGGACGCCATGTAGGCTGAGGTCACGGCAACCGCTACTATTGCAGAGAGGACGACGACCCTACCTAGCTCATCGCCCCCCTGAACTGTCAGGCCCATATCGCGCAACGCCCTAACAGCGTAGGCTGAGGCTGGTGCGAGGAGGGAGATGGTTACGGGGGCTAACTCAGAGTTTATGGTTGTGTGTAGTGCTGCTACAACTATGCCTGCCGCGAGCGATGCCAGAAGGAGCTCGAAAGGCACATCCCCTCTACCTGAAGTGAGCTTGTATGCCGCCCAGGGGAGCGCTACAAGTAGGAGCGCCCACCATATGGGGGCATCCCTAAGGACGGCGTAAAGCGATGCGGGGCTTGCTGTGGCCTGTATCACCGTCTCCGCGTTGGGGGGCTCTAACATGAGGATAGCCCCCAGTTCGGGTGGAGGCGAGGCCAGGCCTGTGAAGAGGGAGAATGACAGTATTGATAGCGCACCTAGGAGAACCCAGAAGGGGCTTAACCCTGACTTGCTGGCCTTCCAGGAGAGGGGAGGCAGTATAGCGGCTAGTAGAATTATCAGGAAGTCAATGGTAAACCCATGGAGCAATAGAGAACCGCCTGCAACTGAGCCTGCTAATGCAGCCATAGCTGGGGCAGCCGCCCTATCCCATCCTAATTTAGGGGCAGCTACTATGGAGAACACGAGGATGGTCGCGAATATCGCTATGCCTAGCCCGTTAATGGGGGTAAGGAGGCCAGCCAAGAAGGCTAGAACGGCAGCTCCTATGAGAGCGGCTCGGCCTTTCTCCACGACTCTAGAGGCTAGCGCTAGAGCCGCTACCACTAGGGATGTAGCTGCAGCCGCTAGGGTACCGTCAAAGAGCCTGCCTCCCACAGTCACGGCGTATAGCGAGGGGGTCAGCGAGTAGGCTAGGGCAGCGATTAGTGCCCCCCCTATGGAGCCCGAGATCCTATACCCTGCATATACTGCTGGAACATATCCTAGAAGCCATAGTATTGGGGGTAGTAGGGCGACAGCCGTCTCGGGGGCAATACCTAGGCTTGATGCTATGGACACAAGCATCTTTGTGAAGATTGTTGGGGGAGCCTCGAGGCCCTCCAGCGACGCGACTAGCCTCCAAGCATCTGTGCTGTCAGGGGATGTTATTACTCTGAATCCCGGTGCGATCCTCGAGGCTACACCAATTCCTCCGAGTACTCCTATTAGTATTGAGGCTACTATGGGGTATAGCTTGTATACGGCCTCTTCTATGCTGCTAACTCTCTTCCTGCTGGGCAAAACGTCATCACCACATGCTTAGACCGCGGTTTCGGAGGAGTATTGGGGGTTGGCATTGGCTTTAAGACTTTAATGCAAATGCTACACACCATGCTAAGTTACAATTGTATCTTTGCTTTAAAAGACTTGATACGTAAGTATCAAGGTTAGGTGTGTGGTGTGCCCGGGGGAAGGCCGCAGAGAGTTCTAATACTGGGGGCTGGAGGCAGGGACTTCCACAACTTCAACGTCTACTTTAGGAATAACCCTGAGTATAGGGTTGTGGCTTTCACAGCAGCCCAGATACCCGGAGTCTCTGGCAGGCGTTACCCTCCCGAGCTGGCCGGCCCCCTATACCCTAGCGGCATACCAATATTGAACGAAGAAGGCGTCGAGGAGATAATAAGGAGCCAGGGAGTAGATTTGGCAGTGTTATCTTACAGCGATCTAGACTACGGCGATGTAGGTAGGATCCTGAGCAGGGTGCTGGCTGCAGGCGCCAACTTCCTGATCTTAGGCCCTAGGGATACGATGCTAGTCACATCTAAGCCTGTCATAGCTGTAACAGCGGTGAGGACGGGGGCTGGGAAGAGTACGGTGTCTAGGGAGATTGCCAAAATTTTGAGGAGCAGAGGCCTCAGAGTCGCCCCGGTGAGGCATCCCATGGTCTATGTTAATATAACGCCTGACATTGAAGTTCAGAGGTTTGAGACGCTCGAGGACCTGGACAGGTATGGAGTCACGGTGGAGGAGCGGGAGGAGTATGAGGCCTATATTAAGATGGGATTCACGGTTTTTGCTGGAGTCGATTACGGCTCCGTCCTTAGGGAGGTCGAGAGGGAGTCGGACGTAATACTATGGGATGGGGGCAATAACGACCTGCCCTTCTTCAGACCAGACTTCATGATTACAGTAGCCGACGCCCTGCGGCCTGGGCAGGAGACCTCGAGCTTCCCGGGTGAGGTGAATGTCAGGCTGGCAGACGTGGTGATAATAAACAAGGTTGACCGCGCTAGCGAGAGCGATGTGAAGATTGTAGAGGAGAACGTTTCTAGGCTTAACAGTAGGGCGATAATAGTTAAGGCGGCCAGCGAGGTCGAAGTAGACAATCCATCGTCAATTATGGGCAAGAAGGTGGTTGTTGTGGAGGACTCTCCCACAGTCACTCACGGAGGAGCCCCCTACGGCGCCGGGTATGTTGCTGCTGAAAAGTATGGAGCTGAGATAGTAGATCCAAGGCCCTACGCTAGAGGAGTTATAGAGGAAATGTACTCTAGATACCCGCATATGGGGCCCGTCGTACCGAGCACGGGATATAACAGGTCGCAGCTTAAAGACCTGGAGGACACTCTGAACAGCGTTCCCGCTGATGCTATAGTCTCGGGGACGCCTATCGACATAGAGAGGCTTCTTAGCCTGGACAAGCCGGTTGTGAAGGTAAGGTACAGGTTGAAGATCCTTGAGGGGCCTTCCCTTAGCGAGATCGTAGACATGTTCCTAGATAGAGTTAAAGATAGGCTGCCCAAATCACCCTAACGTAAACCCTCTTCGTGGAGGGCCGAGTTTTACAACAACTGAAGTTGCTTTAGAGGTGTACAGCTTTGGCGGAGAGGCTAGCGGTTGTAGCTCTAGGGGGCAACGCGATAGCTGGGAGGGGGTTGAGTCTAGATTTAAACTCCCAGTGGACGTCTGTGGCAAGCGCTGCCAGGGGTATAGTATCAATGCTGGAAGAAGGCTGGAGTGTGGTTGTAACACATGGTAACGGGCCTCAGGTGGGGTATCTCGCTGAGGCCATGGAAGCCCTACCCCCCGACTCTCCTAGGCAGCCCCTCTACCTGGCAACAGCCATGACTCAGGGATGGATTGGGTATATGTTGATGCAGGCTATAGAGGGGGAGATGGTTAGGAGGGGCTTAGAGGGCGGCGTCAGCGTTATTGTGACGAGAGTGCTTGTGGACGGGTCTGACCCAGAGTTTAGGTCTCCATCGAAGCCCATAGGCAAGATATATAGTGAAGAGGAGGCCCTGGCACTATCTAAGAGCAAGGGCTGGATTTTCAGAAGGGACCCTCGAGGAGGCTATAGGAGGGTAGTGCCCAGCCCTAGACCTATCTCTGTTCTAGAGACCAGGAGGGTGAAGGCACTGCTCGAGTCGAATAGAGTTGTTGTGGCAGTTGGTGGGGGTGGCGTGCCTGTAGTAGAGGAGGGTGGCGTGCTTGTACCCGTTGAGGCGGTTGTTGATAAGGATCTCGCTTCGAGCGTTCTAGCTATTGAGGCGGGTGCTGATGTTTTTGCTATATTGACTGATGTGCCGGGAGTTGCCCTAGACTTTGGGGGGCCTGATGAGAGGTGGTTGGACGAGGTGTTAGTAGAGGACTTGAAGAGGTACCTAGATGAGGGGCATTTCCCTCCAGGCAGTATGGGGCCTAAGGTCGAGGCTGCAGTATTGTTCGTTGAAAGGGCTTGCAGGCCCGCAGCTATAGGTAGCTTAGAGGATGCCGAGCTAGTGGTGTCCATGAAGAGAGGCACCCGCGTCCTACCAGGCAAATGCTAGAGTTGGCCCTGCTAATACGGCTCTAGCCCTAGCTAGGCCTCAACAGAAAAGATCTCTACAATGTTGGAGATAGAATTGGGGTTGTGGTTTGGAGCTGCTGGGGGGTGGCGGTCTCTCGAGGAGGGTTAACATAGAGCTAGAGGAGCCGGTCTCGTGGATAGCAGGTCTTGCTGCAGTCACCTTCGCCTGGGGCGGGCTCTCGGTCCTCAACCCGCAGTTCTACATTTCGCCTAGTTTTATAGCTGTCCTCGCCGGGTTTGTGCTTCACGAGGCTGCCCATAAGATAGTAGCGATCAGGATGGGCATGAAATCCGAGTTTGTTGCATATGGTCCAGGCCTCCTAGTGACCTTCCTATCAGGCATTATACCCTTCATAGTTGTTCTAGCCCCCGGCTATGTTAGAAGCGTCTACACGGGATGGACGAGTCCCAAGGGCTTCTTCTACTCGGTCGTTGCAGGCCCGTCAACCAACATATTGCTCGCCCTAGCCTCGCTCTTCCTACTGCAAGCCTCACCCCCTCTAGAGTTAGCTAGATATCTTTCTGCCATGGTTGAGGTTAATGCTTGGTTCGCGTTCTTCAACCTACTTCCGATAAGCCCTCTAGACGGCTCTAAGATTCTAAGGGCTAGCCCTACTGTGTGGGCAGCTATGTTTATAGTCTCGGCAGTGCTGGTAGTGTCGTGAGACTGCTCTCGGCTCGGCCGTATGTAGATTAGGTTAATGGGAGACGGCTAACCTCTAATAAGTTACGGATAATAACAGAAATGTTATGGTATGCTGTATAACGTGTACATCCAGACAATTGTGTTGCTTAGGGGGTGTTGCTGGTGTCAGGCGGCGGGCAGGAGGAATTTGAGGGGCTTGACAGGGTTGAGGATTCGCCTAAAAAGCAATGGGTAGCTAAAATGGTGAAGAGCGCGAGGAGGTATCACAAGCTCTGCCCCTACTTTGATAAGAAGACGGGGCAATGCCTCCTATACCCAACTATAATGGGCGATCTTGGAAAGTGTGATAGGGAGGGTAGGTATGAGAACTGCCCCATATTCCTCAAGTTCCTTGAGAACGCGTACGATACCTACACCAAGAAGAGGAAGGTGTTGCCCAGGGATTTCCAGGACTTGGTGAACCAGGTATTTCTCCTAATGTAGCAGATAGGCCTCCAGCCGGGATCCTGGAAGGTTTTTAGCAGTTATGCTGGGGTATCTAGGCGGTATCTCATTAAAACGGCACCTAGTCTAAATCACGTCGCGAGGTCCTGCTCTGAAAGAGAGTAGCGCCAGGGTGATCGCTGTATTGATATCTCCAGCTGAGGTCGAGGCGGTGTGCGACGTCATTGAGGACCTACTAATCAAGCTCGCCAGGCTCGAGAGCCGTGTAGGCTCCACCAGAGCTGAAAGTATAAGATACTGGGTTTATACTCTAGCCTGGGTTAAGTCTAAGCTAGATAGGGCCGCGCAGGAGCTCGAGGCGGGCAACTCGCTGACTGCCAGCGAGGAAGCCTGTGAGGCATACTCGTTTATACAGAAGAGGATCATAACTATGAGGGAGAACGACGCTGTAGGGCAGTCTTTGAGAGGGGAGCTAGTTTCAGTTGCAGACCTCGCGGCAAGACTTTGCGGCAGAGGACCTAGATAGCGGTATGTTAGTCAAGCAAATAAGCAATCTTAAGAATCTCGACATCAATCATCGTCTATCTAGGGATGATAGAAAGTCTCGGCCTCTGCTGAATCATGTGATGATGCTTTAGGCCTAAGACCCGCTGCTACTGGCTGGATAAGAGATGGCAGTATTGCTATATCACTACTTTCGCGCATAGCTTAAGATTCTGGCGGTTGATCTAGCGGCCTGCGGGAGGGGCTAAGTCCCCGCGGTCACACCCCCCGCTAGGGGTGTCGCGCGGGTCGGCGCTCCCCTCCCAATATCTAGCATGTGCTTTCAACAGGTTTTACTCTATGAGGTCCAGTATTGTCGAGATCTTGGCCTCCTTCTCATCTAGGCTGTATTTCACTTCTACGAAGTCCTTTCTGAACTCTGATACGCGTCTCGCTATCTCTGACGGCTCCCTCCTCTCTATGAGTACGGCCGCCATTAGCCTGGCTATCTCCTCCATCTCTCCAAGACCCATGCCCAGCCTAGTCACCTCCTGGACCCCTATTCTGATCCCGCTTGGGTCTTTAACAGCTTCTGGGGGATCCCAGGGGAGCAAATTCTTGTTGACCACTATGTTGGCGTCTTCCAGGAGCTTGGCGCACTTGGCTCCCCCACCCTGCTTTCTGACGTCAACCACTACCTGATGGCTCTTCGTGTAGCCCAGGTGCTCCCCTATGACATTGAAGCCCTCAGAGGCTAGAGCCTCTGCAAGGCGTTTGGCATTAGATACTATCTGGCTGGCATAGTCTCTGCCGTAGAGCTTCATCTCCAGCGCCGTTATTGCAGTGGCTGGTATCCTATGTAGGTGGTGGTTGCTGACCCACCAGGGGAATACAGTTTTGCCTACTGCCTTGTAGAGGGCTTTGTCTGTGAACGCTATGAGCCCTCCTTGAGGGCCTGGGAATGTCTTGTGTGTTGAGCCTGTCATCGCATCGGCTCCTAGAGGAAGCGGGTTCCGCCACGAGCCACCTGTTATTAGGCCTAACACGTGAGCGGCATCGTAAACTAGCTTCCCTCCGACGCTGTGAACAGCGTCTGCAATCTCCTTGACTGGGTGTGGGAAAAGGTAGACGCTTCCACCTAGCACGGCAAACTTGGGTTTTACTTCTTCGATTAGCTTTACAGCCTTGTCGACATCAACATTCATAGACTCGCTGTCGTAGGGTAGGGCTACTTGCTCGATGGCCAGTGCGCCTAGGGTTCCGAACTTTGTGTGGCTGACGTGGGCTCCAGCCTGTACCGGGGCTATCACGGCTTTATCCCCCGGCTCAGCTAGGACTCTGAAGACGCTTGCGTTTGCTATAGTACCGCTTACTGGCCTGAGCTCTATCATATCGCTGCCTAGCAGTTCGCCTATTAGCTTAGCTGTCAGGACCTCGAGCTCGTCTATGAACTTGGTTCCCTGGTAGTACCTCTTGAAGGGTTTGCCCTCGGCATACCTGTACATAAAGTCGCTTATATACGCCTTTAGAGCTACTCTGCTCATGACGTTTTCAGACGCTATCAGGTTTAGAGAGAGCCTTAGCCTCCACTCGTTGTGAGCGCTCGTTAGGCTAGCTATTTTAGCGAGGATGTCGCCGTAACCCTGGCTGGAAGCCATAACCCGCGGCACCACTATTAGTTATCGCCTCTCTAAGCGATAAAGCCATTCATAATTCCGACATAATATCTTAGGTGGCTGGGGCTTGCCCAAATTCCCAATAGACTATAACGATCTAAAACCCCTCGGCAAAACTCGCGAGCGAATAACTGCCATAGGCCTCGGCACTTGGGCTATAAGGGACTATAAATCGGCTTTCGAGGCTTTTGTTGAAGCTATAGAGTCCGGGATCAACCATATAGACACCGCCGAGATGTACGGAGCTGGTGAGGCTGAGAGCTTCGTAGGTAGGGTGGTTAAGGAGGTCGGGAGGGATAGGGTCTTCATAGTAACCAAGCTCTACCCATACAGGTTCAGAAGTTTGGAGGAGACTCTGAAGGCTGCGAGGGCAAGCGTCGATAGGCTGGGAGTGAGGTATGTGGACGTCCTGCTAATACACTGGCCTGACCAGCAGACAGCCATCAAAGACCAGGTTAGGAATCTAGAGGCGGTTGCCGAGGCAGGCCTCTCTAGGTACATAGGTGTTAGCAACTTCAGCAAGGATGAGCTGGAGGAGGCGCTAACAGCTACTAGCAAACATGAGATAGTCGTCGACCAGATAAAATATAGTGTGCTTGACAGGAGGTCGGAGGACCTTATCCCCTTAGCCCTAGAGAGGGGTGTGTCGCTTCAGGCCTACTCGCCTCTTGAGAGGGGTCAGGTAGCTCACGTTAAGCTTTTATCGAAGATTGGAAGGCAGTATGGCAAGACAGCGGTACAGGTGGCCCTGAACTTCATAATATCGAGGCCTAGGTTCGTTGCGATACCTAAAGCAGAGAGGAAATCACACGTTGAGGAGATCACCGGGGCTCTAGGGTGGCGTCTGAAGCCTGAGGACATAGAGCTTATAGAGACGAAACTTTAGCTAGCTCTGGGAGGTCTCATCGATGAATGACGTTGAGGAGCATCATCCCTCTAAAGAGATATATGGAGAGGTTAACAGCTATCTGCGAGGACTCCACATAGTCTTGGGGGTTACGGCTAGCGTAGCCATATATAGGAGTCTAGACCTGGCTAGGTGGTTCGTAAGAAGGTCAGCGCGGGTTTCCACCGTAGCCACACCTGAAGCATCAAAGCTAGTCTCACCAGAGCTATTCAGATGGGCCACAGGAGGACCGGTCTACTCGGAGTTCACGGGCGACACCGAGCATATAGTCCTAGCTAGATCAGCCTCCTCGATGGTTGTCGCTCCAGCTACTCTGTCAACCATGGCAAAGATAGCCAGCGGTGTTGTAGACAACCCGGTTGCATTGACAGCGGTATCTCTTGCAGGCGAGGGAAAGCCAGTCACTATCGTGCCGGCTATGCACGGTAACATGTACAACTCTCCCCAGGCTAAGGCAGTGGTGTCTAAGCTAGAGTCGCAGGGCTCAATAGTTATCCCTCCCGTCGTAGAGAAGGGGGTGGCTAAGTATCCTGAGCTCCATACAGTGGGTAGGATAGCGGGGGCAGTAGCTAGGAGGGGGGCGAGGGATCTAGAGGGCCGCCGAGTCCTCATTACCCTGGGGGCTACTAGAGAGTGGATTGACAGGGTCAGGTTTGTCTCTAACCCTAGCAGTGGGGCTATGGGGGTAGAGCTTGGTCTAGAGCTATACGCTCGAGGTGCTACTGTAGACGTTATAGCCGGGTACACTTCCGTTAGCGTTCCCCACGTATTCAACGTTCACAGAGTAGAGACTACCAGGGAGATGGCTGAAGAGATGGAAAGGTTGACAAGAGAGGTTAGGTATGACGCTATTATAGCATCAGGCGCTCCCGTGGACTTCGCTCCTAGGTCTACTTGGGGGGAGAAAATCAAGAGTGGTAGAGAGCTCTCTCTAGTACTAGAGCCTACACCTAAGGTGCTTGAGAGGATTGTGAAGAAGCCTAGGGTGCTCGTCGCATTCGCGGCTGAGTATGTGGGCAGCCTGGACGACTTGAAGGAGCCCGCCCTAGAGAAGCTGGAGAAATACGGTGCTGATCTAGTTGTGGCTAATAGAGTGGGCTTGCCGGGAGTCGGGTTCTCTAGCCCTGAGCTGGACGCCATTATTGTTGATAGAGGTGGTAGAGAGCTATTTAGGGGTAGGGAGCATAAGGAGGTGGTCGCCGCAGTTATAGTGGATATAGTTTCCGATGCTCTTAAAAATAGTTCTTTATAAATTTAGCATGATATGGGCGGTGGTTTATTGAAACCCGCCAAGGTTTCGTTGGATGATGTTCTAGACTTCGATTTTGAGGCTGCAAGATCAAAGATAGAGGAGTTTATAGTCTCCTATCTCGAGTCTTCTGGCGCCAAGGGCTACATAGTGGGTTTGAGCGGCGGAGTAGACTCATCCCTGGTAGCTGCCCTAGCAGTCAGCGCGGTCGGGAGCTCAAGGGTGATGGCACTCATAATGCCAGACTCCACAGTGACTCCCGAAGCAGACGTTGAGGATGCCAAGTGGGTGGCTGGTTTTCTAGGGATTAAGTATAACGTGATAGACATTTCCCCGATAGTAGATGTTTACAGATCCTCCATTCCAATAAGCGAGGAGTCGGATAAGATTCCAATAGGCAACTTGAGAGCCCGTATAAGGGCTTCCCTACTCTACTATTATGCCAACAAGCTGGACCTTATAGTTCTCGGAACGGGAGACAGGAGCGAGTTTCTGATAGGATACTTCACCAAGTATGGCGATGCTGCCGTAGACATAGCGCCTATCCTGGTACTGTATAAGACCCAGGTTAGGCGGCTAGCCAGAATTATGGGTATTAAGGAGGAGATTGCGTATAAGCCGAGCAGCCCCAGGCTATGGCCCGGGCACCTCGCTGAGAAGGAGCTTGGAGCGAGTTACGAGGAGGTGGATGTTATACTCTACTCGAGGTTCGATCTGGGTCTCCAGTGGGAGGAAATACCCGACGTTACTAGACTACCGAAAAGCACAGTTGACCTAGTTAGGAGGCGGTACGAGGAGAGTAGGCACAAGAGGGAGCCTCCGGCGTCGCCAAAGCTAG
>WANT01000057.1 GCA_015521685.1 Aeropyrum sp.
TAGTCAGCGAGCTCGAACACGCCCATCGGCAGTCCCAGGAGGTATTTGGCAGTGGCGTCTACCTCCACAACCTTATATCCACCCCGCTCTACTAGGACGCATGCAGACTCCATCAGCCGCCCTAGGATCCTATTGACTATGAACCCTGGGACGTCCTTCTTGACGACAACAGTTTGCTTGCCCATCATCTTTGCCAGCTCAACTGTAGCCTGGACTGTCTCCTCGCTTGTCTTCTCCCCCTTGACTACCTCTACGAGAGGCATTAGTACGGGTGGGTTAAAGAAGTGCATCCCCACGACCTTATCTGGCCTCGAGGTCGCCGAGGCTATCTCAGTTATAGGAAGGCTGCTGGTATTAGAGGCTAGTATCGCGTGCTCTGGGGCCTTCCTGTCTGCGAAGGCGAAGAGCTTTTGCTTGAGCTCCAGCTTCTCAGGTATAGCCTCTATCATGAAGTCAGACTCTGATAGGGCCTTTGCCAGTGCCTCGCTGTACTCCCCGTCGCTACCCACACTCACTACGGGCGTGATTCTGGAGAGGACGGTCTCAACAGACTCCCTTAGAACCCCCTTGCTATGGAGCTTTTCAAGGCTCCACCTTATCTTCTCGAGTGCATTCTTTAGTATCTCATCGCTAATGTCTGCTAGGTAGACCTTGAGGCCGGTCATGGCTGCTAGCTCTGCTATCCCGTGACCCATGGTCCCTGCTCCTACTACAGTCACCACCCTTACTTCCGCCAAGGCTATCAGGCCATTAAGAATGATTTCTATGTGGAAGCTATTACCTCAAACACCTCTACACAGTAGAACAAACACCTACAAAACCGTTTAATAGCCCTAGTGGACCCAGAGCCTAGTAGGTGATAGGAGATATGACCAACTATCTAGACGAACTAAAGGATATACTCAGGCCTCACCTCTCGAAATACGGGCTGAAGATACTCCCCCGCGGGAGAAGCCAGTTCAGCCTAGTGAAGGGTGGAACGATAGTTATGACCGTGAGGGACGCACAGGAGACGGTCGAACTCTCCTACAAAGAGAAGAAGTACTCCTACGATAAGTGGTACACCAAACCGGAGCACCTGGCCCAGACCATAATAAACGTTCTAGAAGCGCAGGAGAAACCAGCAGAATAGCCTAGTGGAGGCGTGCTCCCCACAACTGATCATACATCCAAGCCTGGGCCTCCACTACACCCACTCCCCCTAGTAGGGGAGGGCCCTGCCAATCTTATTTTAGTCAGCGCAACTCGGAAACACTTTGAGCCAATCTAGAAATATATCGGGGAATGAGTGTTGGACCTCACATTCAAGCTGTGGTGCCCGCGGTGCGGCTTCCGCGGTAGCGCTGGAGAGTATCACCCCTGGTGCCCCAGGTGTCGGGGGCCGCTGGAGGGCGAGGACCTCCCGCCTCCAAGGCCTATCCTAGGGGAGGGAGGGACACCCCTAGTGGAGTTCCATAGCGGTGCTTACGCTAAGCTAGAATACCTTAACCCTTCTGGTAGCTTCAAAGACCGTGGGGTCGGATATAGCCTCTGGATAGCTAGGCGTTTGGGCTACAAGTGTGCAGTGGTGGATTCGAGCGGGAATACAGGTCTCTCAACAGCCGTCTACTCGGCGTACCTAGGGCTAGAAGCCAGGATCTATGTCCCCGCCAGCGCTGCCCCCGGGAAAAAGTCTCTCATAAGAGCTGTAGGTGCCAGGCTGATAGAGACTAGGACGAGGGACGAGGCCAGGATAATGGCAGAGAGAGAGGCGGACGAGTGCTTCCACATAGCCCACCCTACAAGCGCCCTCTTCCTCGAAGGAATGAAGACTGCTGGTACCGAATTGGCAGGCCACGCTGAAGGGGCAGACATCTTCGTCCCAACTAGCAGTGGGTCTCTCCTCATAGGTATAAACCGTGGCCTGAGGGAGGCTGGAGTAGGGGGTTATAGGCTGATAGCAGTGCAGTCCAAGAACGCCTACTCGCTGAAGGGGAGGGTGCCAGAGCTAGCCTCCATAGGAGGAGACCAAGCCAGCCTGCTTGACGCACTACTACTGCGAAACCCAGCCAGGCTAGAGGAGCTGGCAAGGGCTGTATTGGAGACAGGCGGGGGTGTGGTTGCGGTGGGTGATGAGGCCGCGGTGGCCGGATTTCGGGAGGCTCACGCCAAAGGACTGTTAGCGGAGCCCAGCAGCGCTGCTGCATTGGCGGCTTTTCTTAGTTTGAAGGAGAAGTTGGAGGCCCGGCGGGCAATCCTGGTCCTTACGGGCAGTAGCCTGAAGTATGTTGGCCTAATCGAGAACATAATATCTCGGAGGAAGCTGTGAGATGGCTACTCGCGGGGAGCACGATGGGAGCGCTGATGCCACGCTTTACCATCCACTTGTTCTGAGGATCGAGGGGCTCAGGGTCCTCGTAGTGGGTGGTGGAGGTGTAGGCTCGAGGAGGGCTATACTGCTAGCCGAGAAGGGCGCTGAAGTCAAAGTCGTGTCGCTAGAGTTCAGCCCTGAACTAGACAATGCGAAAAAGCTGTATGGGGTGGAGTTGATAGAAGGAGGTATAGACAAGGCGCGGGAATACCTGGATTGGGCTAGCATGCTAATCATAGCTGTGCCCTGGAGCGGTGAGGCCGAGGACCTCGCCCGCGAGGCGCTCAGAAAGGGGAAGCTGGTTAACACCGCGCCGGAGGGCCGTCTAGGCAACGTGATATTCCCCTTCGCAGAAGACTTGTCGGGTCTCATAGTGGCCATCACCAGTCTGGGCGTTTCGGGTCTCGCGGCTAGAAGGGCTCTCGAGAGGGTTATTGAGGTCCTCAAGAACGACCCCGAAATAGCTTGCCTCTACGAGACTCACGGGAGACTCAAGCTGAGGATGAAGAAGAGTATTCAAGACCCCACAATCAGGATGAGAATCCACATGGCGCTCTGGCAAGACGTGGAGTATAGGAGGCTGTGCGCCTCAGGGTTGCTAGGAGAGGCTTGGAGGAGGGCGTTGGAGGTGGCCAGGGATATTGCGGGGAGAGAAGTGTAGCCTTCTGCTGCTAACACCCAGCGAGGACCTAGCGCTAGAGATAAGCTCACTATTTGGAGGAGAGGTCATATGGATACCAATCCTAGGATTCGAGCCAGTGGACGGCTGGGAGGAGAGGCTCGAAGAAGCTCTTAGAAGCTGCGGCGTGGTTGGATTCACTAGCCCGAGAGGGGTAGAGGTGGCGGCGAGCCGCAGGGATTTGTTCGAGGACGTCATAGTCTACGCTGTAGGCCCGACAACAGCCCAGGCCGTCTCTAGCCTTCTGGGTGTGGAGCCCAGGATGCCGAGTAGATACTACAGCGTTCAGGACCTGGTCGAGCAGGCTCGAGAAGACGGTGCTAAGTGCATAGTGCTGGCCAGGAGCCAGGCCGCAAGCTCCAAGCCCCAAGTCGAGGGGATAGAGGTGAGAGAGGTCGCCCTATATAGGCCCATAGTTAGGAGCGAGATGGTTAGAGAGGCAAGGTCTATCAGCGCGGATGTGGCCATAATTACCAGCAGCTTGATAGCCAGGGCCTACTGCTCGGGCGACATCAACGCCAAGTCTATACTTGCAATCGGTAGGGAGACGGGAAGGGAGGTCCTCAGCAGGTGCCCGCCGCTCCCCACCTGCATACCCCGCAAACCAACAAGGAAGGGTATAGCCCGGTCAGCCCACTCGCTGTGCAGACTTGTAGAGGGACTCCACCCAGGCCGGGAGTAGCTCTTCAATAGCCTCAAAGAGGTAGCCGACTGACTTGGCCGGTCCACACTTAGATATCGCCTTGGAGACTCTACCCGGGAAGAGGCTGGTCGCCGCCATGCACTCGGAACACTCCACCCTATCAATCTCGACTAATCTGACGTCGGCACCCAGTAGCTTGGACAGCTCCATAGATATCGCCTCGAGGTCCTCCCTCTGCTCCTTGACAAACCGCTTGGCAGGCCAGTAAACTAGAGAGACGCGGGAGCAGCCCGATAGCCTTCTAGCTAAGCCTTGGGCTATCACGTTGTATGGTATCGGGCCGAAGTGAAGGGCTCCCACCTCCCTAGCCGCCTCCACAACAGTATACAGATGGCCGCCCCTCGCCGGGAGTAGGCTCACTACTAGGTCTCCCTTCCTAAACCCGTGCTCCCCCTCCTCCACCCTCTTCATAGGCACAGCTATAGCCTCTACCCCTAGTGACTGTCCTATTCTAGAGGCTAGGGCTTCGACCATGTCAACGCCTCTAGGATCGCCCGGCTCGTGGTATACGATTACTATTCTCCCAACCATCTAAGCCACCCCAGATAGCCTCAGGCTCTTCAACGGAGCTTCTGGGCTACTCTCAACCTCTTCTAGATAAATCTCTCTTATCCGCCTTACTGCGCTGGGAGGCATAATCTCGAAGCTCTCTCTACCAACGTACTCTTCCAGCCTAGAGAGCTCATTAGAGATTACCACTATGATGTCTATGGGAGCGCTCGAGAATATGAAGGAGATCGCCTTCTGTCCAGGCGTTCCCGGGAGCCTGTCGAGGACCTCGTCCTTCATCTTGAGGTATGTTCTGAAGGCCCAGTCGTACCATCCAGCCCTCCTGAGGCTCCTGTGGTCTGATATACTCTTCACGTCCTCTGGAGATACGCTCTCGTCGAGAACCCCGCCAGCGTGGGGGACCCTAGCCACAGTGCTCACCCCATGCTTACGGCTCCACCTCGCAATAGTGTAGCCGGGCTCCTGCTCCAGCATGTTGTAGACGAACTGCAGGACCTCAACCTCGCTGTGGTTAAGAGCCTCCAGCGCCTCCTCAGCTATATCCGTCTCTGGGCCTAGGGCTACACCCGCCATACGCGCTAGGCCCTCCCTCCTAGCCCTCTTTAGGAACTCATACGCTGTTCTCCCCCTGAGGACCTCGATGGGTGGGTTGTGGAGGTATAGTATGTCAACGCTACTCCTCCCGAGCCTCCTCAGGCTGCGCCGAAGGGCCTCCCAAAGATAGTCTAGATCATACCTCCTCTTCGGATGCCCTTCAGAGTAGAAGTCGTAACCAACTTTGGTCGCGACTCTAACATCCCCCATAGTTCCGAGGGCCTTCACGAGAAGGGTCTCACCCCTACCCCTGCCGTAGACGTCTGCAGTATCGAAGCTGTTAATACCTAGCTTGTAGGCGCCCCTGAGGACCTTGATAGCCTCAGCCTCGCTTACTTCACCGTACATACCTGTTAGGCTGTATACCCCGAAGGATAAGCGTGAGTGCTCGACCCCTGCTAGGATGACTTTCTGCAACCTACCACCACTGTCCCAGTATTGGCCGGGGTGGTGTTTAGTTGAAGTAATTACTCGCTATTATCCTGAATGTGCAGCATATAAGGTGTTAGGGTCTAGGCAAAAATATTATATCCACAGGAAGTAAACTCAGCCACATGCCAGTATTGCAGAAGAACCCGTCTACTACATGGCGAAACCCCCAGTATTACCCAGGTATCTACAACCGGAAATCCCCTAAATCAACCCGACTAGTAAAACCAAGGGCGGTGATGGGATAGGATGCGGCTGATAACGGTCAAGATGCCCGAAATGTATGTGAAGGGAATAGACGAGCTCGTAAGGGCGGGTAGATACAGCAGTAGGAGCGAGGTTATCAGGATAGCGGTAAGAGAGCTTCTCAAGAGAGAGCTGTGGGGCACGGCCGTCCCTTCATTCGGTGCTCCGCTAGCACCTATAGAACACGTGGAGGGAGGGCCTGAGGACGCTGTAACGTACTAAAAACCAGGCTCCTGCATAAGGGAAAGCCCTATCCAACTCACCTCACATATCCTGGCTTCAGGTCCTCAAGACTGAATATAGCCATAACATCCCGCGGCCTACAGTACGCCTTAGCCTCATCCACAATCTCGTTTATCAGATCTCTATTCACAGCATGAGCCATAAAGTAGCAGACGTGCCTCCACGCTCCCGGCGGATAGCTCTCCCTCAGCACCACATGGGTACTATAGGGAAGCTCGGCGGCCTTAGCACACGTACCCTCCTCCCCGAGCTCCCCTGGCTCCATCACAACCATAGAGTTCTCTAGGAACCCAGCCCTATGCCCGTCTAGAGCAGCCCCCGGATCCATTAGCACGCCTTTGGAGAGGAGAAGGTTTACTGCATCTAGTACCTCATCAACACTCATACTTAGCCTCTCGGCTACGCTCTTGTAAGGATTAAGGTTAAGATGAAGTACTCTAACAAGCTTGGGTAGCCTCGGGTCCACACCCAGCTCCTCTGCTCGCGGAGGATTCTCAACCACCCTCCAATACCTGCCGCTCCTCGAAACACCAGATATGAGGTCGTACTTGACGCTGAGCTTGTAGGTTTTCTTGCTGAAGAGGGCTATCCACCTATCAACCCCAGCCTTCTTCGCAGCCTCATCTGCATCCCTTAGAAGCTCCTCCCTAGTAGGCCGCTTCATTACTATCCAGACGTTGTATTCAGGGTGATCCCTGAGGTAGTTGTGTGTAACGTCGGGGTCCCCTCGGAAGATGTCGGCCAGAACCTTGTAGTTGTCGCCGGCAGCGAACGCTATGAGAGCCGCCTTCTTGCCCTGTGCACGGTAGTTGTAATAAAATCCTATCCTCTTCAGTATACCAGACTTAGCCAGACTCCTAAGCCTCTCTACCGCGGCCTCGGGGCTCAGCCCTGCGGCTCTAGCAGCATCACCTATGGGATCTGGGCCTAGCTGGAAGTTGTACTGGAGCTCCATAAGGAGGTCAACATTCCTCTCATCGTGGAGTAGCCTATGTAGCCTACCCGCCATCAACCCTAAACATCTCCCAGCCACCAAATGTTAGGTGCTGGTATCATTATTCCTAGGTAAATACCCCCCCGGAGGAGTCAATGCGTGTAATTCTATCGATATATACACGGCTAATCTACCACGAAGGGATAGCCCCTAAACCTCAGCTCCTCGAGAATCCTGAACACGGTTTCCCTGTCAGGAGTTTCAAATATAATCGTGACTCTCGCCATCCCCGGGCTAACTCTAGGGTGCAACCTGTCATGTATAATGTCTACAACGTTACACCTAAACCTCGCTATAATGTCGAGTACTCCCATCAACTGCCCAGGCCTGTCAGGCACAACCCCCGTTATCCTAGCCACCCTACCCTCCCTAGCAAGACCAACTAGTATTACCTTCTCTATGCTGGTGAGGTCAGCGTTACCCCCGCTAACTACCACCAGAGTCCTACCCCTAGGCTTCACCTCCCGGCTTATGATAGCTGCTACACCAGCCGCCCCAGCACCCTCGACTAGGATCTTACCCCTCTCTAGCAGAAGATACATGGCCCGGGCCACGTCGTGCTCGTCCACAGTCACAACCTTATCCACAAAGTGGGTCACTATCTGGAATGTCAGCTCCCCGGGAGACTTTGCTATCAGGCCATCGGCAAGAGAGTGGCTGGCCTCAACAGTGACTGGCTTACCCTCCTTGAGGCTCTCAACGAACTTGGGCGCTGCCTCACTCTCCACCCCGATCACCCTAACACCCGGCATCAGCTTCCTAGCGACGCTTACTATACCAGAGATCAGTCCGCCACCACCAACCGGGACTATTATGGTGTCAAACCTACCGGCCTGCTCGCTGACCTCCCAAACGATAGTCCCGTTACCCGCCATAATGTCCAGATCGTCGAATGGGTGAATGAACTCGAAACCCCTCTCCTCCGCTATCTCTAGAGCCCTCCTTAGGGACTCGTCAAAAACCTCTCCGTAGAGGACTACTTCGGCTCCATAAGCCTTGGTGGCTTTGACCTTAGCGACGGGAGCAGTTTCAGGCATTACTATGACGCTCTTCACACCGTAGGAGGCGGCGGCGTAGGCTACTCCCTGCGCATGGTTCCCAGCGGAGGCTGCGACAACGCCTTTAATCCCGTTCCTAGCTAGCTTGCCTATCTTGTAAAGCGGGCCTCTTACTTTGAAGCTCCCCGTTTTCTGAAGGTTCTCTAGTTTCAGGTAGACGTCTGTCCCGGCTATAGATGATATGGTTGAACTCCTGTCTACTGGGGTGTAGTGCGCTCTTCCCTCTATAAACCTTCTGGCTTCGCTACTCCTCCTGTAAATCTCCTCCGCCAGCTCAAGCGCTCTTACCTCGTCCTCCCGCATATGTATACCACCGCCTCAACCTCAAGGGGGGCGTTAAGTGGCAGGTTTGAGACTTCAACGACGGCTCTCGCGGGATAGGGCGGGTCGAAGTACTCTTTGTATACTTCGTTAAACTCCGGAAACTTCTTTATGTCTCTGATGTAGACTGTAACTTTGACGACATCACCCATACTTGCCCCCGACGCCTCCACGATCGCCTTCAAGTTCTCCATCGCCCTACGCGCGGCTGCCCTAAAGTTGCCCATAACGGGTTTTCCTGTGTCGGGATATAGGGGTATTTGCCCAGATACGAAGAGTAGGCAGCCAGCGATGATTCCCTGGCTATAGGGTCCCACGGGAGCTGGGGCCTTGTCGGTTGTTATGGGCTTTTTTTCATGGATACCCTCCATATCCCTACAGCCTCCTGGATTGGAGATTTTGTCACGCGTGGACAATATATTATAGAACTCCTGACCTACATACGTATCAATCCTAAATTTATACGCCACAGACCAATATATTACTGTAAATATGAGTTGGAATGACGAGCAATTATGGAGAGGACCTCGCATTCCTAGGGTGGATCGCGTTGAGTCTAGGCTCCAATCCTCTAGTACCCTACGTCCCGACGAGGCCCGAACTAATACCCAAGATCCTAGAGCTACTCGAGCTTAAGGAGGGGGACGTCTTCTACGATCTTGGTTGTGGGGACGGGAGGGTAGTTATAGAGGCTGCGAAGCGCTATCCCCTCAAGAAGGCTGTGTGCGTTGAGACCAGGGAGGACCTGATTAAGGAGGCTAGGAGAAAGGCTGAGGATAACTCTGTATCCGAGATTATAGAGTTCGTAAACAACGACTTCTTCAAAGTAGACATTAGTGAGGCCACAGCAGTATATATGTACCTACTTACGAGTGTAAATGAGAGCCTACGGCCCAAGCTCGGGAGGGAGTTGAAGGAGGGGGCCCGAATAGTTACCCTAGACTTCCCTATACCTGGCTGGAAGCCAGTAAGGGTGGAAACTGCTACCTCTGGGTGGCAGAGGAGCTTGTACCTCTACGTCAAAGGTCTCTCGGACTCTGGGTCGAGAGAGGAGAAGGAGGGCGGGAGAAGGAGGACGGAGACTCGTAGATTCCAGTACCATGATATACTTTGAACCCTATTCTCAGCTACTCCCCCCACTTAGTAATCATGTTAATAATCCCAATCAAAGCACAAACTAATTATTAGGAAGGTGTTTATGGCATGGTCGATAGAGTGAAGACTGGAATCCCCGGAATGGACGAGATACTAAATGGCGGAATCCCCAGGCGTAACGTTGTTCTCCTGAGTGGGGGCCCCGGAACGGGCAAATCTATTTTCTCTTACCAATATCTGTGGAATGGGCTGAGGCAGGGAGAGCCTGGGGTTTTCGTCGCTCTAGAGGAGCACCCTGTACAGGTCAGGATCAACATGTCTCAGTTCGGCTGGGATGTAAGGGAGTACGAGAGGCAGGGCATGTTCGCTGTAGTAGACGCCTTCACAAGCGGTATTGGAGAGGCTGCAAAAAAGGAGAGATACGTTGTGACCGACCCCGAAGACGTGGGGCTCCTAGTCGACGCTCTTAAGGAGGCCATCAGGGATGTCGGGGCTAAGAGGGTCGCTATAGATAGCGTGTCGACCTTATACCTAGCTAAACCTGCCCTAGCACGGAGGACTGTGATGCTTCTGAAGAGAGTCCTTTCTGGCTTAGGGACAACGAGTATATTGGTGAGCCAGGTTTCGGTCACTGAGAGAGGATTCGGCGGCCCAGGAGTTGAGCATGCGGCAGATGGCATCATAAGGCTTGACCTGGATGAGGTTAATGGAGAGCTGGTTAGAAGCCTTATTGTTTGGAAGATGAGGGGGACGAGCCACAGCATGAGGAGACATCCCTTCGAGATCACCGATAGAGGCATAATCGTATACCATGATAGGGTAGTCAAGGTAGGCAGGAGATACGAGGTATAGTAACAAGTCTTAGATAGGGTAACGGGAGGTTGTCGGGCTTGGCTAGAGGCGTGGAGGAGAGGGTTATAACTTTCGATGACGTAGTCATCCTACCAGGCCTTAGCCGTCTCGAACCCTTGGAGGTCGACATTACAGGCAAAGCGTCGAAATCGATAGCCATACACAATCCCATAGTCTCTAGCCCTATGGATACTGTTACAGAGTGGAGGATGGCGGTTAGCCTAGCCAGGCTGGGCGCTGTTGGTGTTATTCACCGCAACATGCCCCGGGAGGACCAGGCTGAGCAGGTCGGGTTAGCAAAGTCGAGCAGTCCTTCCCCGTGGAGCGAGATACCCAAAATTGATGTCGAGTATGATGCGAGGAACGCTAGATTTGTGCTCGAAGAGGTGGGTGCTGGAGCCGCTATCCTGGTTAGCAAAGGGGAGATCCTTGGTTTCTTCGTACTCGACAGACCCGACGCCGGCCTGTGGCTCGAGAAAGCTCGATACACAAGCCTTTACATCTCCAGAATCAGACCCATGCCCACTATAGACGGGGAGGGTAGAGTTGTTGTAGGAGCTGCTATAAGCCCATTCGATGTTGAAAGGGCTAAGAGCCTGGAGAAAGCTGGGGCGGACTTTCTCGTCGTTGACGTGGCACACCTACACAACAGCAACGCCCTCTCAGCCCTAGCTAAGCTAGTCAAAGAAGTCTCCATAGATGTTGTAGCAGGAAATCTAGGCACCAGGGAGGGGGTTCTGGACACTCTCTCCAGGGTAGAGGAGATTGGTGGAGTGAGGGTAGGTATATCGAGCGGTAGCATCTGCAGTACTGGCGAGGTTGCTGGAGCAGCAGTACCAACACTAACAGCCGTACTCAACGCTAGATCAGCCCTCGAAGAGCTCGGCCTTCACGGAAGGGTTCCTATTGTTGCCGATGGTGGCGTGAGAAACCCGGGTGACATTGCAAAAGCCCTGGTCGCTGGAGCCTCGAGTGTGATGACTGGTAGAATGCTTGCGGGGACGGAGGAGGCGGCTGCACCCAAGATTAGGGTGGGAGACAAGGTATACAAGCCATACAGGGGCATGGCGAGCAGAGGGGCTATGGAGAAGAGGTATGCCTCTGACAGGTACGCAACTAGATCGAAAATGGTTGAGGAGGGGGTCGAGGGGCTAGTACCTTACAAGGGGCCAGTGGTGAAGGTCCTCTATGAGATAGCAGAGGGTCTAAAAGCCGCCCTCGGCTATGCAGGGGCTGTGGACATACCCACGGCTTGGGAGGGCAGGCTAGCCCTAGTATCTCCAAGCGGGGGTAAGGAAGTTAAGCCCCACGATGTAATCCTTGGATGAGAGGGTAACTGTCATGACCATAAGGTCCCTTGGATCTCAGGGCAGGGTTTTCTCGGTTAAGGTTGAGGAGGGCGAGAAGGTCCACGAAGCCCTTGCGAGGCTGGCAGAGGATCAGGATATAAGCCTTGCTATAGTATCGGGTATCGGAGGGTTCTCCAGAGCTGTTATAGCCTATTATAAGCCGGAGGAGGCGACGTACTATACTGTGGAAGTGAGGCCTCCCACCGGGTTTGTGATAGAAGTCGCTAGCCTATCCGGCAATATAGTGAGGACCTCCAAAGGCCCATCTGTCCACCTACACGCCGTCCTAGGCGTCAACCCTGAGAAAACACTTTCTGGCCACCTGGTCGAAGGGGTAGTAAAGCCCTTCCTAGAGTTGTTTGTGCAGGAGGTCTTAGTGGGAAGGGGGGAGGAGGTAAATGTATACAGTCATAGGGAGTCCTTTGAGGCAAGCTACAGACCATACGGCTAGTACCCAGGAGTGGTCGTAGATGCCTTTTGGATATGGTGGGGGCAGTAGTGCTGAGTTTTGCCTGAATGAGCTACCTAATCTTTACCCTGCGGGTTTTAGGCGTGCTAGGGCCTCAATTATCATGGACTCGTCCATATGGTGTATCGGCTGCCATCCAGCATTAATTACGACTACTCGGGTCGAAGTCTCCACCATTGCTGAGATAGCAGCCGATATGGGGGTTTCGCATCCAGCATAAACCTCTACAGGCTCCATAACACCGGATAGATCCTTTCCCTCTACAAGCCCCTTTAAAGCCGCCATGGAATCAGCGTAGCCTATGATATAGGGCCCAGCACTCACAAGCACCGTCTGAACCCCTCTCTCCCCCATCACATATAGTACGTCATCAAGCCCAGCCTCGAGGCCGACAATAGGCAGCGTTCCGCCCACCAAGCCCGCTATAGGAGCGAGAACCTCCTCAGGTTCTACAGCCCGAAGGGCGTCCCACGCCGTGAATACCCCAAGGACTCCGCCAATATCTACAAGTAGCGTCGTATACCCTTCCCGAGCCATCATAGCGATTGCATCCCATACAATGGTAGACTCCTTGAGGAGTGGAGGCCTCGGCTTGGCTACCTCGGAGAGCCTCTTAAACCACACCCTCCTACCATAGACCCTATATAGCCCAGCAACATCTAATGGCTCTACAATCCCCTCAATGCGGGCACCCCTTCCAACAAGTATTCTGTGTTTGTGGAGTGGGAGCAACTCGGATATCGCCTCGCCGAGGAGAGTCTCTGGTTCAAAGCTGATAGCGGGTGTCGAGGCGTAGAGAGAAACCTTATCGGTAAGGGCCAATACCGGGCTACCCATCCAAAAGAATAGGGTAATCGCGAGTGTTATATTGAAGGTTAAGCCGGCCGGAATCCACCTGCGCAGGTGGGCATTATTGAGGGTTATAGTAGAGGGCGGCTCTAGGCTGCACGCCGGATTTCACACAATAGATCCGGCCTCCGGTATCTGGGGCGGCTCCGGATTCTACTCGCAGCGTCCTAGGGTAGTTGTCGAGGCTTGGGAGTGCAGTGAGCATGAGATTAGGGCGCCGGCCGACATCGCCACACTTGTCTCGAAGCTTGGATTCGAGGGAGGCTGCGCTCAGGTGGTGGAGGCTCCTCCAAGGCACTCCGGCCTAGGCTCTACTACACAAGTATCTCTGGCTCTTGCATATGCCCTCTCTAGGGTGGTCGGGGAAAATTTGGATTTATTTCGAGCCGCGGTGATGATGGGAAGGGGAAGATTCTCGTGGGTGGGAACGCTTCTCGCTAAGCACGGTGGGTTCGTCGTAGACGCAGGTAGTGGTGGGGAACCATCTGCAATAACGCTGTCACCCATTCCCAGCTCCTGGAGGCTACTAATAGTAATACCGGAGCTGGATCGAGGGCTGAGTGAAGAAGAGGAATCTATACTTATGAAGAGACTTCGCAGTCCCTCACCTAAACACGAGAGTATGATGGCTCGCGGTACCCTCAAGCTAGCGCTAGGCGTGGTTAGAGGCGACTTGGAGCTGGCATTGGTAGGTTTGAGAGAGGTGCAAATAGGTACAGGAATGTACTTTGCTAGCAGCCAGGGAGGAGTATACAGGGTTGATGCGGCTAGAATAGTTGATGAGGCCTCCAGGAGCGGGATATATTTGGCGCAATCGAGCTGGGGGCCCACACTCTACACCATAACGGATTCCGAGAAGGCTAGATCAGACGCATCTCTACTAAGAGGAATTCTAAGAGAGCTAGGATATAGAGGCGATATCATTATCTCCGAGCCGAGAAACACGGGCCTAAGCCTAGAAACCCTTGAGTAGCCCCATGTATCGGAGGGTCAGACAGGTTGGGTGATGTTACTGGCGTAGTGCTTGCAGCGGGATTCTCAAAGAGGTTTAAACGGAGCCTGGGCTTCACAAAGGTCGCGGCCAGCATTGCCGGCATTCCCCTGGTTTGCTATCCTATAACCAGTATGGCTATGGCTGGCGTGGAACGCCTCATCATTGTGGCTTCACACTACAACCATGGAGAGGTCGAATCCTCTCTACGCTACTGTCACAGGCTAGCTGGATTGAAGCTCTCCTACTCCTATAAGTTCTACTTGGGCAATGGAGCCACGCTAGTCGACGCAATAGACTCTCTATCCCTGTCTAGTGGTAGCTGCGTCCTAGTCTCCATGGCAGACCACTTGTACACGCCGTCCATAGTCCACTCCGTCATAGCGAGAGGCTGCGGATCTCTCGGGGTCGATCCCAAGCCGAAATACGTGGACGTTAGGGAGGCCACCAAGGTTAGGTTTAACGGTGGAGTAGCATATTTAGGTAAGAAGCTTGAGGACTATTGCTGCGTGGATATAGGGCTCCACTTTCTCCCATTGGAATCACGCATCTATAGATGGTGTCTCTACACCGCTCCAGAGGTGGGCCTAGCTGATTTGATAACATGCGCCTCTACTCGCGGTCTCGAGCTCCGCCCGGCTGAGGTTATCTCGGGATACTGGACTGATGTTGACTCGGGCGAGGACCTAGATGAGGTCCTATCAGGGTCTAGAAGGGAAGTCTTGGAGGCTGTGAGGAGTGAGTGGGGATTCTAAGCCTGTCGACGGGCCGGTATCGAGGATCCTTAATCGGCGTGTTGCCTCCCTCATTGTAGACCTCATTATAAAGCTTAACCTGCCGCTCACACCCAACCAGATGAGCTTCGCGGCCTTCCTCACCGCCCTGTCTGCCTCGGCACTTATAGCATTTGGATGGCTCAAACTAGGTGCAGTCCTCATCCAGACCAGCTCTATACTTGACGGTGTTGACGGCATCCTAGCTAGGCGGCGGGGAATTGCGTCGAAAGCTGGGGGCTTTCTTGACACTATGCTCGACAGGTACGCTGATGTAATCATCTACGGCTCGATGGGATTTCACCTAGCTTCAAAGGGTGTAGACCCCACACTAGTGGCTTTAGCTGTGGTTTCAGCTCTCTCTGGAGACCTACTAGTTAGCTATCTCCACTCCAGAGGAGAGAAAGACCTAGGAATCCATCCGGCACTCGTCGGCCCGCTGGACTCCTTGGGCTCCCGTGATGTAAGGCTATTTATTCTTGCATTGCTAACGTTGGTTGGAAGGCCTTTAGAAGCTCTAGTTGTAGTCGCTGCTCTGTCCCATTCCTATGTTGCGGTGAAATCCTCGAGCATATACAGGCTTCTTTCTTCGGAGCGCACTGCCTAACCAAGTCCCCAAGATATGGGCGCCGGGTTTTTGAGTTGATAATGCTTAAATCCTCCACCGAGCCATTATTTTTACAAGGCTGATTTAATTTTTACGGGCCTCCTGCGACCTCGGCTCTCAGCCCGTCTTAAATCCAATCCGGAAATATCCGTGGGGTGAGTGGTTGTGGTAAGGATAGTGGTTCTCGGGCAGGGCCTCGTGGCTGCGCACCTCGCAATAGGGATTGAGAGAATAAAGATGGGAGAGCTCGAGCCTATAGGAGTTCCTCTAGCTAAGCTCGACTTCGAAATACCCATAGAGAGTCTAGAGATCGTGGGCAGCTTTGACGTAGATCCCTCCAAGGTTGGCAGGACACTATATGAGGTTTCCAAAGAGGCCGTAAGCGGAGGCCTACCTATCCCGGAGAGCCTAACGAAGATTAGGGTCGAGAGGGGAATACACGCTGGTAGTGTTAGGGGTTTGATTAAGGGGGCTTGGGGTCTCGACGACGAGCTGGGCATGGAGGAGGCTATAGAGAGGGTGGCTGACAGGCTCTCGGAGCTCAGGCCCGACGTCATAATAGATATAATAACGACAGAGGAGGCGGCCCCCTTCCAGAGCGTTGAAGAGATTAATAGGAGAGTTGGTGAGGGAAGGGTAAGCGCTAGCCAAGCCTACGCACTAGCTGCTCTAAGATACGCTGAGAGGGAGGCGAGGAGGATCGCATTCATAAATGGGATTCCAGCTCCCCTAGCTAATGACGGCGTCTTGGTGAGGATGTTTGAAGAGCAGAATAGCCTAATCCTTGGGGACGACGGTGCTACAGGAGCCACACCCCTCACCGCAGACCTCCTAGAGCACTTGGCAGAGAGGAATAGGAGGGTATTGTCCATAGCCCAGTTCAATATAGGTGGCAACCTAGACTTCCTAGCGCTAACCCTTCCTGAGAAGAATAGGATGAAGGAGTACACTAAGAGCAGCATAGTCCGAGACATACTCGGCTATGAGGCACCACACTATATCAAGCCGACAGGATACCTCGAGCCCCTTGGAGACAAGAAGTTTGTCTCAATGCACATCGCTTGGAAGACGTTCAACGGGCTAGAGGACGAGCTCGTCGTTAACATGAGAATAAACGACAGCCCAGCACTGGCTGGATTGCTAGTGGACTTAGCGAGGATAGGCTACAGTCTGCTTGAAAGGGGTTACAAGGGTACAGTGTACGAGGTTAACGCGTTCTTCATGAAGAAGCCTGGCCCTCCCGGCTCAACTAACATGCCGAGGATCAGAGCGTACTACAGCCTGGTTAAGCTGCTCGAAGGTATAGGTGCTCTAAAAACCAGCGGCAGCCCCCTCTAGTAAACTCTTCCTACTTTTCCCTATCTTTGAAAACCTGTTCTAGGCAGGAGTCCATGCATCTCTGTACTTCCTCATTGCCTATACCATGCTCTGATATGCACTTCTTAAGACATCTGCACTCCTCCGGCCCGAGGCTACCAGTCTCCAGAATGGTGTTGGATGAAGGGTTGAAGGCTACTACTCCACAGTCTTCGAAGACGAGCTCTAGTGTATAAAGACTAACAGCTACCCCAACCAGCCTTCTCCCGATAAGTCTGCTAATGTCGTCGACAACTCTCTCTAGCTTTGCGGTTATATTATTCTCGCCTCCATTATCGGATACTCCCAGTTACGCCACCCACTGTCTCTTGGGGGCCTTATCATAATTATAAGAGTGCCCCCCATCCTCTCCAGCCCTAAGCTTCACTGACCTATGAAGACGAGTTGTAGCGTTCTCTCCCTGGGCCCGTCCATTTCGATAAAGAGGAGTCTCTGCCACGTCCCGAGGGATAGCTTGCCGCCCGTGACTGGTATGACTCTGCTGTCACCGAGTATTATGTTCCCTAGGTGGGCGTGGGCGTTTACATCTATCATATTATGCTTCCATTGAGCTCCTGGCTTCGTCAGGTCTCGGAGAAACTGTATGATGTCCTCCATGAGGCGGGGCTCCCCCTCGTTCACCACGATGGCAGCAGTGGTGTGGGGCACGTATGCTAGGAGTAACCCGTCCCCCACGCCTAGTGATTCCACCCAGCTTCCTACATCTTGTGTAACGTCAATCACTTCAAACCTCCTTGTAGTCTTTATAGTGAGGCTTCCCCTCTCCACTATCAAGTGGCCAACACCTCATAGTCTAGTGGTGGGGTGACTGCCACTATTTATTGGAACGTGAATCAAAAGGTTATCTTGGGGTGTATCCCTGATTGTCCAGCGCACTCGAGCTACTGTGGGTCGAGAAGTATAGGCCCAAAAGCCTCGACGACATCGTGAATCAGAAGGAGGTTGTAGAGAGGCTTAAAGTCTTCGTCAAGGAGAGAAACATGCCTCACCTCCTATTCGCAGGCCCGCCAGGTACTGGTAAAACTACCGCTGCCCACGCACTAGCCCACGATCTTTTCGGCGAGGGATACAGGCAGTTCATGCTCGAGCTCAACGCCTCCGACGAGAGGGGAATCAACGTTATAAGGGAGAAAGTAAAAGAGTTCGCCCGAAGCCGCACACCGGGAGATATTCCCTTCAAGATTGTGCTACTCGATGAGGCTGACAACATGACTAGCGACGCCCAGCAGGCGCTCAGGAGGCTTATGGAGCTCTACAGTAGCGTTACAAGGTTCATACTAATAGCCAACTATCCCAGCAAGATCATAGACCCTATACAGAGCAGGTGCGCCTTCTTCCGCTTCCAGCCATTGAGGAAGGAGGATGTCGTCGAGAGGCTTAGATTCATTCTGGAGAACGAGGGTGTGGACTACGACGAGGGAGCTCTAGACGCTATATACGAGATAAGCGAGGGCGATATGCGGAAGGCCATCAACGTACTCCAAGCCGCGAGCTACATTGGGAGGGTGACCGTTGACCAGGTTTACAGGGTCGTGGGGATGGCCAAGCCCAAGGAGGTGAGGGACATGCTAAACGCAGCCATTAGCGGAGACTTCACTACTGCTAGGAGCATGCTCAGGAAGATCATGATCGAGTATGGTATGAGCGGAGAAGACGTCGCGAGACAGCTACACAGGGAGCTGTTCAGCAGCGACGTCAAAATGCCAGAGGAGATGAGAGTACTCGCCGCAGACTACCTTGGAGAAGTCCACTTCAGGCTTGTAGAGGGCAGCGACGACGACATCCAGCTCTCAGCATTCCTAGCATGGCTGGCGATGATGTCGAAACGGTTGGGGGTATAAGGGGATTGCCGCCCATAAGAACCCGGTCCAGCCTAGTTCCCTGGGTCATCAAGTATAGGCCCAGGAGGATAGATGAGGTTGTAAACCAAGACCAGGCCAAGAAGATCCTAGTCCCCTGGATCAAGTCTTGGCTGGCGGGCAGAAAGCCCGAAAAGAGGGCTGCACTCCTACACGGTCCCCCTGGCGTCGGCAAAACGAGTCTCGTAGAGGCGATTGCAGGCGAGTTCAGCCTAGAAGTAGTAGAGCTAAACGCCAGCGACTATAGGAGGAGAAGTGATATCGAGAGGATCGTGGGAGCCGCCGCAAGGAAGAGGAGCATGTTCAAGAAGGGGGTCCTAATTCTGCTCGACGAGGTGGACGGGATCAACCCACGGGAGGACGCCGGAGGCATAGAGGCACTAGTATCCATCATTAAGACAACAGACAACCCCATAATAATGACGGCCAACGACCCCTGGAAGGACTTCCTAAGACCTCTGAGAGACGTCTCTATAATGGTCGAGTTCAAACCGCTCACCCTAACCCAGCTCGTCTCACTACTTCAGAGGATATGCGACGCTGAGAAGCTCGAGTGCGAGAGAGAGGCCCTAAGATACATAGCAGAGCGTTCTGAAGGCGATGTGAGGGCCGCCATAAACGATCTCCAAGCGGTAGCCCAGGGGTACGGCCGGGTGACCATATCCATCGTTAGAGAGGTTGTGAGGGGTAGGGAGAAGAGCGTCGACATATGGAGGACTCTCAACCAAGTCTTCTACAAGCCCAGATACGCCTGGATCGCCAGGAAGGCCGTATCCCAGAGCGAGAAGGACTACGAGGAGCTACTAGCATGGATCAACGACAACCTCCCACGAAAGTACGGAGAGCCAGGCGACGTGTTTAGAGCCTGGGACGCCCTAGCCAGAGCAACCACGTTCCTCAACAGGGCGAAATTCGGGGGGAGGTGGGAGCTCCTATCCTACGTATTCGACCTCATGGGTGCAGGAGTCGCATACGCAAGGCAGGAGGGAGAGGTTCTTAAGGCTAGGTACTCATACCCCGAGAAGATACGCCTTCTAGCACAGCTAAGAGCAAAGAGAGAGGTCAGAGAAAAGCTGGCGGAGATACTAGCGAAGAGAGTACTGACGAGCAAGTCGACCGTGAAAAACGAAGTGCTCCCCATACTCTCAGCCATATTCAAGAACGCCAAAGACCCCACAAAGCCTGCACAAATTGCCCTAGCCTACGGGCTCGACGAAAAAATGATTGAATACCTCGCGGGTCCACAAAAGCACGAAATAGTAAGAGCCATAGCACTACTAAAGAAAGCCAGGGCGCAAGAGAAATCCAAAGTTGAAGGTAAATCATCCAAAAAACCTTCGAGAAGAGGAAAAGAACAAAAGAAAACACAGCGGAATGTAGGATTGGATTTCTATTTCTAGGAGCTTGCTGTATCGTGTCCTTCAGGGGCTAAATCCACTGGCCGGGGAAATTAGGACCTCCAAGAATGCAGGGTTATCATCTTTGAACCACCAGTAATACCAAGGATGCCCTCTGCCGCTAACATCTCTTATTGAAACATATGGTGTTGTATATTGATTGTCCTGTCTGATAGATGCATATAAATGTACCGCTAGGAGATATTCCCACCCCTCGGGAGATACAAACAATACGTTGCTTGTCGATATTATATCATCACCCACTTTAGTATCGACGCCGAATATTATTTCAATATCGCCTTTTGCTATGAAAGCGTATTCTGGTGGTGATAGAAGTTCATAGTTCACTATACCATAATCTTTTGACTCTCCCAAGTTGTCGGCCCTTTCGATACCTCCTATATGAGAAGGATAAAGTATCCAATACTTAAACCGAAAACCATTATGGGAGTCCTCTATAGTATATGTCTCGTATATGTATTTCACCATGAAGTAAATTCTTACCTTTCTATCGCCGCTGAGCCATGGTGTAATTTCAGCTTCAATATACGACGGAGTGCCCTTCTTACCTGCATACATCCATTCAGGATTAACATTGCTACAATCATAGTTATTACATGATGTTATATCGAAGAAGGACTCCATGTATAACAATGTCTTAGTAGGGTAATTTCGAATTCCATATGTCACCTCAAGACCTCTTATGCTATATAAATAAGGTCCGCCTACTAAAGTTACACAAACTCCTCTTCCATCTGTTAGGCTGATCTCACATTTTGAATTAAGAGACGAAATACCTTCCACAAGCTTTGATGATTTTGCTGCCTCACCATAATAATCAGCTTTATCGTATAATTTTCTGATATCGATGAATTCCTTGTGGACAAGGCTTTTAGGGAATATCTCAACAGTTCTACCAGCTTTATAGACCAGATTTCCATTATTAACACAGGCAGACACAACGAATACTTCTTGAGGCTCGTAATAGCTTATCTTATAATAGCCTTCCTCATCAGTCTCGAGCTTAACTGGTATAGCTGGTATTTCAATCCTAACTTCTACGGTATCGCCTGGTTTCACAAATCCTACAAACATCCTCTCAGTCAAACCTCTCTCAGTTGGGAGGAACATAGAAGGAAACCTATGAACTGCGAGAAAACAATTATCAGCGTCTACGTCGGGAGAGACAACTTTTAATAACACCAATGCAACATTTTCTCTAAATAGCCATCTATCTATTATTATACCTAAGCGTTCATCTATTGTACTAAAAGCTGTCACAGAATAAGCAAAAACTACAGCTAGACCCACCAAAACTACTGTTATCATAACCTTTGATGTTTTGAATTCACGTTTCATTATAAAAATCACAATATTCTATATTTAATTACATCACTTTTAACCTTTTATCAATTTGTTAGGATACTCACAATCTATTAAACTCTTTCTCCAACGTCGACATAGGTATAAATATGCAACGTAAATTTTCTTTTACCTCCCTCTAACTGAAATCAATGCATAATTCTATTTCTATATATTGGTTACCCTAAAAACCGGTATATTCTAGCAAATCTCTCTATAACAGTTAGCCATATGAGAGCTGCAACAGCTGCAGATAGCGCATTCATATATTGGGGGATTGTTAGGGATACCATCATTATTAAGATGAGCGCTATTGATCTATCAGCCCTCTCCATGAGACCAACTCCCGATAATTTGAGCCCTAATGACTCTCCTTTGGCTCTAAGATAGGGCACAGCCATCGACCCCCCCAGCATAAGGAGTACTATGAGTGGGTTGACACCCAATATTAGAATTATGACATGGTATGCTACGTCTGAAAGCCTATCTAGTGAGGAGTCTAGAAACGCTCCTCGCGGTGTACTCCTGCCTGTGTGCCTCGCTATCACTCCATCTACCGCATCCATAGCCATGGAGAAGGCAACTAGCACTATAGCTAGGGCTGGGAGCCCGGCTATTGCTGATACTAGAGCGGCGACGGCTAGGAGGAACCCTCCCACCGTGTAAACGTTTGGGTTGGGTGATAAGTTAGTTAGGAGGCGTGCTATTGTTGGCGCCATCCTCTCCTCATAGATGCCTCTAAGCTTGTTTACTAACCCCAAATCAGGCTTAACACCCAGCTTATCCCTCTATATCTTCGGAGGCTAGAATAGCTTTAGAAGCATAACGGGTCATACTTTGGATCTGGTGGTTCCTAGAGGGCTGGAGGTCTTGATGGCGTCTTGGGGCTTAAGATAGCATTCGTGTCCAGATACCCCCCGGTTCACTGCGGTGTCGGAGAGTACACGAGAATGCTTTCGTCTGGCATCAAGACTGTGATGCCCTCGGCCTCGATACAAGTGTTCTCGACTGGTGAGGCTGGGTGGGATAAATACTATGATGAATCGATCGGTGTCGAGATCATCCCCTCCTATCAGAGGGGTGCGGACGACTATCAAGGTCTTGTGGAGCAGCTAGAGGCCGTTGGCGGTGCTGACATTGTGCACTTGCAGCACGAGTACGGTATCTACGGGCACACTCCCGCTATAATGGAAGCCCTGATAGAGGCGAGGAAGAGGGGTCTCGCTTCGGCTATCGTAGTCACCTTCCACACAGTCCTCCACAAGCTTGGAGTGAGGTCCTCACGCCAGCTTGAAGTGCAGCATACAGCCAGCAGCTTCGATGCAGCGATAGCGCACAGCGTCCTTATGGAGTTCGAGCTCCAGGCCCAGGGAGTGAACCCAAATGTTATCGTGAAGATACCCCACGGAACCCTCGTGAACCCCTACCTAGGCTATCCTAGGGGAAGTCTGGCGGACAAGCTGGGGATATCGGTAGAGGACGACGAGTTTATGATAGTCACTCCCGGGTTTCTGAGGCCCGATAAAGGTCTTGACGTCCTGATGAGCGCTATCGCTCTAACAAACTCGAGGATGAGGCTTGTTGTAGCTGGAGAGCCAATGGGGGTCTCAATAGAGGAGATCCCAGCGCTGGGAGGGCGGGTGACTGTGCTGGAGAGGTATCTCTCTACTGAGGAGATATTGATGCTAGCTGCTATGTCCGACGCTATAGTGTTACCGTACAAGGATAGGCCAGGCAAGTACTCCGTCAGCGGGGTACTCCACCTAAGTATGGGTAGCCTCAAACCCGTTGTTGGAACGAGAGTGCCGCGACTAGTAGAGCTATATGAGTATGCAAACATCCTTACAGTTCCTCCCAGGAGCCCGGAGCTCCTCGCCAAGAAGGTAGAGTGGGTGACTAGGAATTATGAGATCGCGGCGTCAGCCAGCGCTAGCCTCTACTCCTACGCAGCCTCCACCCAATGGCCGCTCATAGCAAGCCAGCACCTAGCGCTATATAGGGGGGTAATTGAGGGGCGGCCGCCCGCCTACTACGAGTCGTGGCGCTAGCCATACTTGAAGCCTAGCGCGAAGCCCAGCATGAAGCTGCCTGCAAAGGGGACTGAGGCTAGAACGTAGGACTTGAGGCTAGCGGCTGCAGCCTGGCTCCCCGAGATCGCCCTCTCAATATACAGGGCTAGCTTCCCCCAATTCACAGTAATTATTCCATAGTATGACAGGCCTAAGAGGCCCATCATGAATGCTCCGAGGACAATGAGGAGAACCTTTACAGCCTTCTTGACCGCGTAGCCTGCGGCGAACCCAAGCACCGCCCCTCCGCCAGCCTGGAGTACGACAGCCGTTATAACATCGCCACTAGTGATATCCTGAGTCACTGGCCCCCACCTACAAGCCTTCGAAAGCCTACTTCCAACTCATTGTAGTTATTGTTCTAGCGAAATATTACTATATTATGCGTTCACCCAGTATATGGAGCAGACATGCACTAATCTCACACTACTGTATAGGTTTTGGACCTTAGGTCGAAGAACGTATAGTCCTCCACCCTAGCCCTAACCCGCCTGCCTATAGCGTCGGGATCCAGTGGAAGCACTAGGGGTGTATAGTTGTCTAGCCTAGCTGTCATGCTCCCCTCCCTCCAGGACCTCTCAACAACCAAGGCGTCAACAACCTTCCCTAGATACTTCTCGTTAATCTCTTCTCCAACCTCGGCCACCACCCTCGTCATAATCTTGCTCCTCTCCTTCTTCACAGGATCCGGGATCTGTGGCATCGAGGCAGCGGCTGTATGGGGTCTAAGGCTGTACTGGGCTAGATGAACTTTCTCAAACTTTAGCTCCTTCACTAGCTTGACAGTATTCCAGAAGGCCTCCCAACTCTCTCCCGGGTGACCAACTATTATGTCCGTCGCTATCATCGCCTCAGGATACACGGCCTTGATCTTCCTATGCATAGCCTTGAACTCGGCTACTGTGTAGTTTCTCTTCATGATCTTGAGGACCTCGTCATCCCCGCTCTGGACTGGTAGGTGGAAGTACTTGTAGACCCTCTCATCCCTGTATACGTCCAGGAGGCTGTCGAGGAAGTCTATTGTCTGGTCAGGAGTCATCATGCCCACACGTATCCTGTAGTCGCCCTCGACCTTGTCCAATATCATAGCAACTAAGTCCGCAATAGTAGGCCTGCCCGGAAGATCCACACCGTATACTGCTACATCGGTACCAGTTAGCCTGATCTCCCTAGCCCCCCTCTTTATGGCATCCTCGACCTTCTCCACTACAAGCCTGGGTGGAAAACTCTTCACCTGCCTCCTAGCCACCTTTGTAATGCAGAAGCTACAGTCCCCTAGGCAGCCCTCCTGAACCATTATGGTTACAGCCGCGTCCACGACTGGAGGCGGTGGCATGTAGCTTGTGTCCCGCCGTGCATCTAGGATAACGAGCCTGCCTCCAGCCTCCAACTCTCTAACTGCATCAACAACCCTATCAACAGCTTGAGGGGCTAGGAGGCTCGCGTCGGGAGCCAGCCTCGATACGAGGCCGGGCCTTGCTTTGACCAGACAGCCAGCAACTACCATTTTCTTCCCGGGAAGCTTCAGCCTGAGTTCCTCGATCCTCTCAGCTATCCTCTGCTCCGTGTCGAGCCTTACAGCACAAGTGTTGATGACTATCAGATCTGCCTCCTCAGCCCTCTCAGTCCTTGCATAGCCTTCGGACTCCAGCATCTCAGCCATAACTAGCGCGTCGAACTCCGAGAGGCTACAGCCGTATATCTCGAGGTAGTACCTTCTCTTATGACCTCCATTAGCTGTGCTCTTAATGGCGGCCTTACTATTACCTCCGCAGCCTTCCCGCATAGACGCCCTCACCCTGCTCCCTCTCAATAACGTAGTTTGCAGGGGGTTTGGAAATGGATTCCCGTATTATAAGGCCTCGATGGGGGATATAACGTTGAGGGTGGTGTCAAGGTTGCAGAGGGCTGTCGACGAGGAGGCCAAGCTGTTGATGGACTATGAGTACCTTCTCGAGAAGCTATACAAGAAGGTCCCGCCGAAGAGCGGCACTGCGGAGTATAAGATACCGGAGCCCCAGATAATACGGATAGGCTCCCAAACCGTCATCAGAAACTTCAGAGATATTTCTAACGCTCTCAAGAGGGATCCCAAGCTAGTCGCCAGATATCTACAGAGAGAGCTCGCCACAGCTGCCAGCTACGAGGCCGACAGCGGCCAGCTCATACTAAATGTTAAAGTGTCTAGGAAGGTTGTTAACCAGTTCCTACAGCTATTCCTAAAACAATACGTCCGCTGCCCCACATGCAACAGCATAGACACAAAGCTAATCCGAACTACTGGCAGGACCTACATTCTCAAGTGTGAGGCGTGCGGCGCAGAACAGCCAGTCAAGCCGATCTAGCCAGCCCATGGAAGCCTTGCATCCAGTATGTCATCCAGTCTCCTCTTCACCAAGACTACATAGCCCCTACCCACGCTATCCCTAGTATAGTCGACGCCAACGAAACCCCTGGAGAGGAGTCTAGTTATCACAGTCCTCGTCGCCCTCCTCCACTCTGCCGCCGCTCCAATACCCACCTCCCTCCTCACCCTAACTATATCTCTGGGGAGAGCCACCAACGCTATATCAGAATCCACGGCCACCCTAGCCGAGCCAGGCTTCTCGCCCTCCCCACCATGGGCTAGAGCAATCTCACCGCCATACTCCCTTACCAGGACCTCAGCAGGCGGCGGCCGCAGCTTCCCCCTCACCTTCAGGTCGACTAGACGCGAGTCCAGCCACCACTCCGCCTTCACTCTATCGCTCCCCAAACCCCTGTTGATCTCGTCCGTCATCTCACCGTAGTAGTTCACGTGGTACTCCCTGTACACGGCTCCCAGCTTTCCAAGATTGAACCTAGTGTTGAGGCTCTGAAGGGGGTCGAAGGTCCACTTCACTAGCCTTATACCCATGGCTAGGACCTCTTCTCTTTGCTTGAGCTTGAGGGCGAATCCCACACCCTTGTACTTGTGCCCCTCCTCTACGCCTGTAGCATGGCTATAGAAGTATCTATTCCTCTCTCCGCACACTACCCATCCGTAGCTTGCTCCTACCATCTTACCCTCGACGAACGCGCCTAGTACGAGGCCTCCGTGCTCGGACAACGCCCTCAGTATGTGGGGGGCGACCACCTCTCTATAGTCCCTGCTACCCCACGCCCTAGCATGCACCTCAACAGCCTCCTCTAGCTCCTCTGGCCTTACTAGCCTCCTAACAACGACCCCTGCCAGCCCGACCACACCCCTACCAATGTATGTAGGGCCTGCCTCAGAGGGGCTCTAAAGTCATCCCGCCCAGCAGCACATGGTCTCTAGTCAACGCCCTCCTCACCAGCAGGCCCAACCTATATTGAGTTTGGCATGTTTAGGCTTTAGCATACGCGAATCAAAAATATAAATATGGGGTGGGCCATGCCTGTTTGGGCTTCCAGCGAGTGGTATGTTGTCAGGCCAGACGCAATTTACGTATGGAGAAGGTATCCCCAGCTAGAGGAGAAGCTCGGCTGGTATCTCAGGGTCATGAGGGGCGAGGCTCCACCAAAGTTTAGGATCGTTCGCGCCTTCGAGGCCGGCCTGGACCGGGCTGAGGACCTCGAGAGCGTATCTATAGACGAGTTATGGAGGCTCCACAATAGGGTATCGCTGGAGTTTAGGAGGGAATTTCGACGCTTGAGGGAGGGGGAAGTCTGGGAGGACCCTCTCACCGACGCTAAGCCAAGCCTCCTCGACCTGAAGATAGAGCTTGTCAAGCGGTTGACCAGCCCATGCGTGCTTTGTGAGAGGAGGTGCGGGGTTGAGAGGGCTAAGGGAAGGAGGGGTGCTTGCAGGCTGGCTTGGGATGTCTATATACACAGCGCGTTCCTCCACCTCGGGGAGGAGGCGCCTTTAGTCCCTAGCGGGACAATATTCTACGGCGGATGCAACTATACCTGCGTCTTCTGCCAGAACTGGGACGTAAGCCAGTGGAAGGCGTCGCAGGCGATGAAGGTAACACCAAAGATGCTGGCGGAGATACAGGACTCCCTGGCGCTGGAGGGCGCTAGAAACATAAACCATGTAGGCGGCGACCCAGTCCCCAGCCTACACTATATTGTCGAGAGCATGAAATACGCTAGCCACTCTAAGCCCCAGCTCTGGAACAGCAACATGTATATGACGCTAGAGGCGCTCGAGATACTGGTGGACTTGATTGACATATGGCTACCAGACCTGAAGTTCGGGAATGACAAGTGCTCTATGAGACTCGCAGCAGTACCTAGATACTGGGAGGCTACCACAAGGAACATAAGGATAGCCGCCGAGCACGGAGACATGATCGTAAGACACCTTGTCATGCCAGGCCACCTGGAGTGCTGCACCAAACCAGTGCTCCGCTGGATCGCCGAGAATCTTGGAGATGGGGTCTTGGTGAACGTGATGGACCAGTACCACCCAGATAACCTAGTGGTTAGAATGCCGCATAAGTGGCCAGAGATAGCTAGAAGGCCGAGTAGGGAGGAGATTGAGGAGGCCTGGAGATATGCGTCAGAGCTGGGGTTAGACTGGGAGCCCGTTACCAGGTGATACTCAGATTAAGCCCTTAACACTTATAGTTCGAGCCAGTGTTTTTACGAGCGGGTTATTTTATAACGCGTTACTTACCAGCTCGCCAAAGGCCTGGGTCTTCGGGTGATGTTCACATTATGTGAGTCCTGCTAATTAAGCCAGATTATGCATAGTATAATCTATACGGGGCTTTAGAGATGTACGAGGCTTTTATTCTCAATGCGGCCCTCCTAGACGGGGCCGTTAATGGTCAGAATGGTAGTGAGTGGTGTCCGTGTATGATGGGGTTTGGTGGGTTCATGGGAGGATTCTTCGGCCTCATATGGATGCTCTTGTGGATAGTCATAATAGTAGCTATAATATATGCTATAATCGTGTTCGTGAGGAACCTCTCCGCACCTAGAGGGGGAGCGGAGCCCAGGCAGGAGGACCTGAGCTACGAGCTCAGATCCCTTAAGAGAGAGTTGGAGGAGTTGAGGCGAAAGCTAGACGAGAAGGGCGAGAGGGAGAGATAGAGTCTACCCTAATTTACCTAGATCCAAGGGACTCGCAGTGTGTAGCTATACAATTTTTAGAGCCGGTCTAAACACTCTTTTTCCACCAGATTACTAGGTTCTAAGGGAATATTACTTAGGAGGCGTGACGTTAATTCCCTTGGTGATCTGCTCTGAAACCTATCCTCGCAGTGAATATGAAAGCCTATAAAAACGCCTTTGGAGAGGGCTCCCTAGAAATAGCCAGAGCTGCCGTGAGTGTTTCTTCCCAGGTTGATGTCCGTATCATCTTGGTAGCCCCTGCCCTCAGCGCTGCTAAAGTTAATAGCGTGTATCCTGACGTCTACCTCCAGCACGCCGATCCCCTCGGCTTTGGAGCCTATACAGGCTTCATCCCAGTGGAGGCTGCCAGCATTGAGGGCCTCAAGGGTGTTATGGCTAACCATAGCGAGCACAAGCTTGTATATAGGGATGTCTCGCGCATTGTGGCGATGGCGGTCGGTGCTGGGCTTGAGACATTACTCTGCGCGGACACTCCTGGTGAGGCCGCTGGGTTAGCGTACCTATCTCCCACTATGATAGCGGTTGAGCCCCCAGAGCTCATTGGGACGGGTATCCCGGTTTCGAAGGCTAGGCCAGAGGTTATATCGAAGGCTGTGGAAGCCGTTGCTAGCGTAAGCAATAAAATACCGGTGCTGGCGGGGGCTGGAATTACTAGTGGTGAAGACGCAGCCAGGTCCATAGAGTTGGGTGCTCGAGGCGTCCTCGTCGCGAGCGCGGTAATGAAGGCTGACAGCCCTCGGGATAAGCTACTCGAGCTTGCCGAGGGCTTAACTAGAAGATAGTCGTTACCACTGCTAAGGATAAATACTCTGCATACGAGTAAAAAGATTACATCATGGAACCCCGCTTGGCCCAGGAGGTGCAGGGTGTGAGGCCTGCCAGCATAGTGGAGGCCGCCGTCTACACGGCAATAACCTTCACGGCAACAGTCCTCCTCGCGGTGAGTACCCCCGCCACTGGAGGGTACTTCAACCTTGGAGAAGCCGCCATATACGCCATAGCAGTGCTCGCCTCAACCCCCCTAGTAGCAGCGGTTGCTGCCGGGCTAGGTCCAGCTATAGCTGATATTGTTCTAGGTTACGGCTACTTCGCTCCCGCCACTCTCGTGATAAAGTTTGCTGAGGGATTCATAGTCGCATACCTAGTCGGGAAGATAAGAGAAGGGTCCCTCCCGCAGTGGGCCCCTCTTGGGAGCGCTGCCCTCTCGATAGCCATGGCTTTAATCTTAATTATAGGATTAGGGGGCCTGGGGGGTGAGGCCGGAGTAAACGTGTACTGGACTGAGGCTAGGCTTCTAGGAGTCACCCTACCATTGCCTACACTAGAGCTCGCCCTTCCACCAATTGTGTGGTGGATTGTAGCCCTTGGGGTCGTGGCGGTAGGCCTCCTCCCGCTCGTAGCCAGAGGTGAAAAGCCCTTAGTTGCGGCTATGGCTACCGGTGGCGTTGTTATGATTACCGGCTACTTCCTATACGAGTTCTTCATCAGCAACCCGATAATCCTGGGCCGCGACCCCCTGGGGGCAATATTCGAGATCCCGGTTAACGTGGGCCAGGTGGCTGCTGGCATCCTCTTATCATACCCAGTGGTGCGCTTTGTTGAGAAGGCCCGGGGCCACCGCTAGGGGCGTCATTGTTACGGCTGGAGGTAGAAACATAGTCCGCGTCGAGGACTTCCATGTTGAGGGAGGCGAGCTAGTAGCAGTCATAGGGCCGAGCGGGACAGGCAAGACCACATTCCTCCGAGCCCTATCGAGAATACGTAGAAGAGGTATCCGTGTTTCGGGAAGCATTACTGTTGAGGGCTCTGTAACCATTATACCTCAAGAGCCTTGGTACGGAGTTTCCTCTCCCTACGTTGCTACAGAACTCTCCTTCTCGGGGCTGAGGATTGAGGAGCTGACCTCTCTACTCAGAGAGCTGGAGCTCGAAGGGAAGGAGTTTAAGGCCACTACTTCTCTAAGCGCGGGAGAGGCCATGAGGCTGGCCATAGCTTCAGCTATGGCCAGCGGCTCTGAGGTCCTGCTAGTAGACGAGTTCTCCAGCTATCTGGATAGCGAGAGTAGAGATGCCTCAATAGAGCTACTCAGGAGGGAGGCCGATTCCGGGAAGGCGGTAGTCGTCGTGGACCATAGCCCATGGATAGTGGACTACGCCGACAGAGTCTATGTTAGCATTGGATCAACGATAAGGGAGTACAGCGCTAAGGATGTGATGGAGGCTTACAGAGACGTCTATAAACTGTTGGAAGAGCTAGCCCCGCCCAAACCTCTGGATGATATTGTGTTAGAGGCTAGGGACCTGAAATACCGTTATCCAGACTCACAGGAGATCCTCAAGGGCGTAGATGTAGAGTTAGCGAAGGGGAGCATAGCAGTGGTCAGGGGTAGGTCCGGGTCAGGGAAGTCAACTCTGTTGAAGGTTCTAGCAGGAGTGTACAAGCCCAGCGGCGGGAAGCTCTCCTGCATGTGCAAACGGCTACTTGTCCCCGAAAACCCGCTGTTCTTCCTCAGCGAGCCAACGGTAGCCGAGGAGCTTGGAGGCGACAAGGCTCTGGCCAGCATGGTTGGCCTCGAGAAGGCATTCAGCAACCCCATAGGCGTTATAAGCTCGGGTGAGAGGAGGAGGCTCGCACTCGCATCAGCCTTCAAGAGGGGCGGGGAGGTTATTCTCGTTGACGAGCCCACCGTGGGCTTGGATCCCTGGAGCGCTGCTAAAATCCTGCGTCTTTTGGTCGAGCTGGCATTGTCAGGTGTAGGTATAGTTGTGGCTAGCCATTCTGAGGTCCTCGCTAGGATCGCTAATAGAGTCATAGAAATGTGAAGGTGACAGGAGGTTGCTAGAGAGGATTCTACTAGTTGTGGTGAGGGCTCTATTCCTTCACGACCTGAGGATGCTGAGGATGGGTAGCCTAGCACTCACACTACCCCACACGGCCCTAGTGTACCTCACCCTATCACAGCCTAGCATATCTCTGGTCATGATACTCGTCCAGCACTCTACCTACATAATCTCTGGCATGACAGGCCTAGTTCTCTACTCCAGCGTGCTAGCCTCGATACCTGCATCCTGGATGGCGTTCACCCAAGCGCTACTCGACGCGGCTTCAGGCGGGCCCGGGAGCCCAGCGAGGTACGTAGAGATATGGGCTAGGTCTTACGCTGCAAGCTCCGCCATCCTATACCTAGTCCACACCCTCAACCCTAGCGAGATTTCCTACACTCTATGGCGGTTGACCCAGTCCTGCTCAACAGCCCTCTCTCCACTACTCATCTATAGAGCCATATCCGGCCTGCTGTCAGAGGCGTTCGAGACAATCACCACTCACAGGCTCAAAGGAGTACCCCCGTGGAGGACCCTGGCAATACTAATCTTCAGGAGTGCAGAGGTGTCTGAGATGATGGAGGAGGGGTCCTACTCCCACATCTCTAGGTGTAGGCCTAGACCCCTATATAGCGCTCGAGGTCTCGCTCTCCAAGCCCTTATACTGGCTATCGACGCCGTCCTCTTCATCGCCAGCCAGCATCTCTATTAGCAAGTCTAAATTCCTTAGTGCCACGGCTGCAATAGCCCTCTCGATATCATCCCTCCCTGCTACGACGCCAAGACGCCATAACCTGTTCTCTACCAAGTCAAGAGGGCTTCCCACAACTAGGTCGAAGAACCTCTCAACCTCAGAGGCAAGTGGAGCGACCGACTCACCATCGTCTATACCTATTCCGTCGAATGTAATGACTCCTGACTCCTCTAGGAGCGACTTCAGCTGGCTAGGTATCTTGTGCATGCTAACAAGGATAACCGCCTCGGGCTTGTAGAAGCTGGCGTAAAGCTTTACGAGATCTGCCTCCCTAACCCTCACCCCACTCCTTCTCTGAGGCTTGTAGTCCGGCGTTCTATAGCCCAGTATGTCGGCGAGACCAAGCTTCAACCCCTCGAACCACCTAGAATACCACTCCTCCGCCGTGAACCTATCGACCAGGGGGCCCTTTAGATAGCGAGTCCTCACATACCAGTCTGGCATCTCCTTAAACTCAATGATCGCTGACGGCCTCCTAACACCAGGCTTCCCGCCCTTCCATTCAACCATGTCAACGACTCTACCCCTATAGACGACCATATCAGGCCTTAGGCTCGTGTAGAGGCTCCACGCCTTCTCTAGGTCCTTAGAGTCCCCCCACCCTATAGGTCTTGGGGCCTCCAGGTAGAAGCTGGCCTCCCTGGCTCCGGGAAGCCTTATCACCGCGTTGGCTGGGATGCTGCCTCCTCTCTGCCTTCCCTGCCTGTCTAGGTGGAGGTAACCGTGGTCGGGGTAAACCAGCCTGCCTCCCTTATCCGCGTAGATCGATATCATTTGCAGGAAAACCCAGTGCTGATAGAGGCTTCGGTAGTTGGTCGCAAGGCTCGTCTGGATAGCGCTGCGCGCCTTGGAGGCGAACCCGGCTGGATCTAGACTTCCCCTAGCTAGGTCTATGCTGTACTGGTAGAGCTTCTTTGCAAGGTGTCTCCTAGGGTTTCTAATGAAACTGTTGAACTCCTTGGGAAACAATATCCCCCTAAGGCCCGCCTTCTCAAGAACATTATCTACCAACTGCGAGAATCCTTCCACCAGGCGCTCGACAACAAGGAGCTGCTCTCCAGCCACAAGCTCCACGGACTTTAGCCTTAACTCCTCGAGCCTAGCCGAAAGCCCTTCGCTTATAGTCGGGACGTCTCTAATCCTCCCGGCCGAAGAGTAGCATCCTGCCGCCTCAACTGCAATTGTGTCGACCAGCTTAGTAGGGCTTGGTCTCACCAGCATTCTACCCGGTATTACCCTTGGTGACCTCACCCGGGTTAAATGGTATTACATCTACATGGAAAATAACGTGATGAATAGCCTTCTAGCCTGGGATATGGCCTCTACTGGCCGTGGAGCATCCAGAGGTTAGCATATAAGATATTATAAATCACACCTTTAGGGTGGGATGCAGGTTCAGGTAGATTCAAAGTGTCCAAGGGCATACACCTTGACGCAATAGACATTCACATACTGAAGATCCTGGCGAGGGATTGTACTGTCGGCACCAGAACTATATCTGAAGAGGTGGGGATTAGCCAGCCTATGGTGAGGAGGAGGATAAAGCGGATGAAGAGTCTTGGCTTGATTAGGGGGTGTAAGGCCGATATAGACCCCTCTGTTGCCGGAGCCCTCACATACCTCATAATCTTCGAAGGGATGCCTGAGGGAAGGCTTGAGGACCTGAAGAGAGAGTTCTGGGAGATAGAAAGGATATACTATTCCACAGCAAGGAAGGTTGGGGCTCTCATAGCCAGAATAATAGACTTGAAGTCCGCGGACGAGATAGCAAGATGGCTCGAGGAGAGAGGTCTCAAAGTTAACTCGACCACACTGATAGACGTAGAGTACGGAGAGGGGCCGTGGGTCCCCGAGAAGCCAAGGGAGCGTGTTCAGCCAAGGTGCGCCTTCTGCAAGATGGTAATAGTAGGCGAGCCTATTAGGGCGGAGCTGGATGACGGGACAACGCTCTACTTCTGCAGCCATGAGTGTGAGACGGCCTACTTCAAGCTAGTCCATATGCACCACGGCCACGCGCACCACCACCAAATGTGATTTTGCTAGAGTGAAAATAGTGGGCTAGAAATTTTTTACTAGCGCGAAAAAGCGTGTCCAGCTGATTATCGCCCCACAGATAACACGAGATGAGAGCTACTCATTACCCTTAGGAGTGTGAGCATGCGGGCAAAGTACGATCTTGTTGTTATAGGGGGAGGAGCTGCTGGTTTCTCTGCTGTAACCGTCGCCGCAGAGCGTGGAGCGAACACCCTTCTTATCTCAAAAGGGCCACTAGGAGGTACTTGTGTTAACTTTGGGTGCGTTCCAACCAAGCGCCTCCTAAGCACGCTAGCTATAAGCAAGAAGTCGGGAAGGAAGTACACGTTGCCAGATCTAATTAAAGATGCAATGGATTTATCGTCAGAGCTTAGAGAAGAGAAATACGAGTCTCTCCTACAATCCCTAGGTGTAGAGTATGTGAGGGGCTCCGCTAAGTTCGTCTCAAAAGGTGTTATAGAAGTTGATGGGCTGCAGGTGGAATACGATAAGGCGATAATTGCTGTAGGAGCCAAACCATGGAGGCCTCCAATACCCGGGATAGACAGGGCTGAGGATAGGATTATAGATAACGAGAAGCTATTTTCAGAAACCTACAATCCCTCGAAAATAGTTGTTATAGGTGGTAGGGCGCAAGGCCTAGAGATAGCCCAAATCATGGCTAGAAGCGGTGTTGAGACCGTCTTAATCCAGCGTAGCAGAAGGCTCCTGCCGGAGGAGGAGCCAGAGGCTGGAATTTATGCCGAGCAGGTTCTCAGGGATGACGGCGTGATAGTCCAGACTGGCGCGAAGATCGAAGGCGTTAAGGCTAACACTAACAGCGTGCGAGTGCTATTCTCCACTACTAACAGTATCGAAGTTGAGGAGGCCGACTACATCTACCTAGCTACTGGAAGGAGGCCTAGACTCGACGGGATGGGCTTGGAGAGGATCGGGGTGAGGGTCTCCCGGAGAGGATTTATACTAGTAGACGAGTATCTAAGAGCCTCCGACAATGTGTATGCGGCAGGTGATTGTATAGGCCCCCCGATGCTAGAGCCTGTTGCAGCTAAGGAGGGATACATCGCTGCACTTAACGCCCTCGAGAAAGAGCCTAGGCATAAGATGGATTATACCGTGGTCCCGAGGGCAGTTTTCATAGACCCAGAGTTTGCTAGTGTTGGGATAACTGAGAGGGAATTAGCCAGAAGGCTGGGTGTGTGCGCCTGTAGAACAGTACATCTTAGCGAGCTCCCTAAAGCTAGGATACTAGGCTACGACAAGGGGTTCTTCAAGATAGTAGTTAATCCTAGAGACAAGAGGATAGTGGGAGTCCATATGATGGCGCCAGGCGCTGCAGAGGCCATCCACGAGGCAGCCATGGCCCTAAAGGCGGGGCTTACGGTTGATGACATCATCGACACAATACACGTCTTCCCAACAATATCTGAGGGCATTAAGTATGCGGCCCTCGCATTCTACCGCGACGTGTCCAAAATGCCCTGCTGCCTCATCTAAGCCCTAGACTCTACAAATAGATTCCATCAACCGTACTTAGACAGGTAGGATGAGATCAATTTCCTAAGCCCAGAATCAATAACATCCACCGCCTCATCTAGCCCTACCCCCAGTATAGAAGCTACTTCACTGTATGGCTTGCCCTGTACAACCTTAGCTATAATTCCCGCCAGCAATCTCGAATCGATGTCGATCCGCCGCTCATTCAGCAGGATTTCAGCTATAGCTATAAACACGGCGTCGAACACGCTCTCCAGCATAGACTCACCCCTAAGAAACATTTCTAGGTGGCGTCGCTGCACCTCCGTCATCACAAGGCCCCCCTTCTGGGGCGGAGTACTTAGTAGAAGCCTCGCAATCTTCTCCGCAGCCAGATCCCTATACACGCTCGAACCTGCCAGGACTAGCTTGCGGGCGAGAGTCTTGGAGGCCCTCTCCAGCAGCCTACGACCCTCAGGTCTTAGAGGCTTGGCTAGAGCTATGTTCTTTTCCCCAGTGACCTTGTTATACCTGGGGCTCGCGTAGTACGGCGTGTACCCGTTCTTGAGCCAGAACTCGAGGACCTCGTGTCTAGAGAAGATGGTGGTCACTAGACTAGCGCCGCTACTCCTAGCCTCATCCTCTATATGTTGGAGGAGGCGCGAGCCATAGCCCCTTCTCTGGAGCCCGCTGGCTACAGCAATCCTAGACACGCGCCATGACTTTATGTTCTCATAGCTGGCCCCTGCCATGAATAGTAGTCTGTCTAGAGCCAGCCTCGCCTCCGGATCGCCATGGGGAGACTCGACCACGACGTCAGCAACTGCTATAGGGGTGCCTGAAGCCTCTAACGCGTACAGCGAGTGGTTCGGGCTCTCTAAGAGTAGTAGCAAGTCATCGGGAGTGTTCCGGTAGTGAGCCTCGACTAATATAGAGTACAAGGCTTTGAGCCTAGCCCGGTCCACAGCGAGGTCCTCAGCCCGAACCCTAACCGGGTTCGGCTCGCCAACCATCCTTAGGTGTGGAGCCTCAGCCTTCAGCAGGAACGTCTCGTATAGCCACCTCTCAAGCGGGTCTCCGGGTCGATATCTTATAGGCGTTGAGAGCTCCGCCTCCAACACTGGTTTAGGCAGGATATTATGGATAAGGTTCTGGAAGGTCCTCCCACTGCCCTCATAGCCGTGGACGGTTGTGGAGACAATAGTTTTTCCGCCCCTCCAAGAGAGGCGCCTAACCCTCGCAACACCTACCGCCGCTGCCTCGTCGATAACCGTTACAGGCGCAGGCTCAGCCTGGTCAGGCCTCTCATAGGAGACCCTGAACCAAGACCCCGACACTCGTACAACATCTCCGCCCTCACTCCTCCTAACCTTAACTCCTTTGATGCCCAGCCTGCCTAGACCGTCGAGAAGCCCCCGCATCACACTCTGGACAGAAAGGGGGGTAGGCCCAACAACGACAGCCCGCCCTATCATCTTCCTCGAGGCCATCAGAGCTAGACCCAAACCCACAACATAGCTCTTACCTCTACCTCTGTCACCTCTTACCAGCAGGCTCCTATACCTACCCCTCGCGAACCTATATATCTCCCCTAGAACCCTAGCCTGGTCTGGGGTCCTGGCAGCCGCCACTAGAGCCCTGGGGACACCATCCACTCTAATGGTCTTGAGGTCCTCAGCCGCCCTCGCCAGCTTCGGGGGCTCCAGCTTCTCGCTTATAACTCCCTCCTCCTCGTCAATCCAGAGGTGGATATCGCAGCGAGGTATCGACTCTCTAAGATATTTAGAGTATAAGCCGCGGCCTCCCTCAGGACCTGGATTCCATCTAGCCGCGGGCCTTGACAGTAGTGCTAGGAAGCCGCCAGCCCTGACAGTCTCGCCTGCCGCCGCTATTATGGAAGGCCTTATCAAGCCGTCTACAGCCAAAATCGCCGCACTATACTCGCCGCCCAACACCTTCTCTATTCCCGCGGGGCTAGCTTCCGCTCCGCAACGGCCCGAGCCTCTGAACTCCTTGCTGGAGACTAGAAGACAGTCTCCTCCCACCAGCCCTGAAAGTAGCCTTATCCAGCCGGCCCAGTCATCAGAGCCCACCACTACCAGGCTCCTATAACCCGTTTTAGAAGCCCTCTCGACCCACCGCTGCAGAGTGGTGGCTATGTGGGACATGTACAGCCCTCCCTGTGACGATCAGATGTATAGCCCAAACCTGAGTAGAGTCCCCATTATTATCAGGACCACCGTTATGATGATTGCGAACACTAGCCCCGCCTTGGTCCTGCCACTCATAACACCCTCTCTAAGTAGTTTTCTCTCCTTCGACACGAAATAGTGTCCTACGACTCCAGAAGCCGCCAAGACTAGGAAGACCACGATCTTAACTATCACCCCCCAATCGAGACCGCGGAGGTATCCCAAGCCCAGCCCACTTAAACCAGCGACTAGTAGTCCTGCAGTCGCTGGCCATCCAGTTAGCCTTAGAAGGGTTATGGCGTTGTTGTCCGCACCCCTAAAGATAGGCCACAGCACTGCGATCAGGGGGCCTGCCCATAGAGCAGCTCCCAATATGTGGGCAATCTTCAGCAGAAGATAGAGGTCTTGGCTCAAGCCCTACACCCTACCATCATCATACAAGCCCTCGAAAGTTATGACTACCACTAACATTTGCTATGCAATGCTCGAGCTAGTATTGAGTATGTTATGGATCAAAGAGCTGCTACATCTCCCCCGTAGTCACGGCACCCTCGTCGGCTTGAGACACGAGCCTCCTGTACTTGGCGAGGAGTCCTCCAACCCCCCTCTCAGGCCTAGCCCACTTCTCCCGCCTATCCTCCAGCTCCTCAGCCTCAACTTGTAGATCCAGTATTCCTCGCTCGCCGTCAATCAGGATCTCATCTCCGTCCTGGACAAGGGCGATAGGCCCGCCCACATAGGCCTCCGGGGAGACGTGGCCAACCATGATACCCCTCGTCGCCCCGCTAAACCTTCCGTCTGTGACTAAGGCGACTGACGCGCCCAGACCAGCCCCCACTATGGCTGCCGTTACCTTTAACATCTCCGGCATGCCGGGAGCTCCCTTGGGGCCCATATACCTTATTACAACAACCTCTCCCTCACCCACTCTGCCTTCCGCCACAGCGTCGAAAGCCTCCCTCTCACTATCGAAAACCTTAGCGTGCCCCCGAAACCGTGTTTTCTCCGCGGCGCCGATCTTCATTACAGCTCCGCGGGGAGCTAGGCTGCCTCTTAGGATCCGAAAGCCCGGAGTCTTTTTGTAGGGGTTATCCACCTCGAACACCACGCCTGGTAGCCTAGGCTTGGGATCCCACTTCTTTAGCAGGACGCCTATCTCCTCCCCCTCAATAGTAAGCGCCTCGCCCCTCAGAAACCCGGCCTCCAAGAGTCTTCTCAATATTAGAGGAGCTCCACCGGCCTCGTGTAGGTCCACCATGGTGTAGGGGCCTGCAGGCTTGAGCGCAGCGATAACAGGCACTCCTCTAGTAGCCTCCTCGATATCCTCAAGCGAGAACTTGACCCCCGCCTCCCTGGCGATTGCCAGCAGGTGGAGTATCCCATTCGTTGAGCCAGACGTGGCTGCTAGGGTAACCGCAGCATTGTAGAGTGAATCCCACGTTACGATTCTCCTCGGAGTCAGGCCATCCTCCAACGCTTTTACGGCTAGCGCGCCTGCCTTCCTAGCCTCGGCCAGCCTTAGCGAGCTCGTCGCCGGGGGTGTTGAGCTTCCCAGGGGGGCTAAACCCAGAGCCTCGGATAGGATCGCCATAGTGTTAGCGGTGAACAATCCCTGGCACGTACCGGCTGTAGGCATCGCTAGCTTCTCAACAAGCCTCAGGGTGTCTATACCTATCCTCCCCCTCCTGTAGGAGCCTACTGCCTCGAAGGCCTCCTGAACAGTAATCTTCCTCCCATCAAGCACCCCGTGTTCCGCGGTACCGTGGTAGAGGTAGACTGACGGCATGTCGAGCCTGACCATAGCCATAATTATGCCTGGCTGAGTCTTGTCACACCCACCTATACCGACCATCGCGTCGAAGCCATGACTCGCCACCTGAGCCTCGATAGTATCGGCGATTAAATCCCTACTAATCAAGCTATACCTCATACCATCCGTCCCCATGTTTATGCCATCATTGACCACAATCGTAGGCACCGTTAGAGCCACTCCACCAGCCTCCCTAACACCCTCCTTAACCGCTGAAGCCAGGTTTAGGGAGTTTATATTGCAGGGGCCCGCCTCGCTCCAGGAGGCAGCAACTGCTACGAGCGGCTTCGCAAAGTCGGCATCGTCAAAGCCTATTGCACGCAGGTAGACCCTGTGGGGGGAGTTATCCACGCCTCCATACCACTCGGAACTCCTAAGGCCCACCATAACCCCACCTACACATATGTATAAGCCTATTGGGGAGAGAAAAAGCTAGGGACAGCAGGATGCCTAGCCAGCTGGCTCTAAGGAGTAGGATGGGGGTGGGAGTCTGATGCTAGGCTCAGTGTGCAAACCCTGCTTAGATGTTGGGCTACTCTGACTCCGCCCTCTCCTCAGCCTCAGCCAGGAACACGAGAGCCGGCAGAAGAATCTTTATCCCGTCCCTAACAGTGTTTATGGCATGGCCCGCGTCGGGGATGATGTGAGCCTCGAAAGTCTTGCCTAGCTCTAAAGCCTTGCTCATGAATCTAAGGACAGGTTTTAGAGGCGTCCTGCTATCGTTCTGGGGGTGGATTATCGCTAGAGGCACCTTGATGTTCCTAACGAAGTTTATAGGGCTCCTATCTCTCCACAGTTCTCTCCTGCCAGCGAATAGGAGCTCGATGAAGTTCCTAAACGCTGCGTCGCTCAGGCCGTACATCTCCTCCCAGTCAACCACGCTAGCACCAGCCACACCGGCCTGGAAGACGTCTGGCTTCTTCGTGAGTGCACACATGGTCATGTAGCCACCATAACTGTAGCCCATTATGTATAGCCTAGACGCCAGGCCCGACTCTACTGCATAGCGAGCAGCCGACACGACATCCTCTAGATCGCCTCCGCACGGGTCCCCAACTATCTTAAGCCTCCACTCCTCACCGTACCCTGTGCTACCCCTATAATTCGGCATGACCACATGGAAGCCAGCAGCAGCTAGGCTGGCTGCGAAGGTGTCCCACGAGTCGCTGTCCTCGCTGAATGGCCCCCCGTGTACTAGGACCACTGTGGGCCCGGGCTCTCCAGCTTTCCCGCTCTTCAATATGAATGTGGGTACCTTTGAGCCGTCGAAGCTCTCAACCCACTCGAAACGCGACTCTGAGATGGACTCATCCACGACCCCGGCCCCGCTGGATCCGATTAAGACCTCGCCCTCGGGGAGCTTGACCACGCTGGGTGGAGTCTTCAGGCTAGTATAGCTGGCGACATAGCCGCCCTTCCACTTCACCACCCTCCCGTGAATCCCCGCGAGGGATTCTATGGCTTTCCCATCCACGAATACCCTGCTCCTGCCATGCTTTCTCGCCACGACAACAAGCTCGCCGTCCTGAGTGTAGCCTATCCAGTTTAGCCCTAGGGGCTGGTACTCCTTGAGATCGCCATGTGGGAGCTCAGCCTCATCTGCCTCGAGAGTTGAGGGGTCCACCTTCAATAGTTCTAGTCTAGAGGACTCCATAGCCGCTATTATGTCTCCGCCTGGGGAGAATACCGCTGAGATGAAGCTGCCCTCCTTGCCGCTCTTCCTCCTAAGCTCTCCACTGTCCACATCAACCAAGAACAGGTCGAACTTGCCCGCCTCTCCAGCCATAATACCAACTGCAAGGCCCTCCCGGTAGTCTGTTATGAACGCGAACCCCGGAAGCCTCGTAACAAGCCTCGCCTCCCCATCCTCAATAGAGTAGAGTGCGGCGTACTCCATAGTCGAGCCTGTGACAACTATCCTATCACCTGCATCATACCCACTCATAATCCTCTGAGGCTTCAATCCTTCGAGCATCTCCTCAGCCAGAGGCTCATCCACCTTTACCTCGAATAGGGCGTGCTGCTCCCTACCCTTCTCCACATCCCTTAATAAAATCACCCTAGAAGCGCCTAGCGGAGCTTGGAGCACACCGTTAATAGGCTCCCTGTTAAGCCTTGTCAGCTCACTACCGTCGAAGGCATAGGCGTTTAGCGCTCCCTCCCTAAGCCCGGCGACTAGCAGTCTTTCGCCGCTGATGAGCCCCAGCAAACTATACTTCTCCAGAGAGACAAGAGACTCCACAATACTAACGAGATCCTTGTAGGATCTGCTGGAAGCCAATTGAGATACCCTCACGATAAAGTTCGGCTTCAAAAACTGATAAACACCCTCTCATGCTGACACTTTATAGGTTTGGGCTTATGACCCGGAGGCTTACGTGATTATAAAAACTCCCTAGCGAAACCCCTCCGATTATCTACAACTAAGAGATATAGATATATGGAGCTTGTTTCCCGAGAACTACCAACGCTAATAATACCTAGAGCTCATATGGTCCTGCTAAACAGTCGGTATACTCTATCCATTAAGCTCTGTTTAGGCCTCTATACTTGCGAGAAGACGCCGATCTCATCGCCTTTAAAGTAGTATATTGTAAAAGGTCTCGCCTGTTCTCCCGGCATTCCTGGCGATCCCGGCGGCATTCCAGGGAGGGCAATTCCGTCCACATCTGGCTCGTTCTCGAGTAGTTTATCTATAGCTTCTACTGGCACGTGGCCTATGACGTAGTAACCGTTCATCTCCACTAAATGGCAACTCCAAAGCCTTCTTGGAGCCACCTCCATTAGACTGTAGAGCTCTCCCTGAGACACAACTATCTTCTCAACTCTGTAGCCCTGGGACTCGAGATATGAGGCGTATGCACCGCAACACCCGCATTCAGGCGTCAAGTATATAGTGGCCTCACTCACTTCAGCCTGCTCTTGTTTATTGTAGTATAGACCTGCGGCGACGGCTATGGCAAACCCAAGAATTATAGCGAGAGCTAGCACACGCGCCCTCAACCTCCTACACCTAACTCAAAGGACAATTATCCATTCCTAAGGTTCGACACTTAGACGTTTAAAGCCTGCTATTAACGATGCTTGCTGGTTTCTAGAGGCTTGTTCCTCGCACCAGTTTATGGGTTGAGAACGGAGATGCACTATGTTGCTATCGGAGTTTCTTCCGGTGTTGTGAGGATGTCTTTGTTTATCGTTTTGTTATACATGTTTCTTACATTAATATTTTAAATATCACTATATTTATCAACGTAAAGTTGAAGGGAGTAGCCTTGGCCTCAGACAACAGATTCGCCCTAGCTGCCTTGGCCCTAGCCATTATTGCAATCCTAATCTCCCTCGCCGCCTTCGTCAATACAAGCTCAAAGATCTCAAGTATCGAGGATGACGTCTCCGCCATCAGCGAGGCTATAGAGGGGCTGGAGGAGAAGATTGCCAGATCCCCCGAGGTACAGACGGAGACTGTAACTAAGACTGAGGTGGAGACTGAAACCGAGACTGTCGTTACTGAGAGGGTATCACTCACAGTGATAGGGCCTTGGGCTGGTGATGAGGCCAAGTATTTCCAGGCCGTGCTAGACGAGTATATGAGGAGGAATCCCAACGTAGAGATAAAGTACGTCACTATGAGAGCTGAGGATGTGGCTACAGCCCTGCCCATACAGTTCGAGGCTGGCACCTCGCCAGCTGACGTAATCATAACTCCATGGGCTTGGTGGATTGTTGAGATGGCAAAGAAGGGGTATGTTGAGGACGTCAGCCGCCTTATAGATCCGGCGGACTACGTGCAGGGGACCGTAGAGAATGTAATGTGGGATGGTAAGGTGTGGGGGGCGCCTTTCACGATGTGGCTCAAGCCAGGCTTCTGGTATAAGAAGTCCTTCTTCGAGCAGTACGGCCTCAGCGAGCCCGAGAATCTTGACGAGTTTATGAATCTCCTCGCCACTCTCTCGCAGATAGAGGATCTCAAGAATCCGATAGTAACTGGGGATGGCGTAGGCTGGCCCATTAGCGATGTGGTAGAGCACTTCATAATAAATGTAGGGGGTCCTGATCTCCAGCTAGCCCTAATAGAAGGGGAGGCGAGATTCACAGACCCCGAGGTTAGGGCGGTATTCGAAAATTACATAGTGCCTATGATAGAGAACGGCTACTTCAGCGAGCCAATAGAGTGGACCCAAGCGATAACATTATGGTGGAACGGAGACTACGCCCTTTACTTCATGGGAACTTGGATAACTGGCATGGTAGATGACCCGAACGACCTAGGCTTCTTCCCCCTACCTGGAGCTAAGGGTGTAGTCGGGGGAGCAGACTATATATTCGTTCCCAAATCAGCTCCTAACAAGGAGATGGCCCTAGACCTCCTCAAGTTCTTGGCTACCGAGGGACAGGCAGTCCATGTATCCCAGCCAGCTGGTAAGATACCGACGTGGCTGGAGGTCCCAACAGAGCAGCTCTGGGCTCCAATGCAGGGAGTCTACGCCAAGGTGAAGGAGCTAAACCTGCAGATTCTACCCGATCTGGACGATAGCGTTGGAGGAGATTGGCAGACACTCTTCTGGGACCAGCTTAAGCTGTTGTGGGTCAGCCCTGACAAGCTGGACCAGGTCCTGCAGACGCTTGACCAGGAGTTCCCCAGTTAGGGTTGAAATTCTGAGACTAGTGTATTCTAAGTCGTTAGCCACGGTTTTTTACACAATATCCTTTAGGAAGCTCTAGATATGAGTAGTGAGGCCCGGGGGCTACGTAGCTAAATGTTTTGGCATGGACTCGCTTTGAGGCGGAGCGGGGTAGGTCGTGTTTGTCTCGTGTTGGAGACTCGCCTCTTTCCCTGAAGATTAAGGAGCATGTTAGGGCCTACCTATTCCTCCTTCCTGCCTTGGCTCTCCTGTCAGTTTTCGTCATCTACCCTATCGCCGGAACTATTTCAATAAGCCTGCGTAGTGAGGAAGGCTTCACGCTAGGGAACTATATTGCAGTCGTAACTGAGAGATCGCCTACCAAGGCTTTGATAATATCCGAGAATCTAGGAGGCGCTCCGCCTTGGGGCGCGCTTCTGCATAACGCGGTTTGGATTCTAGTACATGTCCCAGCAACTACAGCTCTGGGGCTTGTTCTAGCCTACATGCTAACCCACGTTTATGGCAGGAGCGTGGTTAAGAGCCTCATCTTCGTAAGCATGGTTATACCTATGGTTGTCGGCGGGCTCATAATCAGGTTTATCTTCGATGGGCAGGTGGGCGTTATACCTAGGCTGATGGGAGGCCTAGGTTTGGAGGACCTCGCGAGGACTTGGACAGCCTATCCTGAGACTTCCCTCGCCAGCTTGATAATCGGTTCTATCTGGCTCTGGCTAGGCTTCAGCCTCACTATACACTCGGCGGCCGTCGACAACATACCTAGGAGTTATATCGAGGCTGCTAGGATAGATGGGGCGTCTGAGCTACAGATATTCAGATACATTGTGGTCCCAGCCGTATGGCCCGCTACCCTCACAGTCGCGGTCATGACACTCCTCTGGGACCTAAAGATATTCGATATTGTCTACGCCGCAACACAGGGAGGCCCAGGGGGCTCTTCAACTGTTCTCGCCTACGTTATGTGGTTATATTTCGCTAGAGCCTTGGACTATGGGAAGGCCGCGGCTACTGCTGTTATACTAACCATCCTAACGCTGGTGGCTGCTGCCTACCTGGTTAGAAGGTCTTTGGGGGTGGAGAAGAGGTGAGGCTGAAGCATGTGCTGAGGCCTGCTGTTATAATTAGCAACTTAGTGGCGTGGCTAGTAGCCCTACTATGGCTACTGCCCTTCGTCGGCCTCTTCATGACATCGACGAGGCCCTTCGAGGAGGTTGTACTGCAGGGCTGGTGGTCCCTCGCGGGGAATTATACTCTAGCCAACTATGTTGAGGTCCTCACAGATCCACAATACGACCTAGCTACGGGCTTCAAGAACTCCTTCATAGTCGCACTACCAAGCACACTAGCCCCACTGCTAATAGCTGCTCTAGCTGCATACGCCTTCTCCCGGTTCAGCTTCACAATGCGCAATCTTCTCTTCGTCACGATACTGGTGATCATGGCTATACCTCAGCAGACTATGGTAATCCCCCTCTTTTTCCTACTAAAGTCTATGGGCCTTCTAGACCAGCTGCTGGGCGTAATACTTATCCACAGCTCCTGGGGGATTGCCTGGATTACGTTCTTCATGAGAAACTACTTCTCCATGCTGCCCCGCGACGTGGAAGAGGCTGCGAGAGTCGATGGAGCCTCCTACGCCACGATCTTTTTCAGGATTATACTGCCCTTGAGCCTCCCCGCCCTAGCAGCAGCCGCCGCTATCCAGTTCACCTGGGTGTGGGCCGACTTCTTCTTCGCACTCATATTCCTCTACTCCCCCGAGAACATGGTCATAACTCAGAAGGTAGTTACCATTAAGGGGCAGTACCAGATCGATTGGGGTCTGCTCTCCGCAGGCTCCATACTGGCTATGATACCACCAGTCTTAGTTTACGCTGCCCTCCAGAAGTACTATCTAAGAGGGATGGCGGGCTGGGTCACGGGTAAGGGGTGACTAGTGGGATGGCGAGTGTTAGGCTGGAGTCCGTTGTGAAGAGGTTCGGCAGGACTATTGCGGTGGATAGAGTCTCGCTCGAGATTGGGGATGGAGAGTTCTTCGTCCTACTCGGGCCCAGTGGGTGCGGGAAGACCACGACGCTCCGCCTCATAGCGGGGCTAGAGTACCCTGATGAGGGGAGGGTCTACATTGGAGGTGAGGACGTAACATATCGAGAGCCTGGTGAGAGGAACGTAGCGATGGTTTTCCAGAACTATGCTCTCTACCCCAACATGAATGTATACGACAACATAGCCTTCCCCCTCAAGGTCAGGAGGAGGAAGCTGGGTCTAAGCAACTCTGATATTAGAGAGAGGGTGCTCGAGGTTGCCAGGATGCTGAGGATAGAGGAACTGCTAGACAGGAAGCCCGGCCAGCTGAGCGGGGGCCAGCAGCAGAGAGTCGCTCTAGCCAGGGCCCTGGTAAGGAGGCCCAGCGTCTGGCTTATGGACGAGCCTCTAAGCAACCTCGACGCCCTTCTTAGAATTGCAATGAGGGCCGAGCTGAAGAGGCTACAGAAGGAGCTAGGTATAACCACGATATATGTAACCCACGACCAGGCAGAGGCGCTTAGCATGGCGGACAGGATCGCGGTAATGGATAGGGGTAGGGTTATGCAGGTAGGCAGCCCCCAAGAAGTATTCCTAGAGCCTAGACACGTGTTCGTTGCCACTTTCCTCGGCTCTCCACCCATGAATATAGTGAGGTGCCGCATATCCTATAGCCAGGAGACGGCGCAGATCTCCTGCCCGGGCTTCACGAGGATAGTACCCCAAACTGTAGGTGAGGGGGAGGTCTACCTTGGCATAAGGCCAGAATTCATAAAGATAGCCCCCCATAGCGGGGAGGGAGCTTTGAGAGCCGAGGTCCTCGTCGTAGAGCCCCTAGGTGTAGAGAAGATAATCACCGCATCCCTCGACGGCGAGACTCAGATAAAGATTAAGACAGCCCTAGACGTTGAGGTCAAGCCGGGAGACACCATCTATCTCGAGTTGGACTGGAGCCGTGTTAGTGTGTTCGACGCTGAAAGTGGGAGAATCCTCGAAACACTGACAAAAGAGCTTAGAGAACCCTAGAACAAAAAGGAGGGAAGGACTATTCAAGAATCCACCAGCTACTGGAACTACTTTGATGACTCCCTGGAGCTGAGGAGAGACCCGGCAATCATAAGAATGACGCCGAGATAGCCTAGAACCAGCACAATGAGGCCGCTAAAGTCGGCCCCAGCCTCCGTAACCAGCTCGAACAGGCCTAGTGTGGCGGCACCGAGCCAAACCGCCAGTCCTAGCCTCCACATGTCCACCATGAGGTGTGGACCCCCCGAGACGTCGTGTATATGGATCTACCCTATACTCATATTTAATGAAAGCCCTCTTAACGAAGAGAGTATTAGAGCCCTAACCAACACCACGCCTCCTAAGCGCATCTCGAGCCAGGACGGCCCTAACCAGGGCCTCTCTCACAATATCCTCTAAATCCTACGCTACTCTCCCTCTAGTAGCCTGAGCAAACCCCTCAGCCGGCTTCATTGTTTCAGTATTCCCGGCTCAGCTCTAATTCAAAGCCTCATGGATGTTTTAGGCTAGCTAGTTTCTCTCGTTTCTTGCTATTTTCGTTTATAGTGTTATTTTGAATAGTTCGCTATGGGTTAATATTTTTGTAATTTCTAAGTTTTGCTGTTTTATGAAATTCTTGAGTTTTCTATCTAGTGTGAGAAATATCAATTTGCGGGTGGATGCTGTTGCGTAGAGGATGTTATCAATCATGTCGCCGTGGCCTAGTAGTTTCATTTCATAGGCTATAGAATAGGCTTGTGGATTTGGGTGGATGGCTTCCAGATAGTCCGACTGCTCTATTATCTTAATTGTGGCTTTGATCTCGTGGGGCTTGGGACCTTGTCTTCTACGTTGGGATTCTCGGGCGATCTTGGAGACTACCTCTATGAATGATACTGGAGAGTAGTATATCTTTATCTTGCCCTCCAATGCCAGAGAACGCAATTCCAGCAAATCCGAGCCAGTCACACCCTCAACCTCTATTCCAAATACTGGTAGGAGGTACGTGGAGTCTAGAAGTATATGCAACCTATTATCGGACCCACTCTTTTTGCTCACTTTCACTTTCCTCCTCGAACTCCTCAACAGTCGTTCTCGACCACATCCTTCTTCTTACTACAAGCAAGAATGGGTCTGGAGCCCTCTCAATTACAATATGCTCCCCCTCAGCCCTCACAATAACTTGGTCACCCTCACTGAGCCCTACAGCATCCAACACTTCCCTAGGCAGATATATAGCTCTCTTCTTACCCACTCTAAGCTTCCTCACAACTGGCAGCTTCCCCTTACCTGGCATAGTGTCTGGCACCAGGTAACAATGTAGAGCCTGGCATATTTAAGATTATTAGAAGGTGGAGTGCACGAACACAATTGTGGCCGGCGAACTAACATATGTCCTGCATCGTGGCCTAACATCCTCACAATTTAGAAATGTAACACCTTAGCATAATCGAATAAAATGTGGCGTGACTATATTGTTTAAAATTATGACCTACATCTAAACTCAATATAAAAATCTGCAACATAGTCCTACTTCTTCAAGGTAAAGACAAGATGTAGAGTTAACTCACAGATGTTAGCGCAATAAACGAGCTACCATGTAGGAAGCCGGCCAGCTGAGCGGGGGCCAGCAGCAGAGAGTCGCTCTAGCCAGGGCCCTGGTAAGGAGGCCCAGCGTTCAGCCTAATGACGAGCCTCCATAGGTCTATCATAGGGAGTGAACACCCTTCCCTCCAGACTCCGGAAAAATGAACCTACCTCCACACTTCCAATTTAAGTGAAGCTTCCCAAACAAAAAAGTGTTAGAGCCCTAACCAACACCACGCCTCCTGAGCCTATCCCTAGCCATAATAGCTCTAACCAAAGCCTCCCTCACAGCAGGTATCCTCCACATTTCCCTATCAGCCCTCCAAGCCTCCAGGAGCCACCTATCCCTAATCTCAAACCACCTCTTACCCAGCTTTCTAACCATTTCAGCCTCCCACCTAGCCTGCCTCATAACATCCTCCATATTCCTACGCCTCTCATCCCTGAGCTGTCTAAGCAACCTATTTCTTGCCATCAAAATTCACCCTTCCAGAATACTACAATCAACCTGTAATACCATACACCAATTCTTTAGCTCGTCTTTGTTGATGGCATCTACCAATAGCGTATACAGAAAGACTGCATCACCTATGTCTTTGTCTGATCCTAATTTCAGCTTATAGGCTATTTGTAGTTCAATTGGTGAAATTCTAATTCTAAACTTGCCATTTACAATGACTGTAACGTTGTTATTCAGCGCGTATCTGTGAATATCAGTCCTCGCAAGCTTTGCTTCGATGTTTGGGAGCAAGCTATCTTCATAAATGAATCTCACACCGTACCCCTCAGCAAGGTAATGTCTGTAAAGTTGTCTTAGGGATTCCTCAGCCTCTATACTCCCTTGTAGTAGTGTGAAACCTTCCATACGGGCCAACCTGCATAACTCTAGAAAATCTTCTTCATCTAAATACTCCAAAATAAAATATAAGTCATCACTCCTCCTACTCCTGCCAAAAAGGATTGCTATATATCCAGCAACCACAACATATCTAATGCCAAAATCTTCGAGAAGCTTCGCAAATCTAAACGCTTAATCGTCCTCCGGCAGCAACATCCATTTTGACAGCCATACCATCCTTCTGCCCTTGTCATAGACCAAGGCGTCGCTAGAATCGCGTACAGGCAATCACAATTACCTCGGATTTACTACTCAAATATATTTGATATTCTAGAGCACTGTATAATTTAAATTCAAGCTCAAACATCAGATTATCTTCAGTAAATAAGCATAAGATAATTAAAATAATAACCCCTTCATACCTTATCTCTTCAAAAATTTTTGAAAATCTAGAAAAATTGTTTATATTTTAAAATTAAGTATTACTAGACTTTTATAATATAAATATGTATAAGTAATGAATTTTTCTTAATACAATTTTTATAATATTAGTAAACAAGCCATTTAGCTTAAGCGGTGTTGTAAATTTAAAGCTCATGACCGCATTCATGGCAGTTTTCGAATAACGTATACTATTGATCTTAACGAAGTTATAGCAATGTAAATAGCACCTAATTCTCTCAGACTAGATTGAGTGTGAGCCTTATGCTTCTGGCTAGGCTTATTGTTTCAGCTGTTGTTGTTTTGGTTGTGTTCATTGTGTTTACTGTGGTGGTTGCGGCCTGGTTCATGGTTGAGAGGTTTTCCGGGGAGGGTTCGAGTGCTGTTGTGACGGTTACTTCTGTCTATACTGTGACTCATACGGTCACAGCTGGGGGGTTCTCTGGGGGTGAAGGGTGGGTTCCCCTCTCTGTGGAAGGTGGTGTTGTGTGGCTGGGGGTTGAGGAGGGGAGTGTGGATGCCGATGGTGTTGGTGGTGAGGATCTGTATGTGCTTGAGGCCTCTCTATACAACTATGGTGACGCGGCTCTCGAGGTTGAGGTTGTTATGATAGGTGGTGCTAAGGGTTTTATGCCGAAGCCCGTGGTGGTGGAGCCTGGTAGTTTCTCGACTCTAAGGGCCTATTTCCACGGCTTGAGGGTTGAGCCGGGTGGGGAGGTTGGTTTTGTGGTTGTTGTATCTGGCGTTCCCGTTGGAGGGGTTGCCTCTGTTGTTAGTTCGGTGAGTACACTGAATCGGTAGCCACGTATATAGTGAAGAGTTCTTTGATGTGGTAGTAAGGCTTATTAGGTAGTCATTGCAAATCTATTCTTTTCCGCGTCCAGGTGGTAGGTGTTTGGGGAGGCGGATTTTTAGCCTTAAACTCGACTTCGTTTTTAAAGTCTCTGGAGACAACCCGGCCGACCGGGTGTTTATATTCTTGTGGGACACCGCCGGGACCCACATAGTTGACGCCGACTTTTCCAATATTGAGTGGCTGGATCTAGAGGTGGAGGGCGCGGGAGATCGGGTACTTAGGATGGCTATAAAGTTAAACGGCGTAGACGGCGGTAGGGCTAGGGAGATCATATCGAGCCTCTCAAACAAAACCGGAGTCAAGGCTTACGGCGTAGAGCTTGAAAAGTTCAACGCGTCTATGGAGATAGAGGAAGTATTCAGGGACGGCTATAGCCGCAATAGCATGGACGACGATGATGACGACGACTTACTTTACTTGCTCTCGGAGGACTCGACGGGAGAGCCCGATGACTGCGAGAATTACTGCGTAATCGAGGAAATCCGCGTGAGACCTAGCGATACTGATGATGACGAGGACATATAAGGGAGCCAGACTCCAACGCTCAAGAACCATTCCAACCTAAGAAGCCTGCCATCCAGGGGGTAGCCCTACCTCTACCCGCTTTTTCCTAGACTCCTATATTCGCCGAACAGGCCACCCTTTTGTTTTATTTGTTATATTTGATGTTATAACGACTCTATCAATCAATTATCTTCACGGTTCCTAGCCTTGTTTAGCCTCTCAGCCTCTCTGACGCGCTGCTCAGCTATTCTAGCGTACTCCTCGTTTATGTCAACACATATGAAGTGGCGGCCTGTCTTCAGGGCGGCTACGCAGGTTGTTCCAGAGCCGGCGAAGGGGTCTAGAACCACGTCTCCAGAGAATGTGTATAGCTGTATGCACCTGTAGGGCAGTTCCTCGGGAAAGGGTGCTGGGTGCCCTACCCGCTTGGCGCTCTCTGGTTGGAATCTCCACACGCTCCGGGTGTACTCTAGGAACTCCTCCCTCGAAATTGTGTCCTTCCTCCCCTGAGGTCTTCTCCTCTTATAGGCTCCCTTGCTTAATATAATGATATACTCGTGCTGGTCCCTCAACATAGGATTCACGGCGCTCATCCACGAGCCCCAAGCCGTGCTGGCGCTCGAAACTGCATCACCCTTATCCCAAACCACCTCCCCCCTGAGGAGGAATCCTATCGCCTCAAAGCGCTGGATTAGGTATGCGTGGAGAGGTAGATAGGGCCTTCTACCCAGATTAGCGACGTTGAAGCACACACGCCCACCCCACACTAGCACCCTATAGACCTCCCTCATCACCTCCTCAATGAAGTCTAGGTACTCCCCCAGCGTCAAGTCCTCATCATACTCCTTCCCAACATTGTATGGCGGCGAGGTCACCATCAAGTGCACACTGCTGTCAGGGAGCCTCCTCAAAACCTCGCGGGCATCACCTACTACAATCCTATCTAATAACTCCTCGGGAATTGGATTCTCCAGGAGATCTTTCTGCGAGGGTTCAGGCATCTGTATATCCTTATATAGCTTCCTTGAGTAAAAGGGAGTTGCATCATGGGCTACCCTACCCGGAGCTCCGAAGCTACTAGTCCTCGTCCTCCTTCTACTACCCCATCTACCAGCTGCCAAATCTCCACCTTCCACTAGTATTTCAGGCTCTTTATACTATAAGGGATCTAGTTGAACTTACCAATGTCACCAACTGAACTTTAGAGATGCTCGCAAATTCGGCTCCTAGCTTCGGGACGCCTTAGAAGTATAACACTTATGCCCTTGTTTTCGGCGGCTTTATGATGATGCTGGAGTTAAATTCTTAAGATTTGATAGTGGTGTATAGGAGGTTGGTTGTGTCTAGCTGCTCTACAAAGAGTGGATTAACATTTTGTAATTAACATTTGTATATGAGATGTGTAGTAGTGGGAGAGAGGAGCCCGATACTATTTGCAATGCAAGTGTATAGTGGGGCATTTGGAGTTCTTGCTTTTGAGGAGTGGTGCGGCCGCCGGGATTTGAACCCGGGACCACCGGCTTGGGAGGCCGGCGTCCTAGTCCAGGCTAGACGACGGCCGCTCCGTATTGTGTTTGTTTGTGTGGGGGGTTTTAGGGTTTAGCATTTGGCTTTCATGTATGCTAGTGTTCTTGCTAGTAGTAGTGTGAGTCCCGCTGTCTTGGCTAGGTTGGCTGCCAGCGGGATTATGGCTACTCTGCTGTCTATTATTACCGGTGGCAGGCTTAGGATGAAGGCTGCCATCCCCGCCACGAATAGGATTGCGCCGAGCCTGCTGGTGTCTTTTATGTCGTGGTAGAGTTTGACTCCTACAGCGAGCTCTGCTAGGTATACTGTGCTTATGAGTACCATTGGTAGGGTGGAGCCTGGCGAGGCCAAGGTTAGGAGGTAGGCTACGAACGCGCCGGCTATGCCCGGCGGGAGCAGGAGGTTTGTGGGGGTCCTGGCTGCTACTACGAAGCCTCTGAGGCTATGCCATACTAGCGTGGCTATGAATACTAACGGCAGGAATAGGTGGCTGGCTGGCGGCGAGAACGTTGCTGGGGCACCCCTAGAGTAGGCTACCAGCAGGAGGTATTCTATGATGAAGGCGGCTAGTATGCTTAGGGTGAAGGCTGAGGCCATGTAGCGCGCCTTCCTGCAGCAGACCTCGCAGCGGCCAGCCTCCAACTCTAGTGAGCACCTCCAGCCTCGCGCCAGCCTTGCGCGATTCACAGTATACTCCCGTCTATTTCTGGAGCCTTACTTTGGGAGTCTAGACCTCTCAACACGTTTACCGCTAATCGCCTCCCACAACCACTCTAACACCATCGTTGGGGCGCCATATTTGGTGGAGGTCAAGCTAATCCAAGGCCCGGGCGGCGGCAGGTTCCCGTACTCGAACTGCCTCCTGATGGAGGATAGGGGCTTCAAACTGCTAGTAGATACCGGCTGCGAGCCTCACACGGTAGGGTTGGAGAGGGTAGACGTACTCCTATTCACACACTTCCACCCAGACCACATCAGGGGCCACCACAGGGTTAGGGCCGAGAAGGTCCTCGCGCCCGAAGGTGAAGAACCCTATGGGAGGCTTGAGGACTTGGCGCGGAGATTCGCAGGAGAGAGGTTCAGGAACTGGCTGGAAATGGCTAGGCTGATGCTAGATCTCTCCACAGTCCCCAGAGCCAGCGAGTACTTCAAGCCGGGGGAAGATGTTTGCTTCCGGGGATGGTGCATCTCAACCATACCAGCCAGGGGTCACCTACTCACCCACACCCTCCTAGAGCCCCCCGGAGGCTATGTCCACCTCGTGGACATAGACCTCACCGGGTTCGGTCCTTGGTATGCAAACCCCGAATCCAGTCCCACGCTATTTCTAGAGGACATAAAGATGGCGTCTAGGATAGAAGCAAAAACCTACATCACCTCACACAAGGAGGGACTCTATCAAAGGGGTAAGGTCCTCCAGCTCCTAGCCCGGTATGCTTCTAGGCTCTTCGAGCAGGCGGGCCAGGTCCTCGCGAGCCTCCCCGAGGTGGGCGGGGGTGTTAGGCCGTGGGAGCTTGTGGGCAGGGGGATAATATACAGGAGGTATTTGGGTGGGCTCGAGAGGATTATGAGCTATTTTGAGGGGATGATGATAGAGAAGCTGTTGGGCATGCTCTCCTTCGTGGGGTGTGTTAGGGAGACTAGGAGTGGGTTCTACCGGATACCCTGCGATCTAGACGAGATAAGGGAGAAGCATGTAGGAGAGATACTAAGCGAGGGGTGAAGGGCGGCTGGTGGGGGAGGCGTGCCTAGAGGTGTCTCCTACAGCAGGGCTCCCGAGGTGTGCGAGGCGCTCAGGATAATCGTGGAGGAGCTGGGCTTCAAGCACATAGACGTGGCGAGGCTCTACTGCGTGAGGAGCCGGGGATCTAGGTCTAGAGCCTACGCCAGGATCTACGGAACCCCGGGGGCTTGGAAGGCTGCCCTCGGCTATAACCCCGGCTACGTTATCGAGGTCCTCTCAGAGAACTTCGAGAGGCTGAGCCTCGAGCTCAAAGTCAAGACTCTAATCCACGAGCTCCTCCACATACCCTCAACCTTCAGCGGGGGCCTGAGGCCTCACGGGAGGCTAGTTAATGGGCGGGTGGTCCACGGCCTGTACAGGAGGCTGGCGAGGAGGGAGGAGGTTATCGACAGGCTCTCCCGGCTCCTAGGACCTTGACATCCACTACGAGTAGGAGGGCTGCGAGTAGAAGGCTCGCGGCTATGACTCCTGCCCACAACACCCGATCTTCATCTTCGCCGCCGCTTCCCACTGGTCTAGGCGAGTCTAGGTCCTCGACACCATTGACTTCATCTCCTTCACCAGCATGCCTAGCCATAAGGAGTATGGCTTCTGCGTCCTGGAAGGCTATCGTTAAAGATATGATCCTCCTCCCGGCGAGAAGGCTGTTCTCAGCAAGCGATAGATCCACCCAGACCGTCACACCAACTCCTTCTTGGCAGTCTAGGCCCAAGTATGCAAGCGCTATGGGAGTCACATCAACCCTTCCAGCGTATGACCTCGACACCATCTCCTCGCCGCACCCAACTCCTCGGAAGTGTATTTTGAGGTCCTCGTCCTCGAGGCTCGCTCTAACGTTGTCGGCCTGTGCTAGAACTAGAATCTTGAGGTCCTGGGATGAGGCTCGAAGGATTAGCCTGAATACTCCCCCTATGGATGAATATATTCGAGCTTCCTCGCCGTCCACGCTAGTGTCGTTAACCCCCCGGTTGACAACCAGTCTTGTCACGTCCTCAAGCACCGCCCCGCTCGCGGCTAACACTAGTATTGTGATGGCGGCGAGGAGGCTACTCTTCAACAGATTTTACCTCCTCCTCGAGCGCCAGAATGTACTCGAGGAGCTCTACAGGCGTTAGAACCGTGAGCCCGAGGTCCTCGCCAGCCCTCCTAAGCCCCTCATCACTCGTCACAAGAGCAGCCCCCAGCTCTAGGGCTAGCAGCAGGGTGTCGACGTCCTCAACACTATCGAGTATACCCTTCCTAGTATGCTCCCTATACTTCTCCCTCAGAGACCTAACGACACTCCCCTCCTCCTCGCCCCTAACAGCCCTCCTAACATGCTCCTCGGCAACCCTCAGCCCCCTATCCAGCCTGCTCCTAACGCTCTCCACATACCTCCTGAAAACCGCGGCGGGAAGCCGCAGGTCGTGGGTGGCAGGCGGCTTGACCCTTATCCATGCCAGGAGCCTCGAAACCGAGGAGGGTTGCACCCCGTTCCCCTCTAGGAACCTCTCTAGCTCGCTTCTCGAGCTGGGAGCCATATAGACTACAAGGCCTATCCTCGACGCCCTCGCGAGCACCCTAGACATTATCCTCACAGCCTCCTCCAGGCTCCTCGCTCCTAGAATCTCCCTGAGCTTGGAGTCCGTGAACATTGTGGTATCAGCTACCACCACGCTCCCGACGCTCGGAGGCGGCTTCCCAGACACGTCCCTCCACCCACGACACGCGTACAGCTGGGAACCCCTAGTCTAGGGGGCTCAAGCCCGTCCTGAGTATCCAGGAGATCTCTGCACCGCTCTTCCTAGGCTTCCTGAAGACAGCCCTGACACCGTCCCTGCCCCGCTCTACCCTAACAACCTCTAGAGAGACGCCCAGGCTAGCGAAAAACGTGAGGACCTCCTCGCTCTCCTCCACCCCACCAAGCTCTAGCTCAAACTCCTCATAAACCCCTTCACCCCTAGAAACCCTATCTATACTCTCTATCGCTGGCTCTAGGATTGCGCTCCCGAGCTCATAGTACCTCCTAGCACCTTCCTCCCACTCCTTGAACGCCTCCCTCAGTATTCTCGAGAAGAGGAAGGAGCGCCCCTCCTCGAATGGGAACTGCATGCCCAGCCGCAGGTCACCTATGTTTGTGTGGCTGGTGGTGTATTTCAGGGGCTCTACCCTAGACTCGGGGTCCTTAAGAACTACGCCCTCCCTCCCCTCTCTCTCTAACTCCTCTACTATAGCCTTGAGCCTCTCGGCCCCGTCCTCGCCTGCCTTTATCTCACCCAGCATTCTCACCGTTCGAAGGCCATACTCGGGCGCTATTCTATACTTCTCCCTGGGCGCGAGCCTTTCTCGGCCGCGGAATATGTCGAAGACGAAGTAGCCGAACCTCGGCGACTCCTCGTAGTAGTACCTAGTGTACGGGTTCTCGAGGCCCACAACCTCTCCCGCAACATAGTGGTCGGGCCCCAGGTCCTCGAGCATGCTGGCCAGGCCGTCGCCGTGGAGGCGTCGCAGCCTGCGGGTAGTATAGGGGCATATCAAGCCTCCCCGGGTCACAGCGTAAATCTTGCCGCCGGCCTCGAACACCCTCACGTTATACCCGTTCATCTTCTCCTCAACCACAACACTGGGCCCTGGAAACCACTTGGGGATCGCGACCCGAGGTAGGAGGACCCTCCGTATCGGAGGATAACCCCAAACTATTCTTGACTCGCCGCCCGCGAAGACGACAGCACTGCCTTCAGGTACACCCCTGAACTGGCGCCTGAAGCTAACGTAGTGGAGGTCCTCGAACCTCCCAACCCTGAATATTCGACGAGATGCAGCGCTCTCCAAATCCACCCCTTCAGTATCCACACCAACCTCAGCTAGCGCCTTAGCAAGGAGCTCGACTACCCCCAACCCTCACTGGCCCAAATATGATTATTGATTTGTCGCCCCTTACATTCTACCCGTCCATCTAAGCACTAACACCACAAAACCTTCGGTGGACTCCCTAGCTTCGATTCCAGAACAGATTACCCAAGGCGCTTCAAACCATGATTATATAGACTGGTGGGGGTAGGGCCACTATACGCCCTCCACCTAACTAAATGTATACTCGGAGGGTGAACGCTACCCTAGATGGGTGCTTTGGGGGTGGGGATAGATAGGAAAGCCGTATTGAAGATAGCAAGCATAATCTTCACAATGGCAGCATTCACATCTCTACTCGCAGTGCTAGACCCCTCCCACGACCAATACCCGCCTCCCCCAGATATAGATCCAGGGGTCTTTGAAAAGCTCTGGTCATTTGACTGGGGCAAGGACCTGAACTTAACTATTGAGCAACTCGACGAGTGGAGCTATAGCGGGACGGAGATAATGGAGACTAGGGTTGAGTTTAGCCTAAAACCAGACACGCCAGAATGTAGGATCTCAGGGTTCATTTACAGCTCGAAGTCCAGCTCGCCCTCCGACTGGGTCATACTAGTCCATGGACTAGGGGGAGACCACACATTCTTCGAAGAGGAGATAGGCGGAGTAATCCTGCCTTTAGAGCTGGCCAGCCTCGGATATACGGTTATGGCAATCGACGCCGCCGGCCATGGAGAGTCGTGCATACCCGGAGGCGAGTCCTGGGTGGATAGGGCTGGCGTTCTAGAGCCGGGAGAGTTCTTCCTATACTACGTCTACCTAAGCGGCGTCAGGGCTGTTGAGGCCGCTCTCGCTCTGGGGGCGGAGGAGGGGAGGATAGCGGTTTCCGGAGTCTCTATGGGAGGCCTGACGTCCTACGCCGTGGCCTCTCTCCACCCCGCAGTTAGCCTCGCAATACCTATAGTCGCCTCGGGCTGCTTCAACTGCATGATACTCTCCGGAGGGCTGGCCAACCTCGTGGGGCCTGCTGACGCAGCCTTCAGCGAGGAGACAGCACTGAGCCTAGCATATGTGGATCCCCTCACCTACATCAGCGAGGGCAGTGTTGACGGAAAGCTATTCTACATACTATTCTCTGGCCACGACGAATTCTTCCCCACAGAGGGACTAGCCGCCACTGTCGATGGCCTTAGGGCTGCCGGGGCTAGCGTGTATTTGGCCTTCGATGGAAACAACAACCACTACAAAGCTCCACCGGAGTGGGTATCCTCAGCCATCGAGGTCCTCAAGGCCTTCAAGGAGGGAGGAGTAGAGGAGGCAGAAGAGGCTTTAGGCTCCCGAGCCGCAAGCGCCCCTGGCCTCACATCATTCCTGACTGGCGGGGGCGAGTGGAGGCCAGCGGCTGACGGCCTCTACTATCTGCCTGGAGTTCCCATCCTCCCCCTCCTCCTCTCTGGGGAGGTTGTCGATAAATCCAAGGATATCCCCATAACAGCCTCGACTCCAGAAGCTGTACCCGCACCTCTTAAGTACATCGCCACGCTAGCCTGGTTCGCTCTAGCCTACATGGCTGCCACTCACTCGGGTGTCCCTAGGAGGAGGGTTCAGGCTATGCTCGCCCTCACTCTAGCCGCAGCACTCCTCTACTCCCTGCCCTTCTGGGCCTGGAGCGGTAGGTTCTCTCTTGGAATCCTCAGCCTCATGGAGCGATACGCAGTCACCCCGCAAGACGCATTGGGCCTGCCTACAAGCCCGATCCTGACGCTACTGATACTAGCGGCGCCCGCAGCCATAGCAGTCCAGCACACTACAGGGAGGAGGGCGGTGATTGTGGTAACAGCCATCATACTACTCTTGGCAACCTTAGCCCCATTCATCCTTATGAGGCTAGTGTTGGGCGAGATAGAGGCTAGATCACCCCAGGACCTCCCAACCCAGATCTACCCCCTGGAGCTTGCCGGAATACTACTAGCAGGCCTCTCGACACTATTGGCCCTGAGGTTTGCCAAGCGAGAATCAACATGATGCCCAGTGACCGTCTACCCTAAACTATGTGTTGTAAAAACCTCCAGTGTATGTTATTCCACCATTATGGTGGTGTGATCGTCGGCAGAGGCTCCTAAACGATATAGCGAAGCGCTGTTACGAATATGATGTCAGATATATAGCCTTGGGGGCAGGAGGCTCCATTGAGTAGTAGAGAGACGAGAGTTCTCGTAGCAAAGGTTAAGGGGGTTCAGTGCTCATTCTGCGAGTCCACTATAAGAAAGGCTCTAGAGCAGATCCCCGGGGTTAGAGAGGTCAGCTTCAGCATTGCCCATGAAGAGCTCCTGGTTAGGTATGTCGAGGGAGTGGTGGAGCCGGCTGAGATAGAAAGGACCTTGGAGAGCCTTGGCTTCAGCCTCTCCAAGCCGGGAGAGGATTTTGGGTATGAGGATGAGCTTAGAGCTGAGTTAAGGCGGCTAGTATCGTCGCTGGCACTCTCCTTATCATCTGGAGTGATCATGGTCTACATGTGGCTGCTCGGCCAGCCCAACACCCTCCTAGCCATAACATCGGGGGTCCTAGCCTCGGTTAATCTCTTCGCTTTCGGAGGCCATTACCTTGCAATGGCGTTCCAGGCGCTCCGGAGGAGGATACTAAACCAGCACGTCCTGATGGCTGCCACAGCTCTGGCGGGAATGGCTGGAGGCATACTAGGCCTAGCTATAGACCCGAGGACCTTCCCTCCAGGAGAGTTCTTCGGCGTAGCATCCTTCGTCACGACATACCACATTCTAGGCGGGTTCGCGGGGCTCTACGTGAGAAAGAGGTCCTCAGACGCCATTAGGCGCCTACTATCACTCCAGCCTCAGGCAGCGTTGGTCCGCAGGGGAGGGGTGTGGAGGCCGGAGCCAGTTGAGAGGGTTCGGCCTGGAGACCTCGTCATGGTCAGGCCTGGAGACAGGATTCCGCTTGACGGAGTGGTTGTTGAGGGTTCTTCGGCTGTTGACGAGAGCGTCGTTACCGGGGAGTCCATCCCCGTGGATAAGTCTCCTGGCTCTGAGGTGGTTGCGGGCTCGATAAACTTAACGGGCTACCTGGTAATCAGGGTTTCCCGGCCAGCTAGCGACTCGTACCTAGCAAGGGTTGCAAGGCATATGAGAGAGGTTAGGGCACTCAAGCCCGGAGTCCTCCAGCTCCTAGACACGGTGCTTAAATTCTATGTACCAGGCGTCCTAGCCGTAGCATCCGCCGCCCTCATGCTGTGGATCGCTCTCTACTGGCTGGGCGTTGTTGATAGCGTGGAGAGAGGGTTCTACGCCTTCCTCGCCGCCCTCGTTATGGGCTATCCCTGCGCACTAGGCATGTCTGTACCTCTAGCCATGATCAAAGGGGGCTACATGGCGGCTGAGAAGGGGATCCTTTTTAGAGGTAGCGAGGTTTTCCACGCCCTCTCGAAGCCCAGCGTGATAGTGTTCGACAAGACGGGCACCCTCACCAAGGGCAAGCCTAGCGTGGTGGCGGTTAGGCCGCTTGACGGCTTCGACACCAGTGGTTTGCTGTCCCTTACGGCGTGCCTAGAAGCCTACTCGAGCCACCCAATCGCTCTAGCCATAGTGGAGCACGCCGCATCCAGTTTGGGAGAGCTGAAGTGTGGGGAGGTGAAGGGCTTCAGAGAGCACCACGGCAAGGGTGTTGTGGGCATGGTGGATGGAAGGCTCGTGGCAGTGGGTCGGCCAGACTTCCTCAAGGATTTAGGCTTTGAGGATCCGAGAGGATTTGATAGACTATTCAAGGAGCTAGAGTCTAGAGGCTTCACTATTGTTGGTGTGGGCGTGGATAGAAGGGTGGCGGGCGTCATAGCTCTCTCTGACGAGCCGAAGCCCGAGGCCAAGAGGGCGGTGGATGAGTTGCGGCTGATGGGGTTCAGGGTCGGCATGCTCACCGGTGACAACCCTAGTGTCGCGGCTAGGATTGCTAGGGATCTGGGGCTAGACTTCTACGAGGCCGGCCTAATGCCGCATGAGAAGACCGAGAGGATCATGCGCCTCCAGCGCCGGGGTGAGAGGGTTGTCATGGTGGGTGATGGAGTCAACGACGCTCCAGCACTCAGCGTTGCCGATGTAGGCATTGCTCTTGGGACGGGGTCAAATATAGCTGTTGAGTCTGCCGACGTCGTCATAACTTCGCCGCATGTAACCCGTGTGGTGGAGGCGGTTAGGATAGCAAGGTACATGTATAGGACTACAAAGGAGAATCTAGCTATCGCCTTCTCGCTGAACGGTCTAGGCGTTCCAATAGCCGCGACAGGAATACTCAAGCCCTACTGGGCTATGGTGGCGATGATAGTTAGCGTTACCCTCATTCTAGCAAACACCTTCCTACTGCGAAGACCACGGGTTGGTGGTGCGGAGCTCGAGAATCCCACAGGAGAATAAATACAAGCCATATATAGCCTTCTAGAGGAGCAGAGGCGCGATATCGACGATGGATTCTAGGCCGGGTGGAGACGCGGTGAGCTTGAGAGTGAAAACCTTCAAAGTCTCGGGGATACACTGCGAAGGCTGCGCCATAACAATCAAAACCGCACTAGCAACAATACCAGGAGTTAAAAACGTAAACATAGCAACATGGGAAAACAAAGTCATAGTTACCTATGACCCGCAGCAAACAACTCCCGATGTAATAGCGGAAAAAATAGAAACACTAGGATATAGTGTCGTTGAAAAATGAATAGAGACCAATACTCCAAACTACAATAATATATTTTATATTATTACTATGCAATATCTTTTAGAAAGGTGAAAGCAAAACCTATGAGAATTATGATTATATCGGATGTTACAACATACCAGGGATTATCGTGGCTAGTGGAAAACCTTAGACCAACCCATATTGTTGTAGCCGGCGATGTACTGCACGACGGTAAGAACCTAATATACATGGATGATGATGGGTCGATCATCTCTGGGCTATCTATGGAAGACGGGAGGCTACGTGAACTGCATGCGGAGGCATTCAAAGAATTCGTTTCCACTTCTGCAAGCTATGTGGAAAAGATTCTCTTGCTGTACGGGGATCACGACATATACGAAGATGTGAATTTCTCTAAGCTCGTTAAGCAATGGAATTTAGATGATAGTAAAGTGGTCGATGTCCGTGAGCCAACAACCTTCGAGCTAGGTGAAATATCTTTCTTCCTGCTATCATATGTAGATCCCTACGAGGAATTCAAGGCTGTAATTCGAGACGAAATAGATAATATCGTATCATCTGCTGTAATAATAACTCATCTCGAATCGTTTAAACTTAGGGTTCTCATAAGAACGCTGCAACTCAAGAGAAGCAAACATGTTCTGTTGGTTAGCGGCCACAACAAGTTTGGATACTTCCCTCCGGGAGAGGCTTGGAGAAGCCTGGTTGCCGATCCTTTAAGGATTGCTATTCTCGCTCTATTAAGGCTGAAGCCAGGCAAGATTAACCCTAGTGAATACCGGGCTACGGCAACAACTGTAGAAAAAGAAGAGCTAGAAAGGTTTGAATGGCTGAGAAAGGACAAGATTGTCCATCTAGCGAGGGTAGACCGCTCTCCCACCAGCTTTCTCCTGCTAGAGGGCAACACTACAGAGCTGAGGGGCTCTCTCTACTTTTTAGACGACAGATTGATGCGCTCCCGAGGAGTAGAGTTCTGTAGAGTAAAAGATACGGATCTCAGGCTTCTTCACCCCTTAAAAGAGATCTTTAGAAGGTACAGTTACTCGGATCACTATAAAGCCTGTGAATTCAAACTACAGGTATAACAGCTTGTCCTCTATTTCTTCTCGCCTCCCAACACTCTCTCGCCTAATAAGGATTCCAGAGTCTCCGCGAACATTAGGCTAGTGCCATCAAACACTCCACATCTCCTTACCTCCTTGGGAGTTACTATCAATACCCCTCTCAGTCCGTTGACCATATGGCACACATCTGATTCTTCCATGAGTGGGGCCACTATTACATCCTGCCTAACTAGTGGTAGGTGCGATATTGTGGGTAGTAGATTCAAGCATACATTCATCCTTTTAGAGTTCTGGGCTACCCGATAACAGACTATATTCTTGTGCTCTGAGTGTAGTTCCCTAACTTTTATTCCATGTATTTCTTTAGCCAGTACTTTTATTGCTTCCTCGAACACCACTCTCAGCTCGCCTAGAAATGAGTGTAGTCTTAGGGCCGTTTCGGCGAGGGAGTCCTTAAGGGATGGGAAAACCAGTTCCCCATTATCGTCTATTAAAGAATCTATTATGGCCTGGTATTTGTAGATTGGTGTGGCGTACTCTTCTCTAGGTAGCCGAAATTCTCGGTCGCCGAAGTAGGCTCGATATATTTTAGATAATCTCCGAGTATCCCAATCCTCATACGCCTCGACCAAGGCCTTTCTTACTTCCTCTGAGACTCTACCCAGAATCCTATTACTCTCGACTATGTAATTCATTATAAATTCTAGTCCTTCCACTGGGACATAGCATTTATGCGTGTATCCACTGGTAGTTACCCAGCTCAGCTTGTTGGCTAGTCCCGTCTTAACGTTTAAGCCAATTATCTCTCCTGGAGTGGTTTCGATGCCCGATAGCGTTCTTATCCTGCGTGTTAGATCCCACAGCCTCTCCGAGTATTTAGACTTAGAGTCATACTCGTACTCACATCCCTTAATAAGCCCCCGTGTCAAGTATACTAGTGCCTGCTCCCGTTCGTCCAAGCGGGCTATAATGTTCTTCACTCGACGGACATAAGCGCTGTAACAATCACAGCCCACCAGCTCTGACTTTACCTCTCTCTTGCCCATGATAAATAGCTTCAGCAGAATTTTGAGATTTACTCCTCTAGCCTCTGCAGCCTCCTCAAGGAGGCTGTCTACCTCCTTGAGCACTCTCTCAACCACTCCACTGGGATACCGAGATCTCAGATTCTCCTCTATGTCCTGCCTACAGTAATAGTCCACTCCCTCAGCTGTCGATGGACAATCTATCAGCTGGATAATTGAGTCTACAAGGGCAGCGCACTCAGCATCAACCAAAGTCTGGCATCTCTCCCTCACCATCCTGACAACCGTGGTCTGTGTCCCGTGCTCCTCCATCCCAACCTCACCCGTAACCTCCTCTACTTGCTTCTCAACTTCTCCCTCCCCGGCGTCTTTGGGAAGCGGGACATCAACAGCCACCATCCTCTCAGGAGCCTTTTCCTCACGCTTCTTAGTACGCTTGATCGTGCAGAACTCACCCTTACTGTATTCGAAGTACGGGGCTACTCTAACCCTAGCCACCTCCCCGCTCAAGCTTATTATGGCCTCGAATTTACCCAGCTCTAGATCTCTTAATGGGATTTTCAGCAACTGGCTAACGGTCTTCCTGTCCTTTAGCGTGTCTATTCTGAGGAATATCTTGAGGGCCGTGTTGCCGACAACGGCCTCGCTGAAGTCGCTGAAGAGCTGGGAAGCCAGTATGGCGGATACGCCGAACTTTCTGCCCTCTCTTAGAATCTTCTCTACTGGGGACTCTTCGAAGGCGTACTGGTGGGCCTCATCTAGTACAATGGCGAGGCGGAGGGAGGGCTCTTTTATTGGTCGCATGCTCTTCAGGTGGTTCCATAGCTTGTTCACGATGAATATCGTTGTTATGGCCGATAGATTCTCCGACTTTGCAGGCAGAGTGTTAAGATCCACTATAGTCAAAGTGCCAGGCTTCAGTATACTCGATATGCTTAGGCCGCTATCGCCCGAAAAGAGCTTGAACTGGAATATAGGCCAGAGCCTAGCTAGGAGATGTCTCACAGGCCTTGACTCAGCA
>WANT01000058.1 GCA_015521685.1 Aeropyrum sp.
ATTGCTATCCAAGAAGCGCTGACTACGGTAGACGCAATACCTACGATCTCCGCGCCTAAAATTCGCGAAATGATTATCCAGAATAGGAATCCTGTCACGCTTAACGCTATATTACCGAGGAATATCCAAGAGCCTCCTTGCAGGGATTTTTCGACGCTTTTATCCAACCGTCCGCCGCCTAGATTACCCAATTTGTTTAGCCCGAGGGTCTTAATAGTGGCGGCTGTAAGTGAATACTAGCCTCCTGAGACGAGTTCCTCCAGGCTCACCAGCCTTCTCTCTAGGAGACCGCCCTCCTCGTCATACACCTCTACAACAACCTTAATCCCCGAGGGCAGGCCCGCCTCCTGAAGGAGTGCAGCTATCTTGGATAGCGTGTTTCCGCTGGGATTCTCAGCCTGAGGCAAGTATAGTGTTGTGGATCCACCCCTGGATTCTACCTTCAGCTGGGATGGCGTCTTCACTTCTAGCTCTTCCATGTAGCCTGCCAGCAGTTTAATAAGGCCCCTATACTCTCTGGGCAGGGAATCTTCGGCTGCAAGCTTTAGAAGGGCCTTCACTACCTCTATGCTATCCCCCTCTATAACTATAGAGCCCGATATGCTACAGCTAGTACTGTCTTGAGTCAGGCTAGCCTCCACAATCCTTGCGGGAGGGACAGTTCCAGAATATACTCTTGAGGGTATCTGAAACGAGAGCCTAGCTGTTATAGCGTCTCCTCTTTGCTCGAGAACCTCCAGCCTAAAATCTTCAACCTCTAGATAGGCTGAAGACTCCAGGAGGAGGTCCTCTATAGACCCCATCGCGTAGTCCAGATAAGCCTCAAACCCTCCGTCAGCTCTGAGGGTGAATATTGTCTCGACAGCGACACCACTAGACCCAGAGAAGGAGGCTCTTACACTCTCAGAAACCACCTCCATCACGCCCACCCCCGACTCGATGCTGAAGCGCGCCGTTCCGGAGACAGACGCTCCCTCGCCCTTAAGACTCAGAGCTCCGTTGTAGTCGTATGGCGTTCGTGAGAAGCAAACTCCTAGTGTTTCGAAGCTACCCTCGAGTCTAGACTCACTTATGTCTAGCACGGCTATTCCCTCGGGCACCGAGGACGGAGTGTTTATCCTTATCGTCATCTCGACGCTGTTACCCACAACCTTCATTACTATATCTGGGGAGGCAAACCTTGTGATTACAAGGTCCTCGACGAACCCTATGATGCCGGGCATGAGGGCTAGCATCAGTATAGAGGCGGCGATTACCATGCTTGCAACTCCCACTAGTCGGCGTGGATTTCTAATGTTTAGGTTTAGCCTCCTTTCAGGGTTACTATCATCTTCGCTAGCCTTCATTGCTCACCACTTAGAGCCTATTTAGCACCTTAGATAAGGGGGTGGTTTTCCCAGCCTTTTAATGAGTAATTCCAATTGGACTAGCCCTTAGCTAGCATGCCATTCTTTAGTCTGCTAGGACCGTGTGGGCTGCGACTAGTAGGGCTAAGGCTGCTGTTAGCGCTCGCTGAGCGTGTAGCAGTCTCGCGAAGTATCTAAGTTGGCGTAGCTTGCTGACGTACAGCACTAGACCAGTAAGTGTAACTGTAATAGTTGCGATGATAGCGGCGAGTCCGAAAGGCTCGTTAAGCTGAGCAAGCAACACGTAACCGTGGTACACTGCAGCGGCTCCACCTATAATTGCAAGAGCTATATGAGCGTGAAGGGCTTGCTTGAGGCTTAAGGGCGGCCTTAAGCCGCGCCTAACTCCAGCAAGATATGCCCTCTTATAGCCCATATAACCTAAGACGCTAACAACTCCCAGATAAAGAGCTATATCGCCCGCTCCCTCAGCAATCTCCGATTCCTCGACCTCTCCATACTCCCCTTCATCACCGTTAGCAACCGCAATGTTAGATGAAGAGACCGAGGCAAGTAGTACTAGGGTTATACTCAACAAGAAGACTATCCTTATTACGTTCATAACCCGCACACCATATCATACTCGAAGTCTCTACATGGCGACACCTAACCTAGGGTTACATTAATATAGATTATTACTAACTTCTAAAATTAGTTTTAATAAATATCTTGGTGTTGGAAAACCAACTTAGAAGAGGCTATCTTTAATGTTTTATCCAACCAAAATAGCTAATCTTAATTCTAACGTAGGAAGGGCGTTCTCACTAGTGACACGATCTAGAGCTTCTTTAATTCCTCCAGGTGTGTGCAACACTAACCAAATAAAAATTATAAAATTTTATTTTTGTAGATCCTTAAAGTTTCTTACAGTCACTTTGAGGGTGGCCTCCCAGCCTGCCTCTGGCTGTACTAACCTAACACTCCCTTCATGGGACACATAGACATCTACAGCTCTCCACACGGGAAGCCCCCTCTCAGCAAGTAGGTCAACACCACCGTATTGGGGTTTCGCCATTGACGCCACCACAGCCTTAACCTTAACTCCTCTACCTTCTAGAGCTTCTATTATGGAGATCGCTGCCCCTCCGGTAGAGACAGTATCATCGGCCAGAACAACCTTCTCACCCTCCCTAACACCGTATATGTAGTGTATCCCGTCCTCGTAGCCAGAAGTAAAGGGTGCCTCCCAGCCTGGAACAGGGAACCTCCGTTTTCTGACGACGGCGAGCGGAGCTCTCAGTTTCTGGGCTATGAGGCTCGCTATTGGGAGGCCCAGGGCCTCTGGCGCCACAACCTTGTCGATCTTTCCTGGAATTTTTGACGAGAGGTAGGTCGCTATCAGGCTCTGGAGGAGAGGGTTTGGGGGCGGGATGTTGTCTGACAGCGGGTTAACAATATACACGTAGTCCTTTAGGCCCCCATAACCCTTCCTCACTGTTATAACGGCTTGCCTGAATGCATCTACTATGTGCCTCCACATCTCTTCTACCAGCCTGTCCATTACAGTGTTGTAGAAGCATGAGTACTTGCCCGTATGGCATACGGGGCCCTCAGCCACGCCAAGATAGGTCAGTGAGTCTGAGTCGCAGTCCCTGACAACCCTGAGCACCCTCACCCTGTTGCCGCTGGTCTCCCCCTTCATCCAGACCTTACGCCGGCTCCTAGAGAAGAAGTGTGCATAACCCGTTTCTAGCGTGAGCCTCAAAGCCGTCTCATCAGCATAACCAAGCATTAGGACCTCGCCGGAAACTGCATCCAAGACAACCACGGGCACCAAGCCCTCTCCCTTAGAGAAGTCTATCCTCAACCCCTCCTCCATACCAGAATCACCTAGCCAACCCCACGAAGTTCGATAGTATGGTGGAGCCCACCCTACCACTCCTCTCAGGGTGGAATTGAGTGGCGTAGAGTGGGGGGGACTCGACTAGCGAGGCGAAGACATCGTTTTCAAGCCTCGTTACTGCCTTCACAAAGCCGCTGTTAACAGCCCTATATGCGTAGCTGTGTATGAAGTACGCGTAGAAGGGGGATTCAACCCCCTCTAATAGTGTGGAGCTGCGAGTAGGCTCTACCAGGCTCCACCCTATGTGGGGCAGCACGCTAGCCTTAACCCTCTCAACCCTCCCTGGCAGGAGGCCTAAGCCCCTAGTTATTCCCAGCTCCTCACTCTCCTCGAAGAGGACCTGAAGTCCCAGGCAAATACCTAAGACAGGCTTGCCCCTATCTATGTGGCGCTCAATCTCGCCCCTCCAGGATTCTAGCCGCGACATTGCTGCGGGCATCGTCCCCACACCAGGGAGGACTAGTGCGTCGTAGCTCCCCAGGTCCTCGAGACCCGTTGATATTCTAACCCTGGCTCCCGCCCTCTCAAGAGCGGACTTTACGCTGAATACATTGCCAACACCATACTTAAACACTAAGACTCTAGCTCCCATGACGGGATCACCTCATCCTAGACCTAACAACCTCCTCGATGTCGCTAGGAGTAACCCCCCTCATAGCAAGGAGTACAGCAAGGTGATAGAGGAGATCTACGGCCTCCTCAGCCAGCCTCTCACGGCTGCCTGAAAGAGCCTCCACTATAGTCTCCACAGCCTCTTCACCCAGCTTCCTGGACACAGCGGGAACACCCTCACGCGCGAGGCTAGCGGTGTAGCTGCCCTCAGGCATATCCCTCAGCCTCTCCTCTACGATGCGATACAACTCGTTAAGCACGCAGAAACCACCATCCACCCTACATCCCCACCCTAGCCTTGAGGCTAGAAGCGTGTAGCTCGAACCCCTCGCCCTCAGCCAGCTCTAGCGCCGTCAGTGCGGCATCCTCGCTAAACTTCTCGACAAAAGCGACAGGCCTCAGGAAGTCGTACACGCTAAGCCCAGACCTCCACCTAGCAGCACCCCCTGTAGGCAAAACGTGGCTAGGACCTGCAACGTAGTCTAGGAAGGCTGTCGGCACGTCAACGCTGACCACACCCGCTGGAGGAGTACCGCCTGTCAGGGCTTGTAGGGCCTCACGGTCGACGTAGAGATGCTCGGGAGCAATCGCCCTCAGGAGTCTCCAAGAGTCGTCGAAATCCCTGACTATGACTATAACGGCCCTACCCAAGCCGCCGGAGCCGTCAACGCGCCTTAGTATCCTAGAGACCTCGTTTGCGAGGTCCTCGCAGGGAGTCAATAGCACAACCATAGAGTCGGGACCGTGCTCAGCCTGAGCAGCAAGCTCTAGGGCCACCCTACTGCTCTCCGAGCTACACCCTGCAACAGCTGCGAGCTCCGTAGGACCAGCTATCATATCTATCCCAACCTCGCTCGATACGAGGAGTTTAGCGGCCTGGACGTAGCCGCTCCCCGGGCCGACAATCTTGTCGACCCTAGGTATGGGCTCGCATCCGAAGGCCATAGCAGCGACGGCCTGAGGACCTCCTACTGCGATAACCGCATCGGCGCCAGCCTCGAATGACGCCACCACAGTAAGAGGGTTAGCCTTAAGCCCGCCACAATCCCTGCATGGAGGGGTCGAGACGAATACCTCCCCAACTCCAGCCACCACTGCCGGTACAACCGTCATAATGGCCGTGGAAGGATAGGGATGCCGCCCTCCCGGGACATACACCCCTACCCTACCTATGGGTGCCCACTCAACCCAGCCTACGCTGACCTCCACCCTTTCCTTGGGCTTTATCTCCTCCTGGAATAGCCTCACCCTTCTAATAGACTCTCTAATAGCTCTTAGCCTTCCACTACTAACCTCCCTATAGTAACTCCCGGCCTCACCAGCATCGATTATCGGGTCTTCGAACGATATCCCGTCAAACCTCTCGGAATACTCTCTAACAGCCTCGTAACACCTAGACTTAACGTCCTCAACAACCCTGCGAGCCGAGGATAGGTATTGCTCTAGGCTGTAAGGCCTTTTAGAGACGAGCCTAACAGCCTCGTCCAGCCCCCCAGGACCTCGGGCGTCCACCACTAGGACTTCCATAGCTAGAGCCTCACCTCCACACCCCTCGATGAGAGGAAAGCCTTCACATCGAGCGGGGATAGCAGTCCGTCGTGGAAGAGCCCGGCAGCGAGGAGGCCAGTAGCCCCCGCCCTGTATGCCTCGTAGAAGTGACTTAGACTCCCCGCACCGCCGCTAGCGATAACAGGAACCCTGGCCGCCTCGACAACGGCCCTCACAAGCTCGACGTCATAACCGTTACGCGTGCCGTCCCTATCTATAGAGGTTAGGAGGACCTCGCCAGCCCCCAGCTCTACAGCCCGCCTAGCCCACTGAATAGCGTCGAGCCCTGTCGGCTTCTTCCCGGAAGCGACGTAGACTTCCCACGAGCCCCACCTCCTTTTGGCGTCTATAGCTATGACTATCGACTGGCTCCCAAACTCCCTAGACGCCTCCTCAACAAGCTTGGGGTTCTTAACAGCCGCCGTGTTGATAGAAACCTTGTCCGCCCCCGAGTCGAGGAGCTTCTCGACGTCGGCCATGCTCCTAACGCCGCCCCCGACAGTGAATGGTATTGATATGGCTGATGCTACATCCCTCACCACCCTGTAGATGGGCCTCCTATCCTCTATCGTTGCAGTAACGTCCAGGAGAACTAGCTCGTCGGCCCCGAGGTCCTCGTACCTCGAGGCGAGCTCGACCGGATCCCCCTTATCCCTGAGGTTCTCAAACCTAACCCCCTTGACAACCCTACCCTTATCAATGTCGAGGCAGGGGATCACTCTTACCGCAGGCACCCCCGACTCACCCGAGTAGCGTTCCCTTTAGGCTTCTCACGCCCTCGAACTGCGATACCGCCGCTCCCAGCGCTCTACCCAGAGATTTGAAGGCTGCCTCTACAACGTGGTGGGTGTTCCCTTCCCGCAATACTAGCACGTGAACTGAGGCCCCTAGCGTTGCCGCAAGAGACTCTATGAAGTGGCTTAGGTCCTCGACTGGTATTCCTGCAACAGACCCTTGAGGCAAGTTACCATAGTATCTGGGCCTGCCAGATATGTCTACGGCTGCCAAGACCAGGGCCTCGTCCATGGGTGTGACGGCTTCGCCGAACCTCGCGAAGCCTGAGCTCCCCAGAGCCCTTCTGACGGCCTCACCTAGAGCGAGGCCCACATCCTCGATTACATGGTGGCCTCCTACCCACACTTTTTCTTTGCCCTCAACGGTGCCGTCGAACCCCGCGTAGTACATAAGAGTCGTGAGCATGTGGTCGAAGAAGCCGAGCCCCGTCTCAGCACTCACCTTTCCCGAGCCGTCGAGCCTTAGAGAGACCCTTACATACGTCTCGCTGGTCTCCCTCTCAACAGTAGCCTCACGCATAGGACAATGCCACCTCCACAGGGATCTGACCCTTATAGAGCGCCATGCCTACCACAGCCTCGTCAACACCAGCATACTCTAGGAACTCAAGGTCCTCCACGGTGGAGACGCCGCCCGCGTAGTAGAAGAGGCCCGCGAACTCCCTCCTCGCTGTGAGCACAAGTTCCCTGTTGACTCCCAGGGCTGCCCCCTCCCTGTCCACATCTGTGAAGAGGACTGCGGCGAAGCCAAGCTTAGAAACCACTCTGAGCGCTTCAACCATGCCCAGACTAGCCTTAGCCTCCCATCCCCTATACACGAGGCTCCCGCCACTTACTTCGACAGCAGCCACGAGACTGCAAGGCGGGGAAGCTAGCAATTCCTCTACCATGCTACGCTTCTCGAGCCACATGCTGCCCACAACAGCCTCTACAGCGCCCCTGCTGCAAGCCTCCTCAACCGCCTCCACACTTCTCAGCCCGCCTCCGAGCCTGACGTACACGCCTAGCTCTCTAGCCTTCGACGCGAGGCCGAGGGCGTATCGTGTTATCCGCCCGCTCTTAGCTCCATCTAGGTCGACAATGTGGATCTTCTTGAATCCGATAGATGCTAGCCTCTCGAGGAGGTCCTCAGCCTTCCCCAGCCTCAGCCCGGTCCCCCTA
>WANT01000059.1 GCA_015521685.1 Aeropyrum sp.
AGTACTGAGGCTGCTAAAACACCCTCAAGCCAGCCCACAATGGGCGCCGCCCAGAACGCTCTGGCAGCCGCCTCCAGGCTTCCGCCCCCCAGAGGCAGGGCTGTCATGAGGCTCGCGAGGCTCCTAACATCGGCCGCGAGCCTGTAGAGCGTCCGCAAAGGCACTCGCAAGACCCTCAACACCCCTCCTAACGGAAACCCTGCTATAGTTCGGGGTAAGGTATGGGAAGGAGGAGGCGTCCCTAACGTAATACCCCCTAGCTTCTAGGCACCTCTGCATTGACGGGTGCCTCAGCCTATGCCATACCAAGAGATAGGGGGCTTTAGAGTCGAAAACCTCCAACCCAGCAGCCCGCAGGGCAGTCACAGCAGCCTCCCTAAGCTTTGTAACTAGGCTCCTAGAGGACTCGACGTGCCTTCTAAACTCTTTGGAAGACCTGGAGATCAGCTTTTCTATTGCTAAGGCGGCTAAACCACCGACATTCCAAGGCTGCCTCACCATGTCTAGCCTGCGGGAGAGGTTCTTGTCTGCACTGTACGCGAAACCCACTCTCAGCCCAGGTGTGGCCAGGATTTTCGTCAGGCTCCTCACCACAATAGTCTGCGGAGGCGGATTCCTGAGCACTCCTGGGCTGCTAGTGAAGTCAATGAAGGCTTCGTCGACTAGCAGCACAGACCCCTCATCCAGGCAGCTAGCTATCTCCCATATCACACTAGCTGGAGCCAGGCTCCCCGTAGGGTTGTTGGGATTAGATACGACGACCAGAGTCCTCCCCCTTATTCTGTTCACCAGGCTACACACGAGGCCCGGATCCAGCAGGAAACGCCTGCCCTCCTGAATGTAGTGTGCTGTAGCCCAGGAAACGCCTGCCCCCGCAGCCTGCACCCGGTGATCGCCGAAGGTGGGCTCTACTGTGACGAGAGCATCTGGCCTGAAGGCTGCCAGCGCCAGAGGTAGCGACTCTGCGGCGCCCGCGAGGGGCACCACTGCCTCGGCGTCTATATCGTAGTAGGATGCGAGAGCCTCCCTAAGACCTTTGTAACTGTAGTCGGGGTACTTCCGGTGGGCTGCCTCTGTACTAGCCTCTTTTAGAGCAGCCTCAAGCTCCCGAGGAGGGCCCAGAGGGTTAAGCGGGTTGCTGAAGTCCTCTACTCCCGGGGGAGGCCTGCCTCCATGCACCCTCTCCTGCACGCCTCCTCCGCCCTCCTGAGGTCCTCCCACGTGTCAACATCCATTACACCACAGTCAGTCATCCTAACATAGCCCCACGGGCCGGAAGGCTTCTTGAAGAGGCTTATCCCCACCTCTGCTCCATCCCCGCGGGCCAGGCTCACTATGCTTGGCTCGAGCCGTGACGCCTCCCTCACGAACTTCTCTAGCAGGCTGGAGTCTATGAGGGGGGTGTCGGCTGGAAGCACTAGGGCTGGTAGCCCAGCCAGGGATAAGCCTAGGTTGAGGTCCTCCACATAGCTGCCAGTACCCTCCACGCAGCTAACCCTCCCCATCACCGCGAGTGTAGACCTACAGATTTCCCCAACTCCTGGAGAGGCGTCAGAGTACACCACGACGACATCTCCGCAGAGCTCTATCGCTGCAGCTACAACCCTCGAAATCATGGGCTCGCCGCACACCCTCATGAGGGGCTTGGCGACACCCCCCATTCTAGACCCTCTACCACCTGCCATCACAACGCAGCCCTTCACCCTCAACGCTTAGCCATCCTCCCGTAGATTCTCGTTACCAGCGATCCTAGGATTGCTGATAACATGTCGTCGGCGAACACGGGTAGCTCTCCGCCTAGAATTCCCTTCTCCTTGAGCCTCTCCACCCAGATGGTGGCCAGCAAGCCCTTGAAGCCTGCTAGGTATAGTGCTAGAGCCGAGCCTAGGAGCTCGTCGGCAACTATCCCCGGAGAGTCCTCGAGGTACTCCCGCCTGCTGAGTCCTGGAATGCTTCCAGCCGCCCCGTGTATGTCCAACTCTCTGGCGGCCACTAGCATGGCCGCGACGTTAGGGTCTCTTAGCATGCCCTCGAGCTCCCGCCTGGCAGCATCCTCTACATACTCTAGCCTGACCCCTGGTATGGGAGCCGTTGTGTAGACCTTCACGAAAGCCCTTATGACCTCATCGGGGGTGAGGCCTAGCAATGCCCTCAGCCTCTCATCAGCACCCATCCTTCCAGTCGCCCCCTCGACAAGCATCCTGTATACACTATCTCCGACAACACCTCCCACAGTTGTGTAGAGACCTGCTGTCACCGCCCCTCTGGCTGCCAACGGTGCTCCAACTGCTATGGCGTCTGTAGCTGTACCAGTAGCCCTCCCCCCGCACGGGAGAAGGGCGTCGGCCGCGGCCGCTGCCTTACTCTCTGCCACTACTCTCAGCAGGTCTAGCATCCCGCTACGCTTGAGCGGGTGTGATGTTAGTACAGCTATGTTTATAGTCGAGTGTATAGGCTCGTGGAGCCGTCGGGGGGATGCCGGGCAGGCAGGGGGGTTTAAGCCTACCGTCGCTATGATGTGTGTCTCGGGATCGTCCACCACCTCGTATATATACTCCCCCACGTCGGCTGAAGTCATGAAAACAACAGCCCTATCCAGCCCCAGACCACGCCTTACCCTCCTGTAAAAACTCTTAAGCCCGCCCCTCCACCCGTCATCGACTTGCTTGAAGACTAGGGCGTTAGACCTGGAGGGCTGGTGGGGCAGGGTTGTTATAACCCCTAGCTCCCTAGCCAGCCTGACTACCAGTAGGCCCCTCCGCGCTTCTATAGAGGAAACTAGGCTTCCGCTCAAGCCTTCGACAGACCTCCATAGAGGCTCTCTATAGCGTCGAGTACCTCGTTTTGTGAGAGCCCTCTTACGGCGGCTGTCACTAGCAGCCCGCCAGCGCCCACACCCTCTTTAGCGTATCCCTCTTCATAGAGCTTAAGACCCTCGAACCTTGATTCACCTAGACTCAACTCCGAGTAGGTTAGTGTGACTCCCGGCGCTACATCGCCGATCAGGCCTACTATGTCTGAGCTCGGATCCTCGACTATCCACTTAGTTGTCCCGACGGCTATGGACTCTATAGCCTTGCTCTCGAGGCGCGCTAGTATCGCTAGGGGCGCCGCCATCTGAGTGCCACCAGCAAGCAAAACTCTCGCACCAATGCTGGCAGCACCATCAGCAATCCCCGCGAGAGCAACATGAACTGGATCTCCCACCTCGTCTAGGACCTCGAAAACCCCTTCAGCCCTCCTTGCCCGCCCTAACGCCCTCTTAACAACACCCTCCTTCAGACTACTAGGGTTCTTGGGCGAGCTGCTGCTCACCCTTCCCAGCCCTCGGTAGCCAAGCGCTTCCACTATCGCGGCGGCCGTAGTAGTACCCCCGGGTATGGACTCTCCTATTACAATCCCGTCCAGCCCCCTAGCCAGAGTCTCGCCGAGGAGCCTAGCAGAGCTAAATATCTTCTCGGATACCCCCTTACCTAGCCCAGGCTCAACGTCTATCCTACCTCCAGCCCTAGCTCCAGGAAGCCTTGCATGGGGTACTCCCGCCTCGTAAGCCGAGCCCGAATCGACGGCTAGGAACGGAATCCCCAGAAGCCCCAAGACAGCCCTGGATATGAGGGCGGGCGTCGGGACCCCCTCTGGAGACACGGGAACCACGTCCATAGATACCGGCCTCCCAGCGACTAGGACCTCAGCATCCAGGGAAGGCGTGGCTAGGGTTGCCTCGGGCGTCGGCCCAGCTATGCTTATCCCCGGCACGGTTGAGGTCCTCGTGGAGCCGTAGACTAGCACATAGAATATCCTACCCGAGAGCCAATCCACGTTTCCCCCGCCAACCACATTAAACCACAACCCTGGATACCCTATCCAGACCGTTCAGCCACGAAAAAATAAATCCTAGATTTAACCCTGGCCCCCTCCCCCACACATCAAACCACGGAATCGCAAAAACCAACTCCAGAAACTAAGCACTAGAATTAGCATAGAGCTGAAGCGGGGGTTGGATAGAGGCTGTATAGGAGCCCTGCCGGTGGTGTGGCGGGCCCGGGGGGATTTGAACCCCCGACCACCGGCTTAGGAGGCCGGCGCTCTGTCCTGGCTGAGCTACGGGCCCTCGTTGGGGTCCGGATTGTGTTTAAGTTTGTGCGGAGGTTTAAAGTCTTACAGCTGGCTATCTTG
>WANT01000060.1 GCA_015521685.1 Aeropyrum sp.
ATATGTCGTGCTGGGAGAGAGGGCAGTAGCCATACTCCTAGCCGGATGCCCAAGCGCCTTCATAATACTCTCCTCTGTAAACACAATGTATAGCGTCGCAGTCCTAGCTAGGAGAGGCATAGTGGTTAAGGGAGGGGAAGCCCTAGAGCAGACTTCAAAAGTTGGAGCTCTAGTCATAGACAAGACAGGCACACTGACACTAGGCCTGCCCAAACCCGTGAGAGCGATACCCCCGAGGGGATTAGATGAGACTACATTCAAGTCGCTCGTCGCATCTGTTGCAGCGGCAAGCCTCCACCCTGTGTCTAGGGGGATAGCTAAGGCTTGGAAGCCGGGATACACCGTGACAGAGGTTGAGGAGATCCCAGGTAGGGGGGTTAAGGCCAGAGTGAATGGGAGCACCCTAGTCCTCGGCTCGAGGCCTTTCATCGAGTCAATATTGGGGGAGGGAGTAGATGGAGGGGCGTGCGGCTCAGACATAGCCGTCTATGCACTAGTCGACGGCAGCGTAGGTATAGTCTGCCTGGGTGAGGAGGTGTCGGATGATGCAGCCAGAGCAGTTGAGACTCTCAAGAGGATGGGGATGAGAGTTGTGCTGGCCAGCGGTGACAGGAAGGAGAGGGTTGAGGCTGTGGCAAAGGCCCTAGGCATAGATGAGTATTATTACGGTATGAAGCCCGACGACAAGCTGCGACTCACAGAAAGAATAAGAGAGGAGTGCAAGTGTAAGGTCGCTATGATAGGTGACGGTATCAACGATATAGAGGCTATGGCCGCCGCCGACCTAGGGATTGCAGTCGGCAATATCGACGTGATTAACGAGGTTGCTGACGCCGTGCTACTAAGAGGCTTCAAAGACACACCCCACCTCCTAAAGAGGGGCAAAGGCTACATGGGTGGAATACTCTTCGGCATCGGAGTAGCCAGCATTATAAAGCTGGCGGTAATTGTACTAGGTCTAGGCGGCTCGATCCCCCTATGGCTAGTAGCGCTAATAGGAGACGACGGCTCAACACTGATAGGCACTGCAGCCGCAGTACTTTACACGACTATATCTAGCAGGCTCTGAAAGCATAACTTTATTCCTTGTATTGGCATGGCTATTAAACTAATCATTAATGCACCATTTTCTTAAGGTTTACCAAACTACACAGAATTCGATATTATTAGAAGACTTTCTTAGAAATTATCTTATAAGGTTAGCTGGAATAGGTGGAGGGTGTTTGTCCACTCTAAGAACGATATTAACTATACTCACAGGAATTATTGGATCAGCACTTTACCTTCTTTCAATATACGGATATCTCATAGAGCTCCGACAGACCACGGATTTGCTGGGAGCAGCCATAGGCTTCGCGATATTCGCGGCGTCCGCGCTACTCTCGTCGGTCCTCCTAGCTATATCATCATTTATCTCAAAATCAAGGCTATACAAGCAAGCGCTACTAGCTCCCTGGATCGTCGGAATCCTAGCTGCAGCTATACTGTCCTACGATCTAGCTTTCGAGACTAAGCCTGGAGGGAGAGAAGCGGGAGAAGTTTTCAGGCCGGACATATTCTTGCAGGCATTAGCCTTAGCTGGAGGCCCCTACCTGCCGTTACTTTTGGCCTCTATCGCAGGTTTTTTGGGAAGGAAGTAGTTTTGGCTTGGTATTGTATCTTTTCTTTAATTTAGTGTATCGTATAGTGGGATTCAGAGTATAATTAACCTTTACGTTACTTAGCCCAAGGGTTTGAAGTAGGATTTGCCATGCCACTTTAGAAGTAAACGGGTTTTATGCAATTAAATTTATTTAGATAGATTCAAACTTATGTTCAGCATTTAACCTTATTTATATACTAATATACCCACTACTATCCCACCCACGTTTTTATATATTGTCTACTATTAAATATAAATCTTGGAGGGGGTGGCTAGATATTAAGAGAAGAGAATTTCTCAAAGCTGCAGCTACCACTATCGTAGTTGCAGCCACCCCCATAGCTGTAACCTCGAATGCCCAAAGCAAGGATAGCAGGAAGAGAAAGAGGTATGCTATGTACATAGATGTCTCGAAGTGTTACGGATGCATGGCATGCGTAGTAGCTTGTGCTGGAGAGAACAATGTTCCCATAGGCGGGTTCAGGACCTGGGTGGAGCGTCATGTGAAGCCGGATGGTAGCGTCATCTTCGTTCCGAAACAATGCAACCACTGCGAGAACGCTCCATGCGTACATCCATGCCCCACGGGGGCTACGTTCAGGAGAGAGGATGGCTTGGTGCTTGTAGACCACGATCTCTGTATTGGGTGTGGAGCGTGTGTAGAAGCATGCCCCTACGGGGCTAGATACATGAATCCAGTTACTGGGACTGTAGATAAGTGTACCTTCTGCGACCACAGGCTGGCAAAGGGCTTGCTTCCAGCGTGCGTTGAGGCATGCCCGACTGGCGCCAGGGTTTTCGGGGATCTGGAGGAGGACGGCGAGCTCAAGGAGCTAGTCGAATCTCAGCCTGTCGAGGTCCTGAAGAGCTGGACTGGCGCCGAGCCCATGATATTCTACAAGGGCCTCCCCAAGGAGGCGAACAGGTGATAAGCCATGTCGGGCTACACATACCCTTATGGATATAGTTACCCCAACGAGTTCTCCGAACCCCTAGTATGGCTACCAGTAATGGTAGCGTACTCGCTGCTAGCCTCGGGCGCCACACTGATCCTAATCGCCTCTATCGCATACCTGACTGGGTGGCAGAAGCGGCTGGTCCCATACATGCTACTCACAGGCTTGGGCATGTATGCTGTAGTACTCCTAGGCCCTCTGGCGGACGTTAGGGCTCCTGAGCACTCGCTAAAATTCTTGACCAGCCTACACATAACGCCCTCAAGCACAAACCTTGGAATATCCCTAATATCCCTCCACGCCGCCTTACTGTGGCCCATAACGTTCTTGCTCGCAGCAGTATTTGCAGTCATTTACCTCTCCTACCCGACTTACAGGTACTCGCTGGCGGGAGGAAGACTAGCAGGGCTGAGACGCATACTATCTTTGGGCGTTTCCAGCAGCGAAAAGTATAGATCCTATAGCCCCTTACTGAAGGCTCTAGCCGTGATACTTGTAATCCCAACCCTCCTCTGGAGCATGTACCCCACCTCAATCCTACCCACACAGACCGCAAACCCAATTTGGAGGAGCTGGCAGCTCCTACCACTTACCCAGCTCGCAGGGGGCATTGTTGTCGCGGGCTCCGCAACAACCCTCACCTACCTGGCATTCACCCACAACAGAGTGGAAGGCCCCTCGGCGCTCATGAAGCTCCTTATTACTGGATCTGTGGCCTCAGCATTCCTGCTACTCCTTCAGACTGCTTACTGGTACATAGCTCTTGGAGACACCTTCCTATACGCTGCCGCGAAGCCTATATCACTATGGGCAATAGTGGCGGCTATTGTATTCGCAGCAGCCGCTGCAATAGCTTATCAAGCAATAAAGAAACCATCAGCCTCTATGGCAGCGCTTGCCTCAATAATAGGTATTATAGCGTCCATCATAAACCTCTGGAACATATTAGTAAATGCACAGCTAGCGTCCAAGACTGGCGCCGCGACTCTACCAGCGACGCTAGGACTCGTCCAGATCTTGGAAGCGATTGCCGTCCCTGCACTAGCCGTATTCGTGATCATAATTCTTTTCTGGATCTTCCCAGTAGGGGGTGGTGGGAATGAGTAAGGGTATGGATAGAAGAGAGTTTGTAAAGAGTCTCGCTGCCCTAGCCGCGCTAGGCGTGTTCGCGGTTGGCTACTCACCAGTAATCTACAAGATAGTGAAGCCCAAGAACAAGGAGTACGGCCCAGACCTCCTATCCGGGCCCAGAGTTAGGGTGATGTACTCAACATGCCTGGGGTGCAACGTTAGGTGTGGGATAAGAGTTAGAGTCGTCGACTACAACGGCGTCGAAGTGGTTGAGAGAATAGAGGGTAACCCATACCACCCCTACAACAGGGCTGTCGCCCAAGGGAGGCAGATGAAGAGATACAAGCACCTAGCATACAACACGCCAGTAAGAGAGTCATTAAAGTACACTGGCACCCTGTGTCCCAGAGGCCAGGACGGCATACACTACCTCTACGATCCCTACAGGGTTCTGAAGCCTCTGAAGAGAGCAGGGCCCCGGGGGAGCGGTAAGTGGAAGGTGATTAGCTGGGAGCAGCTGATAAGGGAGGTAGTTGAGGGGGGAGTAATCGAGGAGACCGGGGAGAGACTGCCAGGACTGAAGGACTTCTTCGTCTATGGCAAGCTGAGGGAGGCTGGCTTCGAGGACCCCAACGCTGTCCTCAAGGAGATGAAGAGCGATGTTGACAGGATCGTGGGGGTGGCTAAGTCTCCTGAATCCAGCTACGAGGACCTGAAAAGAGCCATAGATGACTTTAAGTCTAAGTGGAGCAGGATTCTAGGCGAGAAGGGCCTCAAGCTTGAAGACGTACTCGTAGACCCCGACAGGCCGGAGCTCGGGACCAAGGCCAACATGGTTGTGTGGATGAGGGGTAGAGGCCAGGGGCACAGTGACTACATAAGCAAGAGGTTCATCATGGCTTTCGGCAGCGTGAACTGGCATAGACACACCTCTGCATGCCAGCTAGGGTACTATACAGGCAACAAACTCTGGGCGGGATACCACGACCTCCAGGCCGACGTGGTGAGTGCTAAGGTGATAATAATGGCAGGCGCCGCCCTAGGCAGACTACACCCAGGAGCCACGGGCCAGGGTCTGCTGATAGAGAGGGCTGCGGAGGGAGAAGTGAAGATCTACTATGTCAACCCTGTGGCGCCTAGGGTCGAGAACAGGAATATAATCTGGGTTCCTGTGAAGCCTGGGGAGGACGCAGCCCTAGCGATGGCTATTATAAGATGGATCATAGAGAACGAGAGGTATAACAAGGAGTTCCTTGAAGCGCCAAACCTAGAGGCAGCCAAAGCGAGAGGCTACCCCGTCTTCTCTAACGCCACTTGGCTTGTGATAGCTGATGAGGGTAGCGAGAGGTTTGGAGAATTCCTCAAGGACAAGGATGTTGGTATGGGCGAGGAGGGAGTGCCGCTAGTGTATAGCGGTGGCGAGCTGAAAAAGCACACCGATGTTGAGGCCGCCGAGCTAGACTGGGAGGGATATGTGACTCTAGCCGATGGCAGCAGGGTAAGGGTGAAGAGCGCCTTCAGAATACTCAAGGATGAGGCTACTAGCAGGAGTCTAGGGGAGTGGTCCGAGATCTCGGGCGTGCCAGTCGAGACTATAATAGCTATGGCCAAGGACTTCGCAGACGCCTCACCCATGGCAGCAACCATACTCCATAGGGGAGTGGGACAACACACAAACGGGGAGTACGCCGTATGGGCTTATAGGATGATAGACACTCTAATGGGCAACTTCCACAGGAAGGGCGGGCTACTCGCGAGGGCTGCCCACACCAACTACAACAAGAAGGCGTACAACACCAACTACAAGGGCTTCGGAGAGCCTGTCAAGTGGGGGCCAATGCTAACCGTCAAGCACAGGTACGAAGACACCCTAGAGTACTGGCTGAGGCTGAAGAGAGGCGAAAACCCCTATCCTACTAGAATACCGTGGTTCCCGCTAACTGCTGAGGAGAGCTACACAGTGCTCTTCAAGGCCATAGCCGAGGGATACCCCTACAAGGTAGGCGCTCTCATAATGTTCTACGCCAATCCCGTGCTATCAGCCAACGCCGGGGTCAAGTATATAGAGGCCCTGAAGGACACCTCCAAGCTACCCCTCTTCATTGCCATAACCACAACCATAAACGAGACATTCATGTACGCCGACTACATAGTCCCAGATACCACGTACCTCGAGACAGGCACTATGGGAGCACAGTATCTCTACGCTAGCAGTGCAGGCGTCCTACTAGCAGAAGGCTGGAGGTCTCCAGCAGTAAAGCCGATGACAGAATACCTAGGCAAGTGCCCCAACGGGCATGATAGATATGCTGACATGTGGGAGTTCTTCATAGACGTGGCCAAGAAGCTTGGAATGCCCGGATTCGGCGAGAAGGGGATAAACGGCATTAAGGGCAGCAGGCACGAGGGGAAGTGGTTCTCACTCCACTGCGGGTGGGAATACATCCTGAGGGTGTTCGCCAACGGCGCTCTAGACGCGTGGGAGAAGGGCCTAATACCAGACCCCGATAAGGTGCCTGAAGAGGACGTGAAGTTCGTGGAGGAGAACTACATAATAGCCAAATACAAGGACGTCCTTCCGCCAGACGAGTGGAGGCTGGTAGCATACGGTCTGGCAAGGGGTGGAGTCTTCACATCCTATGAAGAATCCTTCGACGACAGGGGTATATCCAAGAGGAAGGTGCCTGGAGACAAGGTCCTCAAGGTCTGGAATGAGAAGGTGGCCAAGACGAGGAACACAATAACCGGGGAGAAGTTCTGGGGAGGCCCCAAGTACTTCCCGCCTGCAACCTACGCTCCAGCAGCCGCGCTAGCCCCAGCAGCCAAGGTCAAGGGGGCTGGGACACCGCTCAAGGTTCTATATGGCGAGGAGTACCCGATGACTCTTATCTTCGAGAGCGGCCCTCTATACACCAAACACAGGAGCCAGTTCTACTACTGGATAAAGGCGATAACTCCCGAGAACTTCGCCGTTATTAACGAGAAGGACGCCCAGAGGCTGGGCATAAAGACGGGAGACATAGTTAGGATTGAGACTCCCCACGGCTCAATAGAGGTGCCCGCCGTAGTAGAGCCTACAGTGAGGGAGGGAGTCATAGTAGTTCCATACGGTATGGGTAGGTGGGCCGACACGATTGTTGTCAAGCCTCGCTACGTCTCCGAGGTGAAAGATGAAAGCGTGAAGCTGGCGATGGACTCTCTCCCAGACAAGGCTGAGGTGCCTGAAGAGGCGGTGAACCCTGTGAAAGGGCTGCCAGAACTAGTCAAAAAGCTACTGTTCACAAAGAGCCCCAAGGAATACTATGAGAAGGGCCTAGCACCAGATAGGTGGAGGTTCTCAGGCGTCTCACCCAACCCAGTAGAGCTGGCAGACCCGAC
>WANT01000061.1 GCA_015521685.1 Aeropyrum sp.
TATGGGGCCCCTGCACCTCGAGATAGCTCTAACTATGCTGAAGGAGAAGTACGGTATAGAGGTGAAGGCCAGCCCGCCAATAGTCGTGTATAGAGAGACCGTTAGGAGCACCAGCCAAGTGTTCGAGGGCAAGAGCCCCAACAAACACAACAAGCTATATATAAGCGTCGAGCCCCTCAACGAGGAGACAATAACCCTCATACAGACTGGAGCCATAACCGAGGATCAGGACGCTAAGGAGAGGGCCAGGCTACTGGCGGACAAGGCTGGGTGGGACTATAACGAGGCTAGGAGGATCTGGGCTATCGACGAGAACATAAACGTGTTTGTTGACAAGACTGCGGGAGTGCAGTATCTTAGGGAAGTAAAGGACACAATAATAGCAGGCTTCAGGCTAGCCCTCAAAGAAGGGCCTCTAGCCGCAGAGCCCGTCAGAGGAGTTAAGGTTGTTCTACATGACGCCGTAATCCACGAGGACCCGGTCCACAGGGGCCCCGGCCAGCTATACCCTGCCGTCAGGAACGCTATCTGGGCTGGAATACTGGACGGCAGGCCAACACTCCTCGAGCCCCTCCAGAAGCTAGACATAAGGGCGCCAATGGACTATATGAGCAACGTTACGTCGGTAATCACGAGGAAGAGAGGGAGGATAATTAATGTGGAGACAACTGGAGTGATGTCGAGGATCGTTGCGGCCATACCAGTAGCTGAGAGCTTTGACCTTGCTGGCGAGCTTAGAAGTGCGACCGCTGGTAGGGCCTTCTGGGGCGTCGAGTTCTACGGCTGGGCGCCAGTGCCGGATCAGATGTTGCAGGAGCTTATATCTAAGATAAGGCAGAGAAAGGGCCTCCCGCCGAACCCACCGAAGATAAACGACTTGATAGGGCCCTAGCATCCATAGGCGGCCGAAGGCCCGGGGGCTTTTAGACTAATCGTCATACATTCTCGGCTCTTCTCCACACAATTTTCCACCCCGATATATTCGATCCATATTTTAGTCTTACACGTGAGACGACTACCCTTATGGGTATAGGTATTGGCGCTTGTAGAGGCGCTGTACGATCCAGCCGTAATGCTACTAGTAGGCCTAGTAGTGATTCCTCTAGTCGTTGTTGGGTTGACAATAGGTGCTGTTGTGTTCCTTAAGGCGATAACTCAGGGTAGGCGGGATGTGGAGGAGGCTGAAGCGAGAAAGTACCTTAGATATGACGCTGGTAACCCGCCTAGAATGGGAGACTTCAGGCGGAAGATAAGCATGCAGTACCTGGGCTACTTGATCATGTTCTTAGCTGTCGAGCCCGTGGTAATACTCATGATAGTTATGCTAGTTGTCCCTCAGGAGCTCCTGGTGAGAGCTCTAGCTCTATACTTGTTGATATTGCTAGTATACGCTCCCCTACTATACTATGGAATTAAGGAGTCCAGGAGAATAGAAGCCTGGGCGCTCGAGTAGAGGTGGTGGCAGGAGATGCAAGAGGGAAAGGCTTATGTCGGCAACTTGGACGTCACCGCAAAGAGAGCTAGGGACATCCTCCTAGGCAAGGTACCTCTCGACAAAGTTGTTGACTGGGCTACGAGCTTCAGCCTGTGGCCTGTACACTTGACCACAAGCTGCTGTAGCACAGAATTCGCCGCGACCTTCTCGCCACGCGTAGATGGAGAGCAGTTTGGAGCACTACCCTGGGTTGGGCCGAGGCAGACTAACCTTATAATCATCGAAGGTACTGTCACGAAGAAGATGGCCTGCGCTGTGAGACTGACTTGGGAGCAGATGCCAGCCCCTAAGTTCGCCATTGCCATGGGAGCATGTGCTCTCGACGGCGGCCTCTTCTACAATAGCTACAACATAGTCAAACCCTGGCAGGTGATACCTATAGACATATACCTACCCGGCTGCCCACCCAGGCCCGAGACCCTAGCGAGGGCAATAGTAACACTACAAAGGAAGATTAGGAGCAAGAAGGTGGCCAGCACGTGGGTGAGGGAGGGCTGGAGAGGAGACATAGAGCCCGTTATACCTAAAGAGGATCTATGTGGGTGGGCTGCGAAATCTATCTAGCTTTGCGGTGGTGATCCATGGGTGAAGAGCAGGTGCTGCAAGCCCCAAGTAGGGATTATTCATCAGTCCTTGGACTTGCCTTAGAGAAGGCTAAAAACGCGCTTTCCTCTAAGGGGATAGTGTTCTCGGTTGAAGAGGGGAAAGGATTTTATGACATTATAGTTGAGAGAGAGTATTTAGTTGCAGGAGCGACAGCCTTAAAGGAGGCTGGATTCGACCACGTAGTCAGCCTCACAGTCACAGATTACCCCAAGGAGAAGAAGTTCCGCCTCGTATACCATCTGACCAGTTATCTGGACTATGAGATTGCTGGGGCCATTATAGGGCTGGGTGTGGAGGTACCGAGATCTGACAGACCCTCAGTGCCAAGCCTGACCCAGGTGTGGCGGAGTGCTGAGTTCCAGGAAAGAGAGGTATATGAGTTCTTCGGGATAGAGTTTGAGGGCCACCCAGACCTGAGACCGCTACTCCTCACACCGCCGGTGGCGGAGTTGAGGCCGCTTAGGAAGGACTTCGTGGTTAGGGAGGAGAACATATACGAGGGGGTGCCAAAGAGTGGTTGAGGATGTTAGGATCTACGGTGGCTGGAAGGACGAGCTGGGCCTGAAGGTGGTGCCCTCCAAGAAGATAGGGAAGGACCTATATGAGGTGTTCATAGGTCCGCAGCACCCGGGCTCCGGCCACATGAGGATAACTGTGAGGCTCGACGGCGACATCATTGTTGAGGCGGACCCCGATATAGGCTATGTACACAGGACTATGGAGAAGCTGGGAGAGATTAGGGGTTGGATAAAGCCGATACCTCTATTCGAGAGGATGGCTATACATGACGCGTGCAATATAACAATGCCCTACGTCCTAGCCGTCGAGAAGCTCATGGGTGTGGAGCCCCCGCTCAGAGCGAAGTATTTGAGGAGCCTGCTATGCGAGATAAATAGGATCGGTGCCCACCTCTACGGGTTCGCCATATTCGGTGTGTTCCTCGGGCACAGCACTATGTACATGTGGGCTATGGGTGATAGAGAGGTCTTCATAGAGCTGGCAGAGGCCCTCACCGGAGCGAGGCTAACCCACTCCTACCCTCTACCTGGGGGGGCTAGGAGGGACATACCAGCAGACTTCCCAGACATGGCTAGGAGGGCAGTTAACTATATGAGGAAGAGGCTGAAAGAGTACGAGAAGATATTCCTAAACAACCCGGTCATAAGGTCTAGGCTTGAGGGTGTGGGAGTCATCAGCAAGGGTCTAGCCGCAGAGCTTGGCATAGTAGGGCCTAACGCTAGGGCAAGCGGGATAGGCTACGACGTAAGGATTGTCGAGCCTTACGACGCTTACCCCGAGCTTGACTTTGAGGTACCCGTGTTTAGGGAGGGCGACGCCCTGGCTAGGACGATGGTTAGGGTAGAGGAGATTAAGCAAAGCCTCAGGATAATAGAGCAAGCTGTAGAGTGGCTTGAGAAGAATCCTAGGGAGCCCATTGTAGATAAATATCTCTATGGCAAGTATCCACCTCTACATAAGAAGATAATGGAGAGCGAGGGCCGGGCGAAACTCCTCCCAATATCTGCTGCCATGAAGGTTCCCAAAGGTAGGGCTATAGGTAGGGCTGAGACCGGGCGGGGAGAGACGATATACTATGTGGAGAGCGATGGAGGAGTTAACCCCTACAGGGTGAGGATAGTGACTGCCAGCGCAAGGAATGCGATTGCATTCAAATACGTTCTCCCAGGCCATAAGATCATGGATCTCCCCGCAATATATGGGAGCCTCGACTACTTCCCTCCCGAATCGGATAGATAGCCTTGCTTGGGGGTGTTGGCTTCTATGTCCGTGTTAGATACCGTAGCTTCCTTAATCTTCTACCCACCTATATGGCAGCTCCTCATACTAGGATTTGGCGGCGCCTTAGTCGTGGCTATGGTTGCCGTCTGGTTCGAGAGAAAGGCAGCGGCTAGAGTCCAGAGGAGGATAGGGCCCTACTGGGCCAGCCCTAGGCTAGGCGGTCTAATGCATCTCATGGCGGACATGCTCAGGTACGCTTTCCAGCAAGTAGTCATTCCTAGGACCGTCGACTTCTGGCCCTTCATAGCTGCGCCTATATTCGGCATGGCTCTATCCATACTACCCTTCGCAGTAACCCCACTAACATCCAATCCCAACTTTTGGCCTCTGCCGCCTGCGCTCATGGAGTACAGTCTCTTGGTGGCTCTGGCCATAACGACTCTACCCCCCATATTCATTATTGTCTCGGGATGGGCCGCGAACAACCCCTTCACGATCATAGGCGGGGTTAGGGAGGCGTTCATAATACTCTCGTACGAGCTCATAGCTATACTCTCCCTCTTCGCGCCAGCGGTGGCCGTGGGCAGCTTAAACATAGTTGACATCGTTCAGGCTCAGGGCTTGGTTAAGTGGTTTATCGTTCTAAACCCACTGGCATTCCTGGCTGCTATACTTGCAGTTGCGATGTCAACTTCTGCCTTCCCCTTCGAAATACCAGAGAGCGAACCCGAAGTAGTCGCTGGCCCCTTCACAGAGTATTCTGGCATACTCTACGCACTGAATATGGGTGGAGCCTACATGAGGAGGTTCGTCTTTGGGCTATTGATAAGCCTGATGTTCCTAGGAGGCTGGTACCCCATTGTGCCTGGAGAAGGCTTCATTCTTGGCTATGCCCTGCCCAGCCTAGTGGTCGTCGTAAAAGCCGTTGTAGTAGTTCTGGCGATCAGCTTTCTACGAGCTATATATGGCAGGTATAGGCTCGACCAGGCGCTTGACATGGCCTGGAGGCTAGTATTACCTCTAACCCTGGCTGGCATACTACTAGCGCTAGTTGAGGCCTATCTCGGCATCTTTTGAATGCACCCCCGTCTCGACACTCTACTATATTAATATTCTCTCCCTAACAACACCCGGTTGATTGGAGATATGTAGTCTAGCCCAACGAGGGTGTATGGGATGCCTCCGAAAGTCGCTGTGAAGCCTCTACCCAAGAGGGGCGGCCTTCTCGCAGGTGTCAGCGACAACCTAGCGGCTCTTATGATAGGGATTAAGTACTTCCTAAACCCGAAGAGATTCTCAATATACTATCCCAAGGAGTATCCCGAGCTCAGGAAGGGGTACAGGGGGTTTATCATACTAAACAAGCAGAAGTGCATAAGCTGCGCAGCCTGCGCCAGGATATGTCCCAGCGCAGCTATGAAGATGATCAGAGTGCCCGTACCCCATCCCAAAGAACCTGAAAAGACTGTTATGAAGCAATTCCCCGTCATAAACTATCAGAGATGCATCTTCTGCGGTTACTGCGTTGACATATGCCCGACTGAAGCCCTATACCACGTGAACTACCACGACATAGTATATGAGAACCTAGCAGAGATGTTCTGGGATCTTGACACGTTCCAGAAGGAGCCGGAGTATCCGACCGCAGAGGAGGGCATCCCGGTTAGGCTCATGATACACGAGGAGTATGGACTCCTTAAGGTGCCTGCCAGAGAGAAGCAAGGGTGAAGCTGATGTCTTTGCCCCTCGAGGACTTGTCAGTGGTAGCCCTAGCTGGCATCTCCACCCTTCTAGCTCTCGCTGTGGTAAGGCATAAGGATATGGTGTATGCCAGTGCGTCTCTAGCCCTACTTGGGATAGCAACTGCCCTCCTCGTCGCGATACTCGGCTATCCGATCGTTGCTGTCTTCTTGGTTATAGTGTATGTTGGAGCAGCAGTCATGTTCATAATCGTATCTGTAAGCATGCTAGGCGGGGGTGGATACGAGGAGTGGGACGACTATAGGGGGCTAGCCGCTGGAGCGGCTTCTGGAGCGGCCGTGCTTATGATAGGCCTATTCGGCGGATTGTGGCAGGCGTACAGCCCTCCAGAGCCTGTGAGCCTACAGACTATAGCGAATCTTCTCGCAGGCGACTATGCCATCGTTGTTATTGTGCTGGCGGTGGGCCTTGCAGCCACCATTCTAGAGGGTATTGCTATAGCTAGGAGGGGTGGCTAGCCGTGGATGGGGGTGCAGCGCAGGTAGTGATCATACTCGCATCCCTGCTCGTAGGCTTGGGTGCCTACGGACTGGCAGGGTCTAGGAATCTCGTGAGGCAGCTTATCTCGGCTGAGGTAGTGTTCAACGGTATCCTACTGCTGATTATAGTGTTCCTCAGCAGATCCCCAATAGCAGCCAACATGCTTGGGATCCTCCTGACGGTAGTAGTGGCTGGCGAGATAATAATAGTGGTAGCGGTAATAGCCGCTCTCTATAGACGGATAGCATCGCTGGAAACCTCCGCCATAGAGGAGGAGGGAGTGTAGGGATGGAGCTGGAGTTGCCGTTACTCTGGATAACCCTGCTCGCCCCTATTGCCGTTGCTGCCGCATCGCCAGCGCTGGGTGAAAGGGCGTCTTATCTAGCATTAGCAGCCGCTCTACTACTGCCTGCTGCTATCCTCACGCCATACGCGCTGGAGGGACAGCTATCAGAGGGTGTTATAGACCCGGTTAGAGCTGATTTCACACGGGTAGGCATAGGTAATGTTATGCTAGCCGTCGACGGGTTCTCATACCCCTTCGTGATAGGCGTTTCAATAGTTACGGCACTAGTATCGGTATACAGCTACAAGTATATGTCGATAAGGCTAGAGGAGATGAGGGAGAAGGGCGAGGACGTACCGGGCCATATAGCGTATCTAGCTCTCTACTCGATCTTTGCAGTATCAATGCTGGGGATGGCGTACTCGACGAACTTCCTCCTATTCTTCATCTTCCTAGAGATAAGCCTGATAGCGTCATTCCTGCTGATAGCCTTTTATGGTTACGGCGACCGGAGGAGGATAGCACTACTCTACTTCGTCTGGACCCATATAGCGGGAGCCCTCACCCTACTGGGGGGCCTGTACTACGTTGTGAATACTGGTAGCTTCGACTCAGCAGTAGTCAGCGAGGGGCGGCTAGTGTATGTGAGCGAGGCCGTGAGGGGGACCCTAGCGACGCTCGCGGGAGCCTCTCTCCTAGTGGGCCTTTTGATCAAGATGGCAGTCTTCGGCGTCCACATGTGGCTTCCCTACGCACACGCAGAGGCGCCTACCCCGATCTCAGCCCTCCTAAGCCCGAATTTAATCGGGCTCGGCGGGTACGGGCTTGTTAGATTCGCAGTAGCCTTCTACCCAAGCTTGATGGAGAGCATCCAACCCCTGCTGGTCGGCCTATCGTTCGCGACCATACTATACGGCGGCCTAGTAGCCCTAACCCAGCTAGACTTCAAAAGGTTCCTAGCTTACTCTAGCATAAGCCAGATGGGATACATGCTCCTAGGGATCTCAGCTTTAAACCCACTAGGCTTCACTGCTGCAAGCCTAATATTCCTGGGGCACGCCATTGGTAAGGCGGTTCTTTTCATGGTTGCAGGCGTGTTCATAGCAGAGCAGCACGGCCTGAGGAACATTGCTAGGATGGGCGGCCTCGCAAAAATCTACCCACTAATGGCTGCTACAGCGGTGATAGGCTTCCTCCACCTAGCCGGCATACCACCAGCCTTCGGATTCTGGGGAGAACTCTACCTAACGATATCAGTATTGGAATCCCCGGGATACAGTGGGTCTCTCAGCCTCGCACTGCTATCCATGCTGCTGATTGCCTCCTTCACTGTTACAGCAGCCTACTCCTTCATAACAACTAGGAGGATCTTCTTCGCCAAACCGAGATCGGATATAGACGGTGGGGAAGTTGTTGACGACTTCAAGATGTCGGTCACACTACTTGCAGTACTAGGCATATTCATGTTCCTTACGGCTGGCCTCGCTATATCAGGAGTTGTGGAGTCGAGCCAGGCTATGTTTCTGGCATATCTTTCGTGAGTAGGGGGTGGAGGTGATGGCTGAGGCTGTTGTAATCCAGATGCCTCTATTGCCCTGGAGCCTTGTGTGGATGGCTCCCTATATTGCTGCAGTCGTCATAGCTGTGGGTTGGCTACTGGGCGTTAAGAGGGAGGAGTTTTACGGCTGGATCTCTGTTGCTGGCATCCTGGTCTCGGCTATCCTATCGGCTTATCTAGCTAAGCTAGTGCTCGTCGATGGTAGTGTCGTCCATATAGGGGCGGATTCCGTTTGGATCCCTCCCCTAGGAGTAGGGTGGGGGAGTTATATTGACGGGCTCGCGGCTGTGATGAGCCTAGTGGTCTCTTGGATAAGCCTCCTCATAGCGGTATATTCTATCAAGTATATGGAGGGAGACTTCGGCTACGGCAGATACTTCTTCATGATATCATTCTTCGTCGGGAGCATGATGCTCCTCGTTGTGGCTGACAACTTGATACTCATGTTCGTGGGCTGGGAGGGTACCGGTATAGCGAGCTACGCCTTAATAGGCCACTGGTACACTGATGAAGAGAAGTACTGGGTGGGAAGGCCTGGGAGGAGGGTGCTAGGCACTCCCATGTTCTTCGAGCCTAGCCATAGCGCTGTTAGGGCTATACTGTTCACGAGGGTGGGCGATGTAGGCTTCCTAATAGGCATAGCCGCTCTCTACCTGACTGCGGGCACCCTATCTATCCCCGAGCTATCATCGACAGCCGGAGTGTGGATAGCGGAACTAGCCTCCCAGGGAGTACTACCCCTCCTCCTCCTAGTCTTCACTCTGGGCGCGCTCGCGAAAAGCGCTCAGGTGCCTTTCCACGAGTGGCTCGTAACCGCAATGACTGGCCCAACACCGGTTTCAGCTCTGATACACGCCGCTACTATGGTGAAGGCGGGGGTCTACTTTGTGCTAAGATTCACCCCCATAATAGTCGCTGGTGCTCTGGCCGCAGGAAGCCCTGCGATAATAGAGGGTGTAGGCACGTACTTCTCCATAATTGCATGGCTGGCCGTCATAACGGCTCTAGCCCTCTCCCTCATGGCCCTCGTATCTGACGAGCTCAAGTTGATACTGGCGTTCTCTACTGGAAGCCAGCTTGGTTACATGATGTTAGGTGCTGCCGCGGGAGGCGCTCTTGGAGTCCTAGCTGCAGGCGGGCTTGAAGCCGCGGGTGAGGGTGTAGCTGCAGGCCTTGGCCATCTAGTGAGTCACGCAGTTTTCAAGGCTGCACTGTTCCTTGCGGCGGGCTGGATAATACACGTAGCTCACTCTAGGTTCATAGATTCTATGGGCAACTATGCTAAGGTGATGAAGCTAACAGCAGCCGCGTTTTGGATAGCAGGTTTGAGCCTGGCGGGCTTGCCGCCCCTGAGCGGGTTCTTCACAAAAGAGCTAGTTATAGACTTGGCTTATAAGGCCTCGCCGATCATAGGCGGCTTGGCCGCTCTAACTGCCTTGATAACGGCAGCCTACACAACTAGAATGATACTTAGGGTCTTCCATCTCCCGCCCTATGAGGAGAGGGCTAAGGAGGAGCCTCACGAGGCTCCAGCATTAATGCTAGTTCCTTACACAATACTAGCTGCGGCAGCATTGTTGCTTGGCCTGTGGTACACAGGCCTTCTGGATACTCTCTCGAGGGCAGCAGGCCTATCCCTCTCGCTGGAGCCGGTAGAGCTGAAGTTCAAGATCAGTAGCCTCACGATGTCTATAGTCGCGGGTGTGGCTCTATCTATGCTAGCAGTCTCTGGGGCATATATCGCAGCCAAGATAGACTTCAGAAAGATGCTGGCGGAGAGCTCTCTGGCCAGGGTTCTTCACGGATTCCTGTACGACCGGATGTATCTCAACCCACTGATATACATAGTCTTCGTGGGTGGGGGCTCAGCCCTAGCAGCGATAATGCTTGAGCTAGACTTGACAATAGACTTCCTATATCATTCGGGCCTTGTTGGGGTAGGTGTTGCCGCAGCCGTGCTTGCTCGGAAGATCTACAGGGGTAGGACTGACTATATAATAGCACTTTACTTAGTATCATTCGCGTTCACACTGCTCGCAGCTCTAGCGATACTCGAGGAGAAGTTCGGCTTCATATCCAGGATAATTGGGTGATGAGCCGTGATAGACTCGAACCTTCCGAATCTAATCCTCGCCCTGATATACCTAGACCTAGCTATAGCCATAATAGTCCCAGCCATCCACGTCCTAAAGCCCGAGCTAAGGGGGTATGAGAGGGAGCTAGCTTCTATAGCTGTAGTGGCCTTCATACTGGCGGCTGTGGGATCGCTATTCTACACATTCACCTACGGAAACCTCATCTATCACAATGGAATGCTAGTCCACGACAGGCTCTCCTCGGTCCTACTGCTGGCGGCCGCAATAGCTGTTGGAGCAGCATTTCTGCAATCGTACAGCAGAGTGGACGAGTGGCCTACTCACCCAGGGTATTATGGCCTACTCCCCCTTGTGCTCTACGGAGTCTTCTACCTTCTGGGCAGCCTGAACCCCTTGTTAATACTGGCGTCGTGGCTAGTCCTCTCCGTGGCTACCTACGTCGTCACAGCACTGCCTGGAGATAGGGATAGTGTCGCAGCAGCAACAAGGTACATATATGTCGGCACTTTGGCAACGCTATTCATAGCAGTCTGGATAGCCGCGATATATGCAGGCCTAAGACCTCCTCTAGCTCTAGAGGCCTTGGCTCTCGTCGCCATCATGGCAAGCATCGGGTTCAAGCTGGGCGTGTTCCCCTTCCATTGGTGGACGCCTAACGTGTATGGGCGAGCAGACGGCAGGGCCATAGCGATTGTGGCGGGGGTTGCTAAGCTAGCTTTCATCGGGCTGTTGACCAGGCTAGTCTACACGTTCTCAGGCAACCTGACTCCCTTCGAGGCAGATGCTCTAACCTTGCTACTAGCCTCCTCAGCAGTCGCGACTATGGTGGCCGGCAATCTTGCAGCTCTTAACACTAAGGACTTGAGGGTGATGCTTGCCTACAGCAGCATAGCCCATACAGGTTACATATTGGTGGGTCTGGCTGCACTATCATTCTACCAGTCGTTCGGCGCCTCGCCATCAATAGTGTTGGCTGGCATAGGTCTGCAGGCCTTGGCCTACGCCATAGCCAAAGCACCATTATTCTCTCTGGCAGCCGAGACGGGGGGTAAGGTTAGGGGGATATTAGCGGGAGATAGGGTCTCGTCGGTTAGTGTAGCCATACTACTAGCGAGCCTTCTGGGAGTACCGCCATTGGTTGGATTCTGGGGGAAGCTCTACTTATTCCTGCCTGCTACAGCCTACAGCGCGGTGCTTGTACTTATAGCCCTGGTTAACAGCGGTGTCAGCTCAGTGTACTATATAAGGTTCCTGAGGGATGCTATGGAGGAGAGCGGCGACGCTCCAACACTATCTAGCGAGACAAGATACTCTCTAGCGATAGCAGCATTCGTCTCACTACTACTAGGCCTTTCCGCGCCGCTGATCGTGGGGGCTTTCAACCCCTAGGCTAGCTATTCTCTTCTTTAAACCCCTCTTCACCACCGTCCATGCCTGAAACGTTTCTAGCTTCCTCGAGTGCTGGTCTGAAACGTTCAGCCCCGAGGGCTATGAGGGGGGCGGCGGTAGGAGGTATTTTCATGTGCTCATCCAGTATGGCTCTCCAAACATAACCACATCTCTGGCAGTGCGCTAGGCCTATCCGTCTAGACTTGTCGGTGATTATACCAACGTCGAGGGGAGAAGTAGCGCCGCATCTTGGGCACACGGGAACTCCTCTGGCTATTCTCCACTGGTAGAAGCACATATGGCACACCATATAGTACTCTGCTCCCCTCCTCTTCACCATCGTCTCGCTTGGCACTCCGCAGACCGGACATAGGTGCGTTATACCACTCCACACTATACCCCTTTCCTCTAGCGATTCAGAGTACGCTCTGAGAACGGCCTGTAATACTACGAGGAGGGGGGCGTGGGACTCTGGGTCTAAGCTTCCATCTCTAAGCGTTGATATAACGCTACCCTGCTCGCACGAGTCAGACCTACCACCTATTAGCCGTGCAGCTTTCTGGCAGTACTCCTCTAAACTATCGCCCAGCTCTTGCAGAGCCTTTACGACGAAGCAATCCAGGTCACAGGATTCAGGGTCGGCGATGTGCTTGATCTCCTCTATAATCTCGCCTTGAAGCCTCTCCAACTCCTTTATCCTTCCTATATCTGGCAGATCGAGCATGTGCAGGCTCTTATAGGCTGATATAGCTGTAGCAAGCTCTGCCACCCTCTTCCTTACTCTCTGGCTCCTCACTATAGGATCCAATACACTATTACCCCTTAGAATGTGTTGAGTCTCCACGAGGAAATAACTAGGCTTTCATAATCCACGGTCTGTTGAAGCAAGGTATTACATGGCTTCACACTACAGATTGACAAACCTGGGTAAGACAATCACTGGGATGCAGGAATTGCCAGGGGAGGGAAGGGTTGAGAGGTGCCTAGAGGTCCTCAGGCTAGCCTCAACTCTAGGGAGAGTCAAGAGGGATGAACTTGTCAGCGCTACCACTATTCTCGGTATACAGGCTGAAGAGGCCGGGGTGTGCATCGAGTGGCTTGAGTCAGGTGGTCTCGCCAGGATAGACGAAAGCGAACACGTAGTCGTAACCTTGAAGGGCAAGAGGGTTCTGAGGGAGATAGCTCTGAGCATAGCTGGCTGGAGCGAGGGAGCATCCTAACGCTTATCGCGTGGGCGAGGTCCTAGCGAGGGCCGCCTCCTTCCCTACCTTCAATTGTGAGGCCGCGAGGACATAGGCAATGTCCTCGAAAGCTATCCTGACAATCTCCAGACCGCCAGCTACGAAGCCTGCTTGGAACGGGTAGCTGGCAAGGGCTACCTGGCCTGCCTCGAGGCTCTTGGCTCTGCTCTTCATCCTTAGGCTCTCAAGGAGCTCTCCAATGCTAGATCCTTCCATCCTAAAGTCGGGATATAGCTGTGAGAGGCTAGCGCTCAAGCCTTCAGCGCTCGCCTCACTCTCGTATATCTGCCTAACACCCTTATCCCAGCTGAATCCACACACCTCTACTCCCGAGTACACCGTGTCTACGCTCTTGGCGTCCATTGCTGACGCCTTAGCCTGGATTACGCCTGAGAGGAGCGAGTACAACACTCGGGGGCAGTAAACCTTCTCGACGAGCATTGCCTCGCCTCCCAGGCTAGAGACAGCCTCCTTCAAAAGCCATGACATGGCTGGTCCAGTACTTAGGAGAGCTAGTGGAGGACTAGCCCCCTCTACTAACTGGAGAATCTGGGAATACACGCGCCTCAGGGAGGGTTTTGGGCTAGCCTCAGGGATTCTCGACAGACTTTCGAACGCCTCTGGCCCCGACTTGATGATATTGTTTATCGTACTCCCCTCCACCATCGAGGTAGGCATCTTCTCTAGCTCACCCAGCCTCACACTACCTCGGAGCGCAGAAAATATGAAGGATAGTGTATCTTTGAGGTCTTCGAATAGGAGATTGAGCTCCACAGCCATCCTAGCCTTTGCGGGCGAGAGCTTAGAGGCCTTATTCACGATCAGGGTGTAGTCCCTCCACACGAGCCTCCCAACTTCGAAGATGTCCCCCGCCTCCCTCGCGCTCTCAAGGCTAGGGCTTGTAACAGCTGCCACGGCCTCTCCGAGGCTCGACGCCTCGATAGCCTCACGGTATGATTCAGGCTTTGGTATCGTTGACAGAACGGCTCTAATATATGGAACTACTTTCGCGTATCCCGAGGCGGACAACCGATGGCTACCCCCTCAGTATCTTCTCAAGTTCCTCAACAACGGCATTTACTGCGGCGCTCCAGTTCTTATGCGACATTTCCTCTAGCTCGTCACTAACCTCCTCTGCCCGCCTAGAGGCCTCCTCGCGAAGCACCTCCTCTATCTCCGACATCCTCTCCTCGAGCTCCCTCTCAGCTAGCTCGACAAGCTTGAAGACTTCCTCGCGTATCCGCCTAGCCTCTGCGTCGGCAACGCTGGCGATCCTGCTGGAGAGGTCCAGCGACTCCTCGTCTAGCTTTCTAGCAGTCTCGTCTATCACGTTTAGGGACTTGGCGAGCTTCTCTACTGCCGACAAACACTAACACCCAGAACATGATGTGGAGGACATCCGGCTTAATTAATAATATTCTAGGTTTGGGGTAGTGCTAGTATATGTTGAGGCCTCCGTCTAGCGATGTGAGCTCCTCAAGGACTCTCCCTTCAGGCCTCGGGAACTCTCCTCCCTTAACACGAGACTTGTAGTAAATAAGGGCAGCTTCGCCCATCACCTCGTCTCCATACTCCCCAGCGATCCAGTCTAAGACTATAAACGAAACTATCCTCCCCAAGGTCCTCAGCAAGTCCTTACCCCTATACTCGACCTCTGATGGATCTAGAGACGCTGCGGCTGCTAAAGCCTCTTTAGCCATTTCTACTGAGGCCCAAGCCTCTCTCCTATGCATAGCTGTTCTAGCGAGTTCGCTTAGATCTCTGAGGAGCGTTTTGTGCGCCCCTTTCTTGTGCATAGCTTCTAGCATGTCTAGAGCCTGGATGTTACTGGTACCCTCCCATATGGGGAGTATCATGGCCTCCCTGTGCAGCCTCTCGATTGGGAATTCGTGGAGGAACCCTATACCGCCCCAAAGCTCCATAGCAGTAGCTGTCACACCCTTCGCCATCTCGGCTGTCAGGTTCTTGGCTATGTGGGTCAAAAGCCTGGCATAGTGGTATCTCTCGCTGTATGGAGGGGTGTCCTTCCAAGACTTGTCGAACTCGTGTGCAGCTTTAAGGGCCAGGGCTGTCATAGCTCTTATATCTACCTCCATCTCTAGGAGGTCTCTCCTAACTAGCTCGTGCTCGACAAGCCTCCTTCCGAAGGCCCTCCTCTCCGAGGCGTAGAGGGCGGCCTCGAGATACGCCTTCCTGGATGTCCCAGCGGCGGATATGCTATTAGCTAGCCTGGAAACCATGAGGTCCTCAAGCGTATAGTAGATTCCTTTACCCTTCTCACCAAGAAGATATCCGGCTGACTCCTTCAGCTCTACCTCTCCTGTGGGAACACTCACTGTACCACTCTTCCACTTAAGCCTGGTGACTTCAAAGTTGAGCGAACCCCCATATTCCCGCGGGACTGCAAACAGCTCCAGACCCTTGGCTCCAGGAGGCGCGCCTGGGGGTCTAGCGGTGACTAGGGCTATGTCAGCTATCCCAGCCCCGCTGGCGAAGTACTTATAGCCGGTTAGCCTCCAGATGTTGCCCGATTCGTGGCGGGCTACGGTCTCGTTGGCCCCCAAATCGCTACCTCCCTGCCTTTCGGTGAACCAAGTTGCGCCCCAGGAGGGAGGCTTTTCGATGCCAGCGAGCTTCTTGTACTCGCTCCTAATCTCTTCGGGTGCGTACTTGTAGAGGGCGTACGCTGTCTGCATAGTTATAGTTATTATGCACCCTATACCAGGATCGCTTACTAGGTAGAGAGAGGCATAGTGGTCTACCCAGCTACCCCCAGTGTATGGAAACCTGTTGACTCCCTCTACTAGAACCAGGTCCTCGAGGACCCTCCTCTCCAAGGGGTCGAGCCATACTTTGTCGACTCTCACACCCCTATAGCCCCATGTAATTAGGTGCGGCTTGGACAGCCTGTCCACTCTATATGCAGCCTCATAGAGATCACTTCCCACGACCCTTCCTAGGCTGGTGAAGTCTCTGGCATTGCTGCCTGCTAGGGCTCTGTAAATCTTCTGGAGGGGCCTATCCACTGTGTAGTGGTTCAGGCCGTAAGTGGGGGTTAGGTCTTCTATAGACGATAGCGGCACAACACCCCACCAAAGTATACCATGGGAGCTTTGGGGGATTTGATACCGTTTGTAATGCTGCGGCATAGACTGGTTTAGAAGCTGGGGAATTTAATGGTGAATGCCCTAGGAGTAGCTCGTATTTTATGTGTAGATTAAACTGTCCCCGCCCGTAAAGCATATATATCGGTTTGAGTTACATTAGCGATTGAATCGTATCTGAGAGGTGTATGGTGATGTCGCGCCAATACGTTTTGATCTAGACTCGCCTCCCCACTCCTCACATCCGGCGACAGACACAATTCCAAATAGTCTAGGCTTCCCGAAACTCGGGAAATTCCTATCCATGTTGGATGAGCATTTGCTCGAGAGGGAAATAGCTAGAAGGCTAGAGAGGTACAAGTCGAAGGGGGTGAGCTGGCATTTTGAGTCATCCAAGAGCTTAGTACCTATCCTAGCTGCACTCTACGGTAGCTGGGTCAAGGATGGTCTGGCTAGGGGGGTGCAGAGGCTAGTCCTTCTCAGCAAGGGCCATGGTAGCCTGGCGCACTATGCTCTAGCCGAAAGTCTGGGAGTAGTGGATGAAGGTATTGTTGAGCGCGAATTCCTATCACCAGGCTCCCCATTCCAGGCCCACCCAGAGGTAGGTAAATCACCCCTAACGATGGTATCGACTGGTAGCTTGGGGCAGGGGCTCTCCATTGGCGCTGGGCTTGTGCTGGCGGCACGCCTCTCTGGAGTCAGGAGGGAAGTGGCTGTTGTTCTGGGAGACGGCGAGCTAGACGAGGGGCAGGTTTGGGAGGCAGCATCCACGGCCTCCAGCATGGGGCTTGGAGAACTAGTGGCGATAATAGATCGCAATGGATTCCAGCACACAGGGCCCACTGAGTCTGTCAAGGCTAAGGAGCCGCTTGCAGATAGATGGAGGAGCTTCGGGTGGACCGCCGTAGAAGTAGGCCCTGATGCAAGATCCATAGCAGCCGCCCTCAGGTCGGGGAGGGTAGGAGGGAGGCCTCTGGCAGTGATAGTGAGGTCCTCGTGGTAGCGTAATTCTCTAGGGGTGTCTGATCTTGAGGTTGTCCAACACTTCTAGCTATAGGCTTGCCTACGCTAAGGCACTGGTAGACTTGGGTGAGAGACTAGAGGATCTAGTGGTTCTAGATGCTGACACATCTAAGAGCACTATGACCATCAGGTTCTCCGAGAAGTTTGGGGAGAGGTATTTCAATGTAGGTATCAGCGAGCAGGACCTCATAGGGATTGCGGCCGGTCTGGCCGTCGGTGGTTTGAGGCCTGTGGCCTCGGCTTTCGCTGCATTCATGATGAGGGGATGGGAGCAGATAAGAAGTACTATTGACCGGGACGGGCTTAATGTTAAACTGGTTGCTACACACTCGGGGCTATCTCCACACGTCGACGGGTCAAGCCACCAGTCGCTAGAAGATGTATCTCTCATGAGATCCCTAGGGAGGACCTCGGTCTTCGTCCCAGCAGACGCTGTGTCCACGTATGAAGTCGTTGTGTGGTCTGTAGAGAAGCATAGAGGGCCAGCCTATATTAGGCTGGGAAGGGATAATGCCAGGCCAGTCTACGGTGAGGGCGAATTCGAGTTTAGGCCTGGAGGCCTGTCTATTCTCAGAGATGGCAGGGACTCTGTGATTTTCGCTATGGGACCCATGGTTGGTGTAGCACTAGAGGCTGCGAAGCTCTTAAAGGAAGAGTCCCTCGATGTAGGTGTTGTCGATGTGTATAGCATCAAGCCTCTAGGTAGGAGTGAGGTGCTGAGGATAGCCTCAGGCTACGACATCGCATTTACACTAGAGGACCACAGGGTTGTTGGCGGATTGGGAAGCTCTATTGCAGAGGTCCTCGCGGAGAGCGGAGGTGGGGTTAGGCTTGTTAGGATGGGGGTTGATGGCGGCAGGTACGGCTCTTCCGCTCGAAGCTTCGAAGAACTGCTGGCATTCATGGGTCTGGACCCTGCAAGCATTGCGAAGAGGGTTAGGGGTGTTCTGAGTTGAAGGGAGTCAAGCTAGCACTACGCTCTGAAGACAATCCTCCTATAGTTATTGAGGTTTCCGGCGTTAGGATCGGGGGTGGGAGGAGGGTTGTCGTTGCTGGGCCGTGTAGCGTTGAGAGCCCTCAACAGATTGAAGAGATAGCTCTGGCTTTGAAGGACATGGGTGTGGACATACTAAGAGGGGGCGTGTTCAAGCCGAGGACCTCCCCATACAGCTTTCAAGGTTTGGGCTTCGAGGCTCTTGACTGGCTAAGGAGGGCTGGGGACAAGGCAGGCCTGCCGATAGCTACCGAGGTCCTCGATCCGAGGCATGTGGAGAAGGTCTCTAGGAAAGTCGACCTGCTGTGGATAGGGGCAAGAAATATGCAGAACTTCCCCTTGCTAAGGGAGGTCGGGAGGTCTAGGTTCCCGGTATTGCTGAAGAGGGGCTTCGGGAACACAGTCGAGGAGTGGCTAGCTGCAGCCGAGTATATACTAGCTGAGGGTAACGAGTCTGTGGGCCTTATAGAGCGGGGTATCAGGACCTTCGAGCCATCGTCTAGGTTCACTCTAGACGTGGCTGCAATAGCTGTGGTCAAGACAATTAGTAGGCTTCCAGTGATAGTCGACCCTAGCCATCCTGCAGGGAAGAGAGAACTGGTGCCTCCCCTAGCTAAGGCTGGTTTAGCCGCTGGTGCAGACGGGATTATGGTGGAGGTTCATAGCAGGCCGGATGAGGCCCTATCTGATGCAGCACAGCAGCTCGACTTAGAGGGGTTTTCTAGACTGCTAGGTGAGCTTAGGTGGCACAGGCTTCTCTAGATAGGATTCCAACCGTTGTAGAGGCTGGGTGGGGCGCTCTCGCTAGGCTAGGAGAGATAGCTGGCCGTGTGGGGCCAGACTCCTATATGATTGCGGCGGACATGAACGTTCCGAGGGATATTGTAGAAGCGGTATTGAGGCAGCTTCCCAACGCTCGCGGCCCATACTATGGGAGAGGTGAGGAGTCGAAGAGCCTTGAGTGGGTACTAGGCCTTCTTGATGAGATGATCTCCGCCGGCCTGACGCGCAGCAGCCTCCTTCTAGCAGTAGGGGGTGGAGCTATCCTAGATGCGGCGGGGTTCGCGGCGTCGATTTACATGAGGGGTGTTAGGCTGGGGTATGTACCCACAACTAGCCTCTCGATGTTCGACGCAGCTGTCGGCGGGAAAACGGCGATAAACTATCTCGGTAGGAAGAATGTTCTAGGCACATTCTACCACCCGCACTTCGTAGTGGCCGACGCCTCCATACTAGCTAGGCTACCGAGGGAGAGGCTGGTGGAGGGGATCGCTGAGCTAGTTAAACACGCGGTGATCTCAGGCTGGAGTGGTCTAGACATGGTAGAGGGCGTTCTACCCGGGGTTCTAGATCTAGAGCCTGAGCCTCTCGTGGAAGCCGTGAAGTGGAGCCTAGAGTTCAAGCTCAGTATAGTCTCAAAGGACTTCCGCGACGAGAAGGGCATTCGCGCCGTCCTGAACTTAGGGCACACAGCCGGCCACGCAATAGAGGCCTGCTCCGGCTTCAAGGTGTCCCATGGCAGGGCGGTCTCAGTCGGCCTAGTCTGGGAGCTAGAGGCTTCAAGCATAATAGTAGGCACGCCAAGAGACCTCAAGACCCTTGTGTCTAGGCTGTTGGGAGAGGCCGGCCTCCCAATATCTCTAGAGGATCTAGGGTTGACTCCGGGGGAGGTTATACCATGCATAGCGTCAGACAAGAAGAGGCGTGGTAGAACCATGCTTTTCCCCATAGTGGAGGACGCTGGACGGGTAGAAGTGAGAGTATTCGATATTGCCGAGTTATCGCAGCTACTCATAAAAGCCTCAGGTGGGCTTTGATGATGCTCTGCACAGTTATCCCAGGCAGGAGTGCAGAGGAGTCTTTAGAAATGATAGAGTCCTCGAGAACTCCGTGTGTAGAGCTGCGGGCAGACTTCCTCCAAGGCGATGTTGAATCCGCTGTGAAAAGAGTCGTTGACATAGCTGTGAGTAGGGGTAAGAGAGTTATAGTCACTCTGAGGTCTCGAAGCGAGGGAGGGCTCTGGGAGGACAGCCGGAGCAAGGGCAGAGTGTGGGAGGCTGCACTAGATTCCGGTGCTTGGGCTGTAGACGTGGAGCTAGGTGAAGAGCCTCCGCCCTCGGGAAGGGTTATACTGTCCTCCCACCTCCTTAATCGAGCACAGGCAGAGCTAGCCGCTAGGGTATATGGAAATCTGGTGGGGGGGAGGGTGTTTACATTGAAGATTGTTTGGCCCTATAGGGATGCATTGGACTTAGATCTGGTATATCGTTTGACATGCGGTAGTTGTGGGCGAATTTCAGCCTTCAACACGGGGTCTGGAAGAAGTTCCGTCGAGTCGAGACGCATTGCAAGCTTATGTGGAGCCAGTATAGTTTACGGCCTGCATCCTCGGGCCCGCGGGAGGATAGCTGGCGTCCCCATGGTGGATGAGATGATAGCTATGCTTGATGATCTGGGGGTGGCGTGGGATTAGGATGAGGCTGGGCCTAATAGGTCATGGCATTTCGTCTAGCCTCAGCCCTGCAATCTATAAGTGGTTCTTCGAGTCGAGAGGTTTGGATGCGGAGTATGCCCTTATAGACCTGCATCCTAGCGAGGCTGGAAGGAATCCAGTAGAAGACTTAGGCTTGTACGGAGCAAACGTTACGAAGCCTTATAAGGTTGTCGCTAGGTCGTGGGTTTCAAGCGAGTCTAAGGAAGCTAGGAGAATTGGAGCTATAAATCTGATTTGGAGGGATGGCGGAAAGCTATGGGGGGGTAATAGCGACTGGTCTGGGTTCCTCTATAGTTTAAAACGGTCTGGCGTGGGAGAAGTTTCCTCTGCACTTGTACTGGGCTATGGTGGTGCTGCCAGAGCAGCAATATACGCCCTAGGGGTGGAGTGGCAGCCTAGAATAATAGTAGCAGCTAGAAGGGTGGAGGCGGCCCGCAGTGCCGTCGAGTCTGTGCTAGGTTGTGGCGGCTGCTTCGAGGTCATCCCATTTATACGGGCGAGTAGCTTCGCGCCGAAGGTGGACCTTGTTGTTAATGCAACACCCGTAGGTTGGGGGGGCTCAGGCAACCCTATAGCGGGGGCGGTTTTCGAGCCTCCATGCGTGGTCATGGATATGGTGTACAGGCCCCTAGTCACACCCCTACTCGAGACGGCCCTAGAATATGGGTGTGAGGTTGTTGATGGCCTTTGGATGTTGGCTGGCCAGGCCTCCGTTAACGTCAGAGTGTGGTTCGGCGAGTATGTTGATCCTGAAGTTCTGAGGGCTGCTGCGATTAGGGGGATTGGGGGTGACGCTGGTGTCTAAGAGAGGTTGTGGTGAGGGGTTTGGCGGATTAAGCGTGTTGAATGCTATAGCCACTGGTGGTGTCGGCGGTGCTGTCAGCATAGACCTCAAGACTAAGGCGTGTGTTACTCTTCCTGGTAGCTTTAGAGCAGTGTCTATAGTTAGGGGCTCTGAGGTTCGTGTAGAGAGGAGGGTGTTGGAGGCAGTTGCATCGGTGGTCGAAGACTATGATGGTAGTCGGGTCACGGGGTTTGATGCATATATTGAGAGTGATGTACCCCCTGCGTCGGGATTGAAGAGTAGCAGCGCTTTGACCGCCGCTCTTGTATCGGCTCTAACAAGCGCTCTCTCGATAAACCTGGAACCGTTAGAGCTGGCAATGCTAGCTACTCGAGTCTCTATAAACGCCGGGCTAACTGTTACTGGGGCGTTCGACGATCATGTTGCCGCAGTAATTCCTGGTGTACACATCACTGTTAACCGGGGAGTTAACAGCTTTCTTATTAAGACTATTGAGACAAGGGATCTCGAAGTAGGTGTGGCGGTGAAGGGCTCTATAGACATTAGGAGTGTGACAAGTGAGGCGTATATGGGGTTCGAGAAGCTCTACAGCACTGCATCCTCCCTAGCCATAGAGGGTAGGTGGCTAGAGGCTATGAGGCTTAACGGCCTCCTAACATCCATCATACTGGGGGCCGAAGACATAGTAGCAAAGCTATACCGCTCGGGGGCAATATCAGCAGGCGTCTCAGGAAAAGGACCCGCTATCTATTCTATCCCCCCAGGCCCGCTTGAGCCGCTGGCGAAGAGCGAAGGGTACATTTTTATAAGAACGAGGTTGAGGGGAGGAGGTGGAGTTGAGTGTTGAGAATCAAAGCCTATCCCTCAATGGTTGACGGGGCGGTTAAGGCACCGCCATCTAAGAGCCACACCCACAGGGCTCTATTCTCATCACTCCTAGCCAGGGGTAGATCGCTAGTAGTGAACGCCCTCATATCTGGCGACACTAAGGCTACTCTAACTGCCGTTAAGAAGCTGGGGGCAGAAGTCAGGGTTACTGGGAGTGACGTTGAAGTCTCTTCCCCGCCTACCCTCTGGTGGCCTAAATCAATATACTGCAGAGGTTCGGCCACCACACTGCGTATCGCTATGGCAATATCCTCTCTAGCCCCGGGAGTAACACTACTCTACGGTGACCCCACCCTTAATAGGAGGCCAGTTAAGCCTTTGGCCGACGCGCTCGAACGACTAGGAGCGCGAGTAATCACTACAGATGGAAAGCCCCCAGTCGCTGTGTCCGGCGTCTCGCAGTCATGCTGTAGGGGCGAAGCTGTGAGTGTTGACGCCAGCCAGAGTAGCCAATATGTTACTGCTCTCCTCATGATCGCCCCCCTCCTAGGGATAGGTGTTAAGCCTCTAAACCTAGCGTCACGGCCCTATGTAGATGTCACTAGGAGGGTGTTGGAGGGATTTGGGGTCAAGGTCTCGTGGGATAGCGAAGGGCGTTTGTGGGTGGAGGGCTCATTTAGACCCTCCAAGTATAAGGTTCCAGGAGACTATAGTAGCTCAAGCTTTCTTATGGTCGCAGGGGCTATCGGAGGAAGGGTTAGGGTGTGGGGTCTTGATTTGGATGATCCTCAGGGGGACAAGCTTATTATCGAGATCTTAAAGATGGCTGGGGCCAAAGTCAGAGTTTCCTCCAGCGGTGGGTGGGTTGAGGTCGAGGCGGGCAAGCTCGAGCCCTTCGAGGCTAATCTAGAAGACACACCAGACCTAGCTCCGCCTGTGGCGGTCCTAGCATCTTATGCTAGGGGCGAGAGTGTGCTCCGTGGTATTGGGAGGCTTGCATTAAAGGAGTCTGACAGGAGGAAGGCGATAGCATCCAACCTATTTAGAATAGGAGTGGATGCTTCGATCTCGTGTGGCGGCGACTGCATCAAGATTAGGGGTGGTAAAGTCGAGGGTGGAAGGGTAAGCGGTTATGGGGACCACCGAATCATCATGGCATTCCTTGTCGCGGGGCTGGGCTCACATAAGGGTGTGGAGGTTGTGGGTGCGTCGCGTTACAAGGACTCGTATCCCGGCTTCGTTGAGGACCTGCAATCGCTCGGAGCTAGGCTAGAGGTGGTTGGGTGATGGTGTTTACTAGGGTATTGAGGGTTAGTCTCTTCGGGGAAAGCCACGGTCCTGCTGTGGGAGTGGTTCTTAAGGGCGTACCGCCTGGGGTCCCTATTGATGTAGATACCATTAATAGGGCTCTAGAGAGAAGGAGGCCTGGAGGTAGGCTAGCTAGCCCTAGGAAGGAGCCCGATAGGGCTGAGATATTATCGGGCGTTTTCAGGGGTAGGACTACTGGAGGTCCTCTCGCTATAGTTGTTAGGAATAGAGACGTGGATTCAAGCTTCTACGAGAGGATAAAGTACACGCCGAGGCCGGGGCATGGAGATCTAGTGGCCTGGTATAGGTACGGCGGATATCAAGACTATAGGGGTGGAGGGCACTTCTCTGGGAGGCGCACTGTTGGTTTGGTTGCTGCGGGCGCGGTTGCAGCTAGAATAATCGAGTTAGAATCGGGTACGAGGGTTTATGGTTACGTTAAGTCTATTGGGGGCGTTGAGGCTACTGTAAAGCCCGAAGATACTCAGGAGTTCCGTAGAGCTATAGACGAGGATCCCCTGAAATGTCCTGACCCAGATGCCAGCGAGAGAATGGCTCGCCTGGTCGAGGAGGCGAGAGAGAGTGGAGATAGCCTCGGGAGCGTTGTAGAGTCGGTAGCCTTTAACGTGCCTCCAGGACTGGGCGATCCTCCCCACTGGGGTATAGATGCATCTCTAGGAGGATCCCTATTCTCCATACCAGCTGCAAAGGCAGTTGAGATAGGTTTGGGGCTTGGCTTTGCGGGGGCTAAGGGTAGCGAGGTGGTTGACGAGATTAGGGGTGGGAGTGGATCTCCTAGGATAGTAGGGAATAGAGCCGGTGGGATAAATGCAGGCATAACGAACGGAATGCCAATTATTGTGAGAGTAGCATTCAAGCCTCCATCAAGTATTAGAAAGAGGGTTCGTACTGTCGATTTGCGGACTCTTGATGATGTGGAACTAGCTGGTGGTGGGAGGCATGACCCCGTTATAGGGCCTAGAGCAGCGCCTGTGGTGGAGGCTGTGATGGCTCTGGTTATAGCAGATCACATGCTGTATGCGAAGTCTCAAAGGCTGGGTGGAGTGGAATGGAGGATGCCTTGGGAGAGTGGTTGAAGAGTCTAAGGAAATCGGTGGACGCCCTTGACGAGGCTATATTGAAATTGTCAAGGGCTAGGATTGACCTATGTAGGGAGATAGGCCGGGTGAAGGGTTTGATGGGATTGGAGGTGTTCGACCCAGCTAGGGAGAAGGAAGTGCTTTCCAGGGCTTCCAGCGAGGCTGAGAGGAGGATCTTGGAGGTTCTCATACATGAATGTAAGAGGATTCAGTGGGAGGATAGGCTTGGGTGATCGTGGTATCTGGAGACCTGAGACCGTCGGCATTATAGGGCTCGGAAGTGTTGGAAGGGCGCTAGCTAAATTGTTATCAAGTGCTGTGGGACTAGTCTATCACGATATCCATCCTGGGAGGTGTCGTGAAGCTGCTGAATCTTATGGTGGGTATTGCTTGGGGGACCTCCACTCTGTAGTTAGAGCAGCGGATTATACTATAGTTGCAACTCCTCCCAGTCAATCGAGGAGGTTAATTCTGGAGGCAGTTAGGATAGCTAGATCTGAGGGAGCGGGCTCTCGAGTGATTTCCGATACGCTGACATTTAAAAAGCGGGTAGCCGACCTCTATACCCGCACGGGGAATCATCCGGTAGTGATAGGTATTCACCCTCTATTTAGCTCGCGCATATCTAATCCGAGGAAGCATATGCTGGTAGTGGCTAGTTATAGTGGTGTGGAGGATTATGTTGCTGCAATCAAAAAGCTTTTCACAGACGCTGGCCTCAACGTCATAGAGATGACACCTGATGAGCACGATATCGAGGTAGCGAGAACTATAGGCTTGTCATACCTCCTAGGCCAACTAGCTCGACACGCGATACAGAGGATGGGTGGGAGTAGCATGCTAGCCTCCACAACCTATAGGCTCGTTGAGGTCCTCTCGGGGTCAATAGCGTCGGACTCCTGCAGTCTTGTAGAAGAAATTCTCTCAGACGAGGATGTAAAACGGCTTGTTATACCAGCTGTGGAGGAGGCTTTGAAGGCCATAAAGGAGGAGTCTAGCCTGGCATGTGGTGAGGAAGGTTCGGGGTTCTACGAGAGTCTATATTGCATGGTGGAAAACTGCGTTGGTTATGATGGTAGGGGAAGTTAAAGCTCTCCAGGCCTCCAGCATGCCACCCAATGGCCCCTCTCAACCTCCTCAAGGGGAGGCTCTGATAAGCACTTATCCACGGCTATTGGACACCTGGTCCTGAACCTGCACCCGCTGGGCGGGTTGTAGGGGCTCGGAGGCTCGCCTGGAATCCGTATTCGCGCCTTAGATTTAGCAATCTTTGGGTCTGGTATTGGTATAGATGAGAGCAGGGTCTTGGTATACGGGTGCAGCGGTTTTTCGAACAGCTCGTCGGAAGAAGCCATCTCCACTATCTTGCCGAGATACATGACAGCAATGTAGTCGCTCATGTACCTGACCACTCCTAGGTCGTGGGAAATGAAGAGGTAGGTGAGGTTGTATGTTCTTTGTAGGTCTTTGAGGAGATTTAGGATTTGGGCTTGGACGCTGACGTCTAGAGCACTTGTTGGCTCGTCTAGGACTATAAATTCTGGCCTAAGGGCTAGGACCCTAGCTATTGCGATTCTCTGCCTCTGGCCGCCGCTGAACTCGTGGGGATAACGGTAGAGATGAGTCTCGTTCAAACCCACCTGGTACAGCAACTTTATGATGTACTCTCTCGTATCCTCCACGCGAACGCCGTGAACTTTCATAGGCTCAGCTATCAGGCTGTAGACGGTCTTCCTGGGGTTGAGACTGCCATAGGGGTCTTGGAATATTATTTGGGCTCTCCTTCTAAACTCCTTAAGAGCCCGGCCCTTCAGGCGAGTAACGTCTTGGCCGTCGAATACTATCCTGCCTGAGGTAGGCTCCTCCAGTCTTAGTATGACTCTGCCTAGGGTTGTTTTGCCGCTGCCGCTCTCCCCTACGAGCCCGAGGGTTTTCCCTCTTGGTATGCCTAGGGTAACGTTGTCAACAGCCTTTACATATCCCTTAGTGAAGAGTATCCCCCTTACGGGGAAGTATTTCTTCAGGTTATGGGCTTCGAGGAGCAGCCTCTCGCCTCTAAACATCCTATCCAGACTAACACTCTCTAAAGCTCCCGACATACTAACTCCCCACTATACCGTCACTCCTCGTACAGCCAACACGCAGCCTTGTGGTGATCGCTGTACTCTTTGAGCGGGGGCTTCTCCACCCTGCATCTGTCGAAGGCTTTGGGGCAGCGTGGGTGGAACCTGCAGCCCGGTGGAGGCTTTACTAGGTTTGGCACCGTGCCAGGGATGTGTTCGAGCTTCTCTATCCTTCTTGTAGGGTTGGGAACTGCCCTTATTAGGGCTTGAGTATATGGGTGCAGCGGTTTTTCGAACAGCTCTTCCACGGGAGCTTCCTCAACTATGTTTCCAGCGTACATCACAGCTACCCTATCGCAGTACTCGGCTACTAGGCCTAGATTGTGGGTTATGAGCAGCAGGGTTAGGCCTCTCTCCCTCTTTAGATCTAGCAATAGGTCCATGAGCTGGGCCTGTATTGTGACGTCGAGGGCTGTAGTAGGCTCATCAGCTATCAGGAGCTTAGGATTGTTTGAGAGGGATATTCCTATGACACCCCTTTGCTTCATACCGCCACTAAGCTCGTGCGGGTAGCTTGAGGCCCTCTTTTCTGGGTCTGGCATGAGTACGGTTCTCAGGACCTCGACTGCCCTCCTCATACCCTCCTTGACGGACTTGACTCTCTTGTGGGCCAGCATAGTCTCCCCCACCTGATAGCCTAGTACATAGAGCGGGTCGAGGGCTGCAGACGGGTCTTGGAATATGTATGATATCTCCTCTCCTCTTAGCCTCCTGAGCTCGCTTTCGCTGAGCTGCATTATGTTGACCCTCTTTCCAGGCTCTGGATAGTAGTATATCTCTCCGCTTACTATCCTACCGGGAGGGTAGATCAACCTCGTTATAGCCCTGCTGGTAACGGATTTGCCGCAGCCTGTCTCGCCTACTAGGCAGTAAGTTTCTCCTCGGCATATTTTGAATGACACTCCATCAATCGCCTTAACTACGCCGGCGTAGGTGTAGAAGTATACCCTCAGATCCTTAACCTCAACTATGGGGTCGCACTCCACCTCAATCACCTACCCTTAACCTTGAACTCTATCCTCCTTCTGGTCCTGGGATCCATGATATCCCTCAGCGCATCCCCTAGAAGGTTGAATCCAAGTACGGTTAGTAGTATTGCTAGCCCCGGGAAGAAGACTAGCCACCAAGCGTTGGGGAAGTACTGGGCTCCGTCGTAGATAATCCTGCCCCAATCTGCTATTGGAGGCACTGCTCCGAGGCCGAGGAAGCTGAGGCCAGCCTCGACTAGTATGACTGCTCCGAAGTCTAGAGTTAGATAGACTAGTACAGGGCCTAGTATGTTGGGTAGTATGTGGCCGATTAGTATTGAATGGGTTGGTATGCCTAGTGCGCGGGCGGCCTCTACGTAGGTGTTCTCCCTGGCGGAGAGCACCATTCCCCTCACGAGCCTAGCGTAGACTGGCCACCATACTATCCATAACGCTATGACCACCACCACAAGCCTGACCATGGGTAGAGCGTCGTCTGGGTTGAGCGCGAATAGCCTTAGAAGGCTGTTGAGTAGGAACTCGTTGTTTATTATTATTGGGTCGAGCCTGCTTGGGAGGACAGCGGATAATGCTATAGCCAGTATTAGGCCTGGGAATGCTAGGAAGACGTCGACGATCCTCATTATAACCTCGTCTACAAATCCGCCTCTATACCCGGCGAAGAGGCCCAAGAGAATGCCTATCCACGGGCCTACTATCATAACTAGAAGTACCACTATGAAGCTTGTCCTTGCACCGTATAGAATCCTACTCAGTAGGTCTCTGCCATACTCATCAGCCCCCAACCAGAGCTTGTAAGTCCCTGGCTCGACGCCGAGTTGTGTGCATATTGCATCCTCCTCCACGACGACAACCGTTCCGGGAGGGGCTAGCCTGACCTCGTCGAAGTCTGTCACGCAGTAGATTAGCTGGTCGTTGTAGCCTAGAGGCGCTAGGGTAGGGCCGAGTATTGCGACTATGATGAACGCCAGTACCAGAACGACTCCTAGGAGGCCTATCGGGCTGCGGTTTAGAGCGTAGAGTGTTAGCTTTAGCTCGTCGAGCCTTGCCCTATTTCTCTCCTTCCACCCAGATAGGAATAGGTCTATCAGTGAGGCTAGCCCATCCACTAAAGCGTCTGCCAGCCTGTCCAGAAGCTTCTTCTCGTAGACCTCTCCATCTCCCGACATTTCAATACCTCACCCTTGGGTCTATTATGGCGTATGTAATGTCGACTATCAGGTTGACAACTAGGTAGATTATGCCGACGAATAGGACCCCTCCCATAAGGCCCAGGTAATCGTAGTTGTTTATGGAATCTAGGAGGAACTTGCCTATGCCCGGGAGACCGAATATAGTCTCCGTGATAGGTGCCCCAGTCAGTAGTGCTCCGAATATCAGCCCTAGAACTGTTATCACGGGTATAAATGAATTCCTGAGTATGTGGCGGTACTTCCACGAGGGAGGTAGGCCTCTGGCATCCATGAACTCAACGTAGTCGCCGCTCATGGCATCTAGAAAGCTGTTCCTGACAAGACGTGCAACAAACCCTATGCTTGGGTATGCTAGAGTGAAGGCTGGTATGGTGTATCTCTTGAGAACGTCCACAAGGGTTCCGAAGTCCAGCATTATTATTGAGTCTATAAGTGGTATCCCTGTTATAGAGTAGGGAGGTTCTGGCGTCCCCGCGAGCGTTATTATCCTGTATTTAGTAAAGAAGAAGAATATCAACAAGTATGCTAGCCAGAATATCGGTACAGATAGGCCAACTAGAGCCATTATCCTTATGACCGCGTCGATTATAGTGTCCCTCTTTAGGGCCGAGATTATACCCAGTGGTATGCCTAGTATGATTATAAATATGAATGCGAGTAGGGTTAGCTGGATTGTGACTGGAAGGCGCTCCATGATCATGTCCCACACGTAGTTGCTTGTAACAGGGCTGATCATCGTGTTTGTGAGGAGCTTGTACATGAAGAAGAAGTATTGTTCCCAGAGAGGCCTGTCTAACCTGTACTCCCTTATGATCTGTTCTACGACCTCTGGGCTCGCCTTCTCTCCTCCAGCCCACAGTTTCGCAGGGTTTCCAGGTACTACTGTGGCTATGAGGAATGTCATGAAGGTGACTCCTATTAGTGTAGGGATGAATGTTGCTAGCCTCCTGACCAGGAACCGCGATAGATTTGCCACCTAATTGCCACCCTTGTAACCTTTTGATAATAATGCTATACATTCTGGGCTATAAGTTTTTATCAGGCGCTGTGTTTATAGTTTTTGATGTGTTTGTGAAGAATATATTTTAATGAGATTTAAATAATATTTATAGACAATATTCTATGTAGAAATAAGTTGTAAAAAGTATTTTGAAATTTATTTTATAAAAAAGATTGTTGCACGCTAGTTACTTATTCCGATATATTATCCTTTGAAGAAGTCTTTAACGGAGTCTACAGAGTCGAACTGCTGCGTCTCCAGTACCTTGAACTTGGTTCCTCCATACATCAAGGGGCCTGCGTAGTTGTCGGGGTCGATGTAGTCTGGAGCCCAGCCTACAATCCAGACGTCGAAGTCTCCCTTCTCAGTCCTGTCTAGTAGGGTCGGCCACTCGAGCGGTTCTACGACGACGTTGAAGCCCAGGTTGCCCCATATGGTTTTCAGCATGTTGGCTATCTTCTCTCTCTGGGTGTTGCCCTTATTGTACCAGATCTTTATGGTGTAGTCTGATGGGTTTATGCCGCTCTCGCTTATCAGCTGTCTCGCCTTGTTGAGGTCGAAGGTGTACTTCACTACTATATCGTCGTTGTGTCCTGGGAAGCCTGCCGGGAGCACGCCATAGAGCCTCTCGATGTATCCGGCGTAGACGCTCGTCTGTATCTGGTCGAATGGAATGGCGTACATTAGCGCTTGCCTTACTAGGACGTTGTTGAATGGTTCTTTGAGTGCGTTGGGGACTATGAACACTATTGTGGGTGACAGGCCCTTCTCCTCCACGATTATCGTATAGTCGGTGCCCGGCATCTGGTAGCCGCTAACGTCCTCCAGCCTGTCTAGTGGTATGGCTCCAGTGTCGGCCTGCCCGCTCTTCAGCGTCTCTATCCTAGCTACCGCATCGTCGTTTATTAGGAAGATTGCCCGCTCGTGCTGGGGCTTATCCTCTCCGAACATCTCCTGCCAGAGCGCCTTATTCCAGTAGTACGGGTTATACTCTAGCACTATGTAACTCTGCTCCTTGTACTCCTTGATGTAGTATGGGCCTGTGGCTATGGGTTTCTGATGTAGTAGTATGTGGCTCGGGTCGTTCTCCCCAGTGCCTATGTAAGCCTCCCACGCGGCGGGGTTCTTTCCATAGTCGGACGCCTCAAGAGCCTCTTCATACTTGCCCTGGAGTTCCTCGACGTTGTCGAAGACATACTTCATCGGGATAACGCTCGTGAACGGGTCGGCAAATATACTCAGTATGGGAGCGTATGGGTAGTAGAGCTTTATCTTAACTACTCCAGCGGTCTCCCCATCGTAGCCGAAGACCTGTAATAGCTCCTGGAGGCTCTTGACCTCTCCGGAGAAGTCGCCGTAGGATGCATATATCCCTCCACCACTCAACAGCTGGTCGAACTCCTCCTCACTCAATACCATGCTGTTGTTTACATCGACGAACTCTGTTATCATCCAGCTCGGGTCTAGGCCTAGCCTATTTATCCTCCAGATGGTGAAGAGTATGTCAAGAGCGCTTATCTCGTAGGTCTTATCGTTCCAGTTATCATAGGCCACGACTCCGCCTCTAATCACGAAGTACCACTCAGTCGAGTCCTCGTTGCTAGCCCAGGCTACAGCTAGCTCGGGTATCAGGTTCTTTGTGTCGTCCTTCCAGAAAGTTACGAGTGTCTGACCTATGTTATGCCATATATGCCATCCGAAGGTCTCGTAGTTGGCTGCGGGGTCGAATGTGGAGGGCCATCCGAAGGTGACGTCCACCCATGTGTTTGGCCCGTTCTGGTAGCCTCCAAAGCCCAGGTCTACTACTGGGGCGTCGCTGTCCTCAGTTATTAGGTCGAATCTAATGTCGAGGGTGGGATGGTAGTAAAGGCCTTCGACCCAGCTCCAATACACGAACACTACCTTATACTGTCCAAGCCACCACAGTGGGAGTTCTTGGTTGCTAAGCTTGTATACAGCCTCGTAGATCTGCTCCCTAACGAAGGGATCCGCTATCTTCCTGCCAGCCAGTATGAGAGCATCAGCGTACTCGTTCCTATAGAAGGAGGGGCTGGTGTCTACGAAGGCAACCGACTCCTCTAGCGGCTTGGTGTTCTCCTCGTCAACACTGAACTTGACCGCTATTATGGGCTTGCCCTTATTGTCGAAGTCCGGTACCGAAGCGCCCTCAGGGCCGACGACCACGAAGGCCTGACTTGTCTCTATCACTAGGGCTTCGGGCCCTTCCATCTCTGGGGTTGTCTCCTCCGCGGGTGTGGTTTCAGTCTCCTCCTCAGTTTCGGTTGGGGTTTCTGTCTTTTCAGGTGTTGTTTCTTCTTCTACGGGTGTGCCTGTCTCGGCTGGTGTGGTTGTCTCCTCAACTGGGGCCTCCTCCCTTGCTGCTAGGAAGAAGACCGCAGCTATCAGCACTATGATGACTATCGCAGCCCCGACTAGTAGCCGCCTGTTCTCTAGAGCCATGTGCATGCACCTTCAGTCTCGGAATTGGGGTCATATAACTTGAGATATGTATCTTAAGCATATATAATCTTTCCCGAAGTTTGAAACACCAGAAACTATTGCCCAACTATTTAAATAATCATTACCCTGTCCGAGAGCTAACGTACATCAACGACCTCCCAACACCATGAACATATCGGTGGAGGTGTTGTGACCTTCTCTATAGTAGCTGTAGATCCGGAGACGGGAGAGATGGGAGTTGCTGTTGCATCGAAGTTCATAGCAGCGGGCTCGATAGTCCCTTGGGTGGAGCTGGGTGTCGGCGCTGTGGCCACACAGTCATGGGCTAATGTCAAGTTCGGGCCTGCAATATTGAGGCTCCTACAGCTGGGATACACTCCTGAGAGAGCCGTCAAGATGGTATTGTTAGAGGATCCGCGGAGGGAGTTGAGGCAGGTGGCAGCTGTAAACGCTAGGGGTGAGGTTTACGCCTTCACGGGTAAGGATTGCATTGAATATGCAGGCCATATAGTAGGCGAGGGCTTCTCAGTCCAAGGTAACATACTTGCTGGAAGAGAGGTTCTAGAGAGTATGGCTAGGGCCTTTGAGTCTACGAAGGGGGAGCTGGTGGACAAGCTGTTGGCCGCGCTTGTAGCGGGCGACCAGGCTGGTGGTGATAGGCGGGGTAGGGAGAGCGCAGCAATCATAGTCTATAAGCCGTGCGGCGGTTACGGCGGGTGCGATGAGGGCGTGGGCAAGTACGTTGACCTAAGGGTGGATCATCATCCAGATGCTGTGAACGAGCTTGTAAGGTATTTCAAAATATGGGAGTTGACAATACTCGAGAGGGAGGATCCTAGAGATGTTGTTAGGGTTGAAGACGTGGCTGAGGAACTACAGGTTGCTCTCAGAAAGCTCGGGTTCTATCGTGGTGAGGTTGATGGCAGGGCTTCGAATGAGCTAATAGAGGCGCTGGAGTCGTGGATGGCGGTGAATAACTTCGAGAACAAGATGAGGAAGGACGGGTATATATGGGGGAGTGTTTATAGGTTCCTTCTTGAGGAGGCTGGGAGAAGGGGTGAATAAGGCCGTAGAGCTGGATCTCTCAATACCATACCACCTTTTCAGGGTAGGTAGTAGGATTTACGGGTTCGACGCTGCATTCTGGAATGCCGTAGAAAGGAGCTTCAGGAAGGTGCTGCTTATAGTAAATTGGAATGATGTGAGGCAGTTCGAGCAGAGTTCGCAAACGGGGTGTAGGCTTAAGGTTAGAGTGGGACATGAAGAGGTTCTAAGAGACTTAGAGAAGATAGCGCTTAGGGACGCGGGGCCGGGATATATAGAGTTCCTGAAGATCAAGATCGAGTCACTATTGATCCCGATGTTGGGGAGGAAGGCTGAGGAGCTGGGGAGGGATCGAGTGGAGGCCATTCAGGCATCATTTATCGCTAGAAACATACTGTCAGAAGGGCGATTTTCCTATCTCAGTACCGCATACTCTAGTTTGAGAGTTAGGGAGAATGGAGGTCGATTCGAAACTCTAGGGCCTCAGTTAAAGAGCTATGAAAGCCTCTATAGGCTTGACCATGGCTTCAGGTCGGGAGTGAGGAGAGCTATAGCCGAGTGTATTATGCATAACCGCAAATAGACGTAGCATCTATTCTCAGCCCGCTAAACCATTGTTTGGCGGTAGGATTCTTAGTATAGACGAGAAAAGGAGATAGCACTATCGACTTTCATAGAGGGCTATATAAATTATATCCAGCCTCTAAGCTTCATAGCCTTAACCACCCTTTCTACGGCTATCATGTAGGCAGCGTCGCGGAGGTTATTCCTCCCCTGCTCAAGCTTCTTCTCCCACGTCTCGATTACTACCCGAGTGTTTTCCACCATTTTCTGTTCTAGCTTACTGAGAGCCTCCTCATCGGTTATCCAGCCTCCCATGCGGTTGTTTACCCATTCTATGTGGCTCATGATGACTCCCCCTGCATTGGCCAGAATATCTGGAAGGACGACAACGCCTTTTTCGGTCAGTATTTTCTCGGCCTTTGTGGTTGTAGGCCCGTTCGCCCCCTCCGATATAATCTTGGCCTTAATTCTTCCGGCGTTGTCTTCTGTAATAACCTCCTCTATCGCTGCCGGGACCAGTATGTCCACTGGAAGCTCTAGGACCTCCATAGTCGAGACCTTCTTTCCTCCGGGATAGTTAGCGACCGTCCCCGTCTCCCTCTTAACCTTAAGTGCATGGTCGGGGTCGACGCCCTCAGGCATGTAGACTCCTCCCCTGCTGTCGCTAACCGCAACTACTATTGCACCCATTTCTCTGAGGAACTTTGCTGCATAGTATCCTACGTTACCATAGCCTTGGACAGCGACAGTCTTTCCCTCTATCCCTCCGAGAAACTTCTTCGCAGCCTCTCTAGTGGACACCGCCACACCGTAACCAGTGGATACTACTCTAGCCCTCAAGCCTCCAAGCTCGTATGGCTTCCCTGTAACCACGCCGAAGAACTGACCCCTAGTTACCTTACTATACTCGTCTAGAAACCAAGCCATTACCTGGGGGTCTGTGTATACGTCTGGCGCCGGGATATCTCTGTCAACACCGACGATGTCGCTTATCGCCTCGAAATACTTCCTCGAGAGCTGCTCCAGTTCCCTAGCACTCATAACCTTTGGGTTAACCCTTATCCCGCCCTTACCACCACCATAAGGCAGACCTGCCAGGCTGTTCTTCCAAGTCATCCACATGCTTAGGGCTATTACTTCATTCATTGTAACTGAGGGATGATACCTCACTCCCCCCTTATATGGTCCTAGAGCGCTGTTATGCTGGCTCCTCCACGCGAGGAAGGTCTTGACGCTTCCGTCATCCATCTTAACAGTAACCTTAACCTGTAGAACCCGCTCAGGGCTCGCCAGGACCTCGTATGTAGAGTCGTCTAGACCCAGCAGGTCTATAGCCCTGCGGAGCTGGGATCTAGCCTCATCGAGAGGGTCGCTAGGGCGAGCTTCCAAGTCATCCACCAATAAGTAGAGTCTAGTCTGGAGAGATATTAGGGAACCCTATTAGGTCTGATAATTACTCCTCCCACAGGAGTCCCCCGGAAGGCTGATTGAGTGGTGTTTTCTTTAATGGATTCGGAAGTATTCCCTTTAAATTACAGTCTGTATTATAAGGATCTAGTATTGATAATAGGTTAGGAGGGGTAAGGCTTAGAATTGGCGTACTCTAAAAAAGGGCAATTCGCCGAAGCCTTGGGGGATGGCCAGGTTATGAAGCCGATTAGCATCGGCATAATACCGGATGGGAATAGGAGGTGGGCTTCGAAATCGGGTCTCAACTCTCTGTCAAGAGCTTACTACTATGGTTATAGGAATCTGAGGAACATACTGAACAAGATTAACGAGAGCTATGGATTCGTAAGGTCCACCTACGTTTATGTTCTGAGTAGGGATAACTGTTCGAAGAGGACCAGCCAGGAGCTGTCAATTATATTCAGTATAATGAAGAGTAGGATACTCGATGATATAAGAGAGGTCTCGGAGAAGGGTGTTTCCACACTCATAGTTGGCGATCTAAACCACCCATCAATACCCAGAGAGCTGAAATCCACCCTTACCGAGTACCATTACGACTACTACATGAGCAACGGAGGCCTTCCGCGAAGCAAGACCCTTGTGCTAGGCTTGTGCTACGATCCTCTATGGGAAATAAAAACATATCCTCCAGAGCTGATGCCAAGCTTCAACCTTAGAGAGATAGACCTGATAATAAGGACGGGCGGCGAAAAGAGGCTCAGCGGCTTCTTCCCAATACTATCAAGATACGCTGAACTCTACTTTATCGACAAGCTATGGCCCGAGTTCGATTATGAGGACTTAAAGAACGCTTTTCACTGGTTCTCATCTAGACGGAGACCTATGGGGCGCTAAAGATAACTATTAACCCGTTATCGTTAAAAACGCCACTCTCAAAGTTTGAGATGTGGAGGGCGCCGCCGTAGCTCAGCGGGAGAGCGCCCGGCTGAAGACCGGGTGGTCCGGGGTTCGAATCCCCGCGGCGGCACCACCCGGTCAACGCAAACATTCGGGAGCAGATTATGAGATCCTAGAAACCTCTCTATCTAATTAGCCTTATCTTACATAAAGTTTATAAAACGAGGAAAGGGAGGCGAAACCCTATATTAAAAAGTCTCGTGATATTGTGGAGATTAATCGTACACCGGGCTCAACTAGCTATTCTCCCCCTCGCTGTACCGCAGTTTTGGCGGTGTTTTCTTTAACAGGACTGCACCAACTATCAGGCTAGTAGCTACACCCACGTACCATATTGGTCCTGATGGGAAGGGTATCCATAGCACAACATCAACCATGTCTAGGGCGAACGCCACTATGTATGATACTATGAGGCCGGTAGCTACTGCGATGGTTGTTTGCTCAATAGTAGGCTTATACGATGGGTTTGGCGGTCTCGTCAAGCCGCCTATCCAGTGGGCGGCTAACATGCCCCCTAGTATCGGGCCTAGGATTACGCCGTAGCTCGCGGCAAACAATGTTACATATTCGACGATCTGCGGTGCCTTGTCGAGAAGCCACCACGGGGCTAGAACGAAACCTAGAAGGGCGGATACTAGGCTGGCTGTAGCCCACTTCATCCTGGCTACACTCTTCAATATGTCTATCATGGGCGGTAGGTTGGCCGTCAGGTCCGTAGTCCAGGGTGCAAGGAAGGCGAAGCTGAGGCCCAGGATTATAGCGGCGAATCCGGGGGCGTACGATGTTATGATCTCCTGCGGGAGCGTCTTTCCAGTAAGTATGACAAGCTCGTAGCTGAGATAAGTACCCAGCAGCTGTCCCCCAACCATACCTACTAGGACGCCAATCCACAGAGAACTCCAACTCTTGGCGTCCTTTGAGAAGTCGCTTATGTTGACGGCCACCGTAGCCCACCAGTTAGTCTGGATAGCCAGGTATAGTAGGAAGGCTGCGCTTGTGAAGCCCACGCCCTCCGGCCTAGCAGCTGCATCTAAGGATCCAGAGCTTCTCATCCACAGCCATAGCCAGGCGAAGTAGAGTAGCATCAGAGGTCCTGCGATGGTCGCCGCCTTCCCTATTCCCTTGATTCCCAGTCTGAGGACTAGGTACATGGACCCAAGATAGAATACCAGTGCCAGTGGTATGAGTGTTGCTGCTGTGGAGAGCAGCCTCTCTCCGCTGAAGCCTACAACGAACAATATAATCATCATAAGAGCTAGGGCGCCGTTATACGCCTCAACGCCGAACCATAGTGCGCCGACTATCCCTCGTAGAACTACAGCTATCTTCCCTGGTATCACTCCAAAGCTCCTTATAGCCTGCTCAGGGAAGTCAATATTGAACTTGATGCCTGGATAGCCGTTTAGAGCCATGGCGGCTGCGACGATTAGATTTCCTATGAGTGCTGCGATTAGTGCTTCGACCAGCGATAGGCCCAGGCTGAATGCTATAGGACCTAGGAAGAATAGAGGGAGGTTTGATGCCATGCTGAACATGATGAAGGTGAATTCTAGGTGTCCCAAGGACTTTTGGCCGGGGGTATTGCCCAGACCCATAAACCCTGCTTATAGGGTTGGTAGAATGTTCAGGGGTTATATTGTGTTTTCCCTAGAATCAGTGGGTTTTCCACATTTCATACAAACCAAAGTACTCGGGTAGCGTCCTACGCTTAGTATTGTCTATGGAAAATTGGCTGTTCATAGTTCTAGCCTTCTTATTGCCCATGTGTTTAGCGCGAAGAGGACTAGTGTTCCTATAAGCGTGCTTCCGAGGTATAGTGGCAGTACGTCTGAGGGTGTTAGGTCGAGGGTTACAGCTACTTGTGATGCACCGCCTATTGAAGGGAGTGGTATGGGTGTGAATGTATTTTCTAAGGTTATATAATAATAGAAGATTAGAGGTAGCTGTGTTCCAGCTAAGAATGGTATATATCCAGATAGAATTATGCTGCCTTCCATGTAATCTTTCCACGCTTCAATGTTAGCTATACCCTGGGATACCAGGACTATCGACATTCCAAGACTAACCGCGACACCTGTGAGGATGTATGCAGCTGCCCCTAGTATCATGCCGAGTATCGGGCTCCTAGTAAGGATGCCGAACAGGCTCGAGGCTAGGACTATGGGGTACACCCCCAAGCCGAGGAGGAAACCAAGGACCGGTGCTAGCCACCAATCCCGCTGCCAGCCACCTAGGATGAGGCCCGCTACGAGAGTGAAAACTCCTGCAACAGCGAAGAATGATGTTAGGAATATTCCTACAGCTAGCATCTTACCGAGCACGTAATAAATCCTCCCTTTGGGCCTTAGGAAGAAAAGCTGGAGCAAGCCTTCCCTGATGTCAGACGCAAAGAGGTCGCCACCATACATTACCCCAACGAGCCAAGACCAACCCACTATGCCTATCGAGGCTATCAATCCTGTGAGGGCGCTTGAACCTAAGTCAGCTCCAAATAGTAGGGCCCATAGTCTCTCACCCCCTATCTCCCTTCCTGTAAAAAGTCTGACGACAACTGCAGCCATAACTGGAAGGATAACAAGGACTATCATTAGCAGAAAGGCCTTCTTCCTTGCTTCTCTCTTGATTTCGAAAGCTATGACCGCGGATATGATATTGCACGTCAATGCTTCTCACCCCCGACAAGGGCGAGGTAGGCCTCTTCTAGCGACATTTCGTGAAGCCTTACCTCCCTCACAACAAACCCCGAATCCCTCAGGAGTCCTGCAGCCTCGAAAGCCTTATCAGGATCCTTCAACACGACCGCACCTTTACCCTTTGAAGAGTCTATAACCGCCTGGTATCCCAGACGCCTTAGATATTCTAACGCCTCCTCAGGCCTGTCAACAATAATGACGGCTACCTTGGAGGGGGATAGCTTAGCCTTAAGCTCTTGCATGCTGCCCACGAACCTAACTTGAGTCTTCAGCACGAGAATCCTGTCTGCTAGGTCCTCCACCTCTCTAAGAATATGGCTCGATATAACTATTGTAGCCCCTGCCCTAGCTCTCTCTAACAGCAGATTTCTAAACGTCGATACCCATTCAGGGTCTAGACCGGCGTACGGCTCGTCTAGTACATAGAGCTCGCGCTCTCTCATAAATGCCTGAGCTATAAGAATCCTCTTCCTAACCCCCTTGCTTAGCCTGCCTATCCTAGTCTCGCAGTCCTCGTCCAATCCCATCAGGGAAGCGGCCTCTCGTGCAACCCTGCGTGCGTCGAGGGAGTCAATCCCCTCTAGGCGAGCAAGTGTTTCGAGGAGCTCGCACGGCGTAGGCCATGCTGGGAGGTCGGGAGTCTCAGGAACATACCCTATTTTCGAGAGTAGCCTATCGAAGAGGGGGGACGAGACATCAACACCTTCGACTTTAACAAGGCCCTTGCTGGGCCTGTAGAGCCCAACCAGTGTTTTTAGGAGGGTTGTCTTTCCCGCCCCATTAGGACCTATAACTGCAAGAATACCAGAGTCCGCTTCAAAGGATACTTGGTCGTAGGCTATCTTAAATCCAAACCTCTTCGAGGCATCCCTAACCTCTACCCTTAGGCCCATTAACTGCTACCCATTTCATGGTATGTGGTATCTTCAGAAGGTTTTTGCTAATAGACTACTAAGACTAGGTTTCGCGCTCTCATAGCTAGCCGCCAACCTCAGCGCTAGTGATTAATGATGAGGCCTTCTGGACTGCCTGCTCTATAGATGTCCACACCTCCTCTAAGATCGTCGGAGCCTCGATATATCCTCTTTCTAGTTTGTCGAGGAGCTGTTCTAGCCTTCTGCTGGTCTCGACGGAAACGAGGCGGCTAAAAGAGTTTGAGAGATACCCGTATATCTCAATACCGGTCTTGGTTGGTATTAGATACTTCATCCTCTTACTCTCAATAATATAGCCGTGCCTCCTGTTCTGTTCAACAGCCTTAGCATAAGTGCTCGGCCTGCCAATGCCGTGTTGCTTCATTAATTGAATAACATCTCCAGCCTTGTACAGCTTGTACATGCTGGACCTCACAATCCTTACTTCCGCGACTCTGATATGGGCGCCCGGCTTGAGGTTCTTCAGCCATTTATCTATACGCGGCTGCAGGACTGTAGCGAAGCCTCCATCTAGATCTACCACGGCATTGTGCTCAATCCTCAACCCGCCTATCTCGAAGAGTGCTTGGGCTGTAGTTACCTTGCTAGGTGTCATCTGGCTCGCAATAAACCTCCTAAATATCATATCGTATATCTTAAAGTGTAGCCTGGTAAGCCTTATCGGCGCCCGCACTGAACCCGTATTAACAGCAACCTCCAGCTGAGACCTGTCCAATGGTCTTGTGGGTCGTATAGCCTCGTGAGCACCTCCCTCACCCCAAGTTCTAGGCTTATACTCTTCCTCCATCCCAACGAATGAGAGGTATTCTTTCGCGATCCGCATCCCAATAGGGCTAACCCTGGTTGAGTCAGTCCTGTGGTATGTTATGAGGCCAGACTCGAAGAGGTCTTGGGCTATCCTCATTGCTAGCCGCGCACTCACCCCTACTCTACTAGCCTCGTACAATAGCGTGTCTGTTGTAAATGGTGGTGGTGGACTCTTCTCTTCCACACGCTTCTCAACCTTAAGCACAACAGCTTCACTCGATTCCTCGAGCCTCTGGGCCTCCTCTCTTTCGCTTGTGAAGTGGTATAGCTTCCCCCCGCCTTCTAATTCTAGGATGATAAGATATCCTTTATGCTCCTTCCACTTGTTATATCTCTCCACTATCCAACCCAGAACTGGCGTTTGGACCCTACCTGCGCCTAACCATGGCTTCGAGAACTTTAGCTTGAGGTGGCTGGATAGGTGGAAGCCGATCCACCTATCGACGATTCTCCTAACCTTCTGGGCCTCAACCAGCATCCTATCAAGCTGGGACGCTGATCTGAGCGCCTCTAGCACCGCTTGTGGCGATACCTCGTGGAACCTACCTCTCTTGACATTGGGGTTGTATGGTTTTACAGCTAGGTAGACGTCCCAGGCTATCTTCTCCCCCTCCCTGTCAGGGTCTGTAGCTATTATGACCTCGTCGACCTCGGATGCAAGCTTTCTTAGAATGTCGACTACTCCCTTTGAATCCAGAACCCTTGGGCTCCCGCATCTTGGGCAGGTTAATGAAGAGGAGGAGTACTGGTGCCCGCAGTCTAGGCACTTCTTGATTGTCGAGAAGTAGGCCTTATACCTCTTACCTTCCTCCTCGACCCCGTACTTTGTTCCGATGGGGTCTGTCGTTAGGTCTGTTATGTGTCCCCTAGTGGCGGTTATCTGCAATATGTATACGTTGCCGCTCTCAGGGTCACCCACGCTGGCTTCATAGACTATATTCCTACCAACTCTTCGTTTGCCTGGCCGGCCCCAGAACCACGCTATGGTACGTGCCTTCGTAGGAGATTCGACTACTAGTAGCGAGGTTTTTACCTTTACCTTTCTCCCCTTACCCTTGCGAGTGTCCTCTATCTCTCTTTTGAGCTTTTTTAGATCTATGGTATCGAGTTTGTGCAGGTCGAAAGATGTTATCCACCGGAGCCTATCGCCTAGCGCGTCTATATATTCCTTTGACCTGTCTATTATGACGCTTAGACCTCTAGTCATAACCCCTCTATGGAGTCTGCTGACCCTTCCTGAGGCTTGTATGTATGTCGGAGGGTCTGGTATTACCAAGGAAGGACCGCCAGACTCAACCACAACACCCATATGCCTAAGTACTCCCCCCTTGCTCTCAGCCCTTGCAGCTAGCCACGTCGCTAGGCGTGGAACCACTTCTCTCAGCAGCTCCGCGGCTTCCCCTGCAGGGCCCTTGGCTTCCATCCTTCCGGTTGCCATGAAGTAGATAAGCGTGTGGTCCAGCACCTTCTCTACTAGTCTCTGTAGCTTTACATAATACTCTTTAGCCCACTCCTCACCCTGCTCTACCGCATATGCAAGGAATGCCAGGGCTCTCTTAGGCATGTATAGGGCGTCTTGGAGCGGTACACGGCGTGCTGGTACACCTACGAAAACCGCATATCTACTCCTCTGAGGCAGGTCTAAGCCCCTGACGATAACACCGTATCTGCTAGCCATGCCTATGAGAACTTTCGCCTCGCCCGCAGCGAACATCTCTACGGGCCTCTTAGCTCCTGTTAGGGCTAGAGATGCAGGTATTCCTCTTTCGCGTAGCTTTTCAGCAAGCCTCTTCGCGGCTTCCTTTCCGTACGTCTGGCTGACGAATATTAGCACGCCGTCACCCAGCATCTCTGAGACTCTCGCCGCCTCTTCTATAGGATCTGTGGCTATTCTGTAGGAGTCTGTTATATTTCTCAGATAGTCGCTGCCCCCGCCTACTTCGAAACCTAGTAGCTCCTTAAATAGTAGGTGTTTCACCCCTCTGGGCCTGCCCGTTGCACTTGCTATAACTAGCTGTCCCGGCCTTGCGCTCTCTAAACTAAGTCTTAGCTTCGACTCTAGCTCGGCAATCTCCTGCTCTAGCTTAGAAACGGTCTTATCTCCAGCGCCAGACGACAGTAGCCTGTAGAGCTTTATTCTTGCTTTAACTAGATCGTATGCCGCCTCCACGGATTCTTCGTTAAACCCTGCTAGCAGTAGGAGCCTCTCCACGTTTTTGCTATTCCTCAGTAGGCTGTCTACATCATCTACTATTATCACATCGAACCTGTATCGAGGATATAGTACGTCGAACCTCCTGGAGAGGAAGCCTGTTGTGACTACTAATAGTGAGGCCTGGCCTGACTCTATTTTGCGGATACTCTCCTCTTTGGCTTTACTAGGCATCCTAGAGTAGTAGACTGTATAATTATCTACAGCTATGCTGTCGAGTTTTGATGCTACCTGTCTTGCTAGATTCTCGGTGGGAACAAGGTAGAGCACCCTACGCCCCTTAACCTCTGAACTGTATGCAGCATAGACAGTCAGGAGAGTACTCTTGCCAACACCGGTAGGAGCTATAATCGCGAAACTATCCCCCTTGATTAGCCTCTTAGACCAGCTCCTCTGGGCGGACCATAGGGGCGAGCCTGTCTTCTTGTGGAAGTATTTTTCGAAGGATGAGGCCTCTTTAGATACGATGTATTCCCAGTAGAAAGCCTTCAGACCACCATTACTCTTTAGAGCCCTATAGATACTCTCGGCACTACTATTACTAGGCTCGTTAGGAAGGCATATACTGCATGGTAGACCCTTCTCAAGCCTTTCCTCCTCAATTCTACCGCCACAATTGTGGCAGAGCCCCATATAAACGGCCTTCACGCTGGCGCTCAATCCTTGGAACCTCCGTCCGCCCAGAGGAGACACTATCACTAACACTACGCTCCGACTAACATGGAGGTAATGACTAGAGTTGTGGGTGTAGGGTGTGTATTACCGAGGATGATACTAAGATCACATCCCCATGACTTTATTCCAGGCTACTTGAGATGTGCTGACTCGGTGTTAGGAGGCTAAACTGGTAGTGGCAATATTGTTAGAATTGTATGTGATGGTGGGAAGCCATGATGAAAAACCTAACCAGTCTCTATAACTCCCTAAGAATCTCGCTAATGCCTTCTGGACGTCTTTAAATACACTAGCTTGACTAATAGTTGCTAGTTCTACCGCTTATGGTTCGGTGGATTATAAGTGGCAATCCATTGTAACAATCGAGCTGTGCAGGGTTTGGAGGTTTCTGGTTGGCGGGATGCGGAACCCACTATTAATTACGTATTATGGGACTATGGATCAACAGCGTCGTCACACTTTAAGGGGTTTTACTGAGTAAGGTGTTTTGAGGAGATGGGTATAGCGCTTGGTTAGAGCTTTAGAGGGTTTTACGTGGAGGTCGTTACATTGCGAGAGCAGGTTAAGTAGCGGCTTCTAGCGGCCAAACAAGACTTAGGGAGGGCGGAGCTAAGCCTGGAGCATGGTGACAGGGCTGGAGCGGCTTTCTGGTCTCAGCAGGCCGCGGAGAAAGCCTTGAAAGCACTTCTTCTGTTCTTCAAGGGAGAGTTTCCTAAGACCCATAATATTAAGAGGCTTTTTGCAGAGCTAGACAGTAACATAGGACTCTCTGAGGACGAGCTTGAAGATGCATATGAGTTAACCCAATACTACCACTTAGCTAGGTATCCTGATATAGTGTAGGTGCTACCAGATGATGCTATCAGCTGGAGGAGCGCGAGGAGAGCGGTGGAGACGGCTAGAAGAGTTATTAGAGCAGCGGAAGCTGCACTGGAGGAAGCTGTTAGAGAAGGCTGAGAAGTGGGCAGAGGAGCTCGCTGACCAGCTAGAGAGAAAGGGCGTAACAGTCGAGTATATCGTGCTCTTCGGTAGCGTGGCTCGAGGTGACCATGTAGAGGATAGCGACTTGGACTTCATTATAGTCTCCAGGAGCTGGCAGGGCATGGAAGTCGAGGAAAGGTTATCGCTACTCTACAGGCTTTGGGACAAGCCTAGGGACGCCACCTTCATCCCACTAACTCCCAGCGAGCTAGTGAGGTTAAGGGATAAGAGCATTACTGTGGCTGAAGCCCTCAGGGATGGGATAATAATCTACAAACGGGGAAGAGTCGAGAAGATATGATGGAAGCAGTTACACTACTGTCTGGGATTAATCTGCTAGGGAAAGTTATGCAAGGATCTAGGTTATGGTCTCCATACATTATAAAACTTCCTTTAACAAGTGATGATATAGCTATTGAAGCGGATAAGGGGGTTGTTAATGTCGTAATCTGAACGGGCATTCTAGACCGTGATCTATAGGAGATTAAGGAGTGACATGCCAGCGGGCGACCAAGCCGCAGAGATTACTGGTGTAGTACCCTAGTTACTTCGAGTATTATGACCGTCTCTCTGGAGTCTCCTCTGAAGACTGGTTTTAGCGTGGAGATTTTAATCTGGATTCGAGATCTGGTCAGCTCCTGCAGGATTCTAAGAGTATCGAACAGAGTGCATATAGCGTTGCCCGAGGCCCTTAACTTCAGTTGTTTGCCATCATTAAGTATTACAGCTAGCCGCCTGGCGAGGTTCTCTGGATTATCGTTGGAAGTAATCCTTAGTATGGCATCCATGCTTTGTCACCGAGCCCTTAGAGTCCATGTACTTATTCGGGCTAATTAAGTGTGGAAAGGCTGGTCGACTCAGAAACTCTTTCAGGGCGCCAATACCTTTGTACCGTAGTATAATGCTAGTAACGCAGAGGGCAGTAGGGACATAGCTATGCTGGCCCTAGCTATCTCGCGAAGTGTAGGCTTGGGCGCCCCTATTGCTCGTGCGTATAGGACTTTGTTCAGGGAGGCCCCCAAAGCCGTGCCTAGTACTCCTACTGAGAATGAGTCTGGGCCTAGGGTTGTGAGGAGGCCAGCTAGGGAGAGTAGGGTTGCGTTGGCGCTGATGAACCCCCCTATAATTGAGAGAGCTAGGACGGCTAGCTCTCCTGTATAGCCTCCAGTAGCGCCAACAGTGCTATTAATGATTAGTGTTAGTAGAAGGAAGGCGAGGGCTCCCTTAATCGCGGTGTTCCAATCCAGGGGTGCCTTAGGAGTTATGTGCTCTGCCTCTCTCTGAAGGGTTATACTCGCCATTCTGGCTGCAGCAGTTGAAGCGAGAGTCATGATCATGATGAGTATAGGTGCTTCTCCCTCTAGGGTCAGCGGGCTTATTTTGAGATAGCCAGATATTAGGAGTGCGTATAGGGCTAGAACCGCAATGCGAGCCTGCATTACTCCTAGAATCGTGATCGTGCTATGGAATATGACGTTTGGGGTGGTGCTGGTTCGTGAGGCTATGCTGGCGACTACCGCTTCGCTGTTGACGAGGCTACCGAGGACCATGCTGGAGACGTAGCCTTTGACTCCCCAAATTCTGGCTGCTATGTAGCCCGAGAAGCTTAGGGCTAGTATGGCGGCGAAGAAGAGATATACTTGAAATATGTCTATTAATGTAATATAGCTCCTTAGATAGTATACGGTCGGCCCCAATACGAGGAATACCGCCGCAACCTCCATGAGCGCTATCAGCTCCTGGTACTTGATTGCCCTGGCAATCCTGACGACAGGCTCCTTGAGGGCTAGTAGAAGGCCGCCTACTACACCTGCACTAGCACCCTCAAGAACTAGGCCCATACCAGTCATTACTCCAGCTGTAAAGGTTATGAACATGACGACATAGGTAGTGAACCCCATAGCTCCAATCTTAATCGTCCTCGCGTAGGCGTAGAGTAGTACGATTAAGGCTATGAGTATATAACTTAGGATTATGAACCCCATAGTTCCAAAAGGACCTGTAAAGGGTAGAAGATAGACACCAATATAGCCAGTAAGGCTCCCATAGAGCCCTATGAAACCCATTGTCCTGAAGCCAGGTATGGATACAGATTTCTTGCTCCTACTAGCTATCTGCGCCCTCTCCCTCTCAAGACCTATTAAAGCTCCTACTAGTAGCCCCGTGCCTACTCTCAATATGAAATCCTCATATCCAACAGGCTGCTCAACCATCTTTCACCAACTCTAGAGCCTCGGCTAGCGAGTGCCTGAAAGCTCCCTGAGGTGGTACCCCCCTTATCTTAGAGCTGTGGGGCTTTCCCAATTTCAATATGAGCCTCTTATTCTTAAGTTCTACTTCTACAATTCTGCCCTCGATAATGCAGTATGCGACGACAACATCAGCCTTCGGGCTCTTCTGTAGGTAGCATGCTTCCAAGTCTTTCAGAGCTTCGGTCGGAACGGTCTTCGCGGGGCAGGAAGCCTTTACTTCGAAGGAAGAGGCCGCTTGGTACTCCTTAATCTTTTCTGAAAACGCTAGAAATTCTTTCAAACCGATCTTGAAAACGAGTTTCCTCTCGGCCTCATCAACGAAGTGGAGTATCCCGCCGAGGCTTTTTAAGTCTCTTACGAATCTGGTGAGGATCTTGTCAGGCCTGATGTAAACTGTTCCAATAATGTACTTGTTGCATTTAATTGAATGTACTCTTGTAATCCTCTCGATAACAATGCCAAGCATCGTGTTGCCACCTCTGTTGGTCTATAATGTTAGCCCTTCAGTGCGATCTCAGGGCCTCCCCTACAATTTGAATAGCCAAGCATTTTCATGTAATGGTCAGCCGGGGATAACATCTTCACACTGGCCTCAGTCTACCTCAATAACATCATCCCACATAAATCCAACATGGCTATTAGCCGAGCGGGCCCTCAGCAACACAGGCCCTCCTCATATCACCAGGCTGTGGTATCTCGGGGTGCGAGCTCCCTTCACAGGGCCCCTGATAGATAGAGCGGTTTAGCTTCACGTCAAATATCTTTAATTCTATAAGCTGTCGTGGCGCTTGGAAAATATTAGTGGAGCGCCGGGGTGGCCGAGCGGCCCAAGGCGGCGGGCTTGAGACCCGTTGCCCCGGCGAGGGGCGCGCGGGTTCGAATCCCGCCCCCGGCGCCATCCTAGCAAGCTTTAAAAGATGTGTGGACGAGTTTTAGCCTAGGGATAGTTTCTTCAGCTCTCTCGCCATCCTCTCGTAACGTATTATATCCTCCCTCGTCAGGCTTGGTTGCACCTTCTTAAGTGCTTGCAGGAAGTGTCTCATCTCAACTTTTCCCACCTCCAGCTTTTCTCTCAGCTTAAGCATGACTGCCTCCCTAACGACGGCTTCTATATCAGCGCCGGTATAGCCTTCAGTTAGTTCGGCTAGCTTGTCGAAGTCTACGTCTTCTGCTAGAGGAACTTTTCTTGTGTGTATCTTGAAGATTTCCTTCCTCGTCTCCTTGTCCGGGGGTGGGACGTAGATTATCCTATCAAACCTACCGGGCCTGAGCAGGGCGGGATCTAGAATGTCTGGCCTGTTGGTTGCTCCTATGACTACAACGTTGGAGAGTGGCTGTATGCCGTCCATCTCGGCTAGCATCTGGTTGACTATCCTATCTGTCACTCCGCTCGTGTCGAACCTAGCGCCTCTTGCAGGGGCTATCGAGTCTATCTCGTCGAAGAACACAACAGTCGGTGCTGCCTGCCTTGCCCTCTCAAATATCTTCCTTATAGCCTTCTCGCTTTCGCCTACCCATTTGCTTAGTATTTCTGGTCCTCGTACTGCTATGAAGTTGGCTCCGCTCTCGGTGGCGACGGCCTTGGCCAGCAGCGTCTTACCGGTGCCTGGAGGACCAAACAACAAAACACCCTTAGGAGGCCTAA
>WANT01000062.1 GCA_015521685.1 Aeropyrum sp.
CGACCACAACTAACACAGCAGTAATTATGGTAGATAGGGCCATGCCCAGCCCTGTCCTGTACATCATGAATCCCATGAGGAGGGCTATGGGCATGAAGAGTAGGGATAGGGTGGCTACCCTCGGGTCGCCGGCGAATATCGATGCTGCTATGCTCGCGAAGGCCGCATAAACCAGTATTAGTGTGAACAGCACGTAGATTAGGAAGAGGTATCTAGCCTTCCTCCCCATGATGTTCTCGCTCACACTAACTATGGATATGCCGCCGTACCTAACGCTAGCCATTAGAGACAGGTAGTCGTGGACTGCCCCCATGAAAACGTTTCCGAAGAGCACCCAGGCTAGGGGGAGGAACCAGCCGTAGGCCATGGCTATCGCAGGCCCTACTATGGGGCCTGCTCCCGCTATGCTAGCGAAGTGGTGGCCGAATAGCACGAACCTATGCGCAGGAACGTAGTCCACGCCATCGAATTTGGCCACTGCTGGCGTGGGGGCCTCGCTGCTAGCCCTAGTGACCTTAGCCTGTAGGATATTCCTCCCGTAGAAGAAGTAAGCCACGATATAGATAGCCGCCACTACCAGTAGGATCAGTATTGTAGGGACGCTCACAACGCTTCACCCCCCGACCTTCTTCCTTATGGCAGCGGGCGCTTCCCCAAAGTACAGTGCTGGGCCTATCAGAATGGCGAACCAACCTATGATCATGGAAGCTGCATCGGTCGTCAAACCTTCAGCAGAGCCTATAACCCCCTTCTGTAGGCCCGAGATAATACCGTAGGCCAGTAACAATATTCCGACCACGGTGAGGATGAGGCCTACTACTTGCTTGGGCTCCAAGATATGCACCCCACTAGCGTGGGATAGACTAGATTCTAATTTTCCTTATAAATGACATTTGATAGTTAAAAAGAGAATACGGGATTAACGTATATAAAAAAGAAATTCTGTTATTAAAAACAGTTGTGAATATGAATAAGACAGTCCCGTCGTCCAACACTGTGGAGATGTCTGGCGCAGAGCACGCATTAGCTCTTTTACTGACAGAGTTATCTAGTGATGCCATACTATAACTTTGGAGTCCGTTTTGTGGGAGTGGCTCTCGATGGCAGGCGATATTCTGTTGGAGGCTTTGGGAGTCTACTCCAGCACGGGTGAGCTGCTCGGCGACTCAGTTCTAGTCAGAAACGGCTCCATAGTTAGAGTAGGTGTGGGCGTGAACATAGCTAGCGCTAGGAGGGTTAGGATTGGGGGCTACTTACTTCCTCCACTCGTAGACGCCCACCTACACCTCGAGTCTACAGGTCTGGCCCGCTCTAGCGTCGACCTCTCCGGGGCCAAGAGCCCTGAGGATGTTGGTAGGATGCTGGCGGCTAGCCCGGGACCTGTTGCCTTGGGGAGAGGCTGGAATCAGGAGGAGTTCGAGGATAGCCAGAGGTTACCCACCAGGAAGGTGCTTGACCATTATGTACCTGACAGGCCTGCTCTGGCAGTGAGGGTTTGCGGCCATATGGCTGTGGCTAACTCGCTCTTATTGAGGATGGTGGGTTTTGAGGGGCTTAAGCCTGGCCTTGTGGACCTTGAGCGCGGCCTACTCTTTGAGGACGCAGTTTACAGGTCTCTTGAGGTCGTTAGGGGTATTTTTAGCGCTAAGGACCTGGTTGTTAGAGCCTCGAAGATGCTCTCCGAGGCGGGGATTTGGGGAGTCTCGTCTATGGCCTGTAGTGGGAGCGAGATGAGCGCTCTCAAGTCTGTGGGCGATAATCTAGCGGTTAGAGTCTCGTGCTACGCCTCCCTCTCCGAGTATAGGAGGCTGGCGGGGCCCATTGGTGGTGTGAGGTGGGGCGTTGTGGGAGTCAAGCTGTTCTCCGACGGCAGCTTAGGAGCTAGGACTGCCCTACTACGTAGCCCATATAGCGACGATCCAGCCACAAGCGGGGTAGAGTTGTTGGGGGCTAGGGAGATAGAGAGGCTGGCTACAGAGTTTACTGCTAGAGGGTTTAGGACCTCGATTCACGCTATAGGCGACAAGGCGCTGGACAACGTTTTGGAGGGGCTAGAAAAAGCGGTCTCCGCAGGTGCTAGGCCTGAGGACCTGAGGGTCGAGCACGCTAGTATAGCCTGGGATGAGCAGATCTCTAGGCTCTCAAGGCTAGGTGTCTGGGTAGTCGTCCAGCCCAGATTTAGGGTTAGCGACTGGTGGGTTGACCGAAGGCTGGGCCCTGAGAGGGCTAGCAGGGTCTACCCATTCAGAACCATGATGTCGGCCGGCGCCCGGCTAGCCTTATCGTCTGACTCTCCTGTCGAGCCCTTCGACCCCTCCGAGACCTTCAAGGCTGCAATAGGTCTGTGCAACGGGCCTGCATGCAACCCCTCAGAGTCTCTCTCTCCCAAGGATACTATAAAGCTCTACACGGAAAACTCCGCTCTTGCTTCTGCAGGCCCTGTGGCCGTCCTCTCCAGAGGGCTCGACCGAGAGTCTCCGGCGGTGTTCACAGCCTCCAATAAGGACCCGTTCAACTCTACCCGGAAAGAGCTGCAGGAAATCAAGTTTTGGGGGGTCGGCCTAGAGAGAGACTGGACTGGGCTGGCTTCAGGGTTTTAAACTATTTTGCATATACCCAGCCCTTCCATGTTTACTATGCCCAGAATAAATAGATAGAGGCCTTATCTACCCGTTCTGGTGTACGGGATTTGGTGTTCCCATTCACCAGCTCTGAGGACTTCAAGATAGAGATAGGCGAGGAGCACGAGCTATTCAGGAAGTCCATAAGAGAATTCGTCGAGTCAAAGGTCATGCCTAGGTGGAGGGAGATAGAAGAGACCAACAGGATACCCGAAGAGATCCTCAAGGAGGCTGCACAGCTAGGCATCTTCGGAGTTGGCATACCCGAGGAGTACGGCGGTCAGGGAGGAGGCCACCTAATGACGGCCCTCATGATGGAGGAGATCGCCAGAGCCGTTCCGTCCCTCAGCGTTACAATAGGCGTCAACCACCTCTTCGCAGTCCCCGTAATGCTATTCGGCTCTGAAGAGCAGAAGAAGAAGTACATACCTCCCATAGCTAGGGGCGAGGCCCGAGGAGCCCACGCCAACACAGAGCCCTCTGGCGGGAGCGATGTTGCAGGGATTCAGACGAGAGCCAGGAAGGAGAACGGCCACTACATTATCTCGGGGAGAAAGGTTTTCATAAGCGGCGCGGCAGACGCCGACTACCTTGTGGTGTCAGCTAGGACAAGCCCGCCCAAGGAGGACAAGAGGTGGTGGGGTCTCAGCGTCTTCATAGTCGAGAAGGATACTCCAGGCCTCAAGATAGGGCAGCAGTTTAAGGTTCTAGGCATGAGGGGCGAGCAGCCCTACGAGGTTATACTAGAGGAGGTTAAGGTCCCGGAGGAGAATCTTGTTGGGCCTGAGAACGAGGGCTTCAAGGTTATAGTCTCGACCTACGACTACACGAGAATAGGGATCGCTGCCCAAGCAGTAGGAATAGCCCAGGCAGGCTTCGAGAAGGCCCTAAACTACTCACTCCAGAGAGAACTCTTCGGACAGCAGCTAATACAGTTCGAGATGATCATAGAGAAGATAGCCGACATGTACATGAAGCTGGAGGCAGCAAGACTCCTAACGTACTGGGCCGCGACCCTAGCCGATAGGGGGAAGAGGGAGTTCGTAGTGGCCGCCAGCCTAGCCAAGGCCTTCGCCACTGAAGCCGCAGAGTGGATAGCTAGGCAGGCTATACAGATACACGGAGGCTATGGTGTCGACCCTGAGACAGGAGTTGAGAGGTATCTTAGGGACGCCATAATAACTACGATATACGAGGGTACCAACGAGATCCAGAGGCTGACAATAGTCAGGCAGCTAGTGAGGCAGACCTTCGGCATGCGCATATAACTCAACTCAAGTTCCTCCCAGGGCTCACGGGAGTCGTTGGGGCGGAACCTTAGAAAGAGGCTTCCGCTCCAACTCCCTTAGACTCGAACACAGCGCCTAGCCCTAGGTCATCTCTTACTACCTCAATATCGTCAAAGACTGTCCACGGGAGGTTGGCATAGGCATAAGCCTCCTCAGCAGTCAGTGGGATGAGCGTGAAGCCCCGGGGTAGCTCCATGCTCTCGATCTCATCTATCCTAGCGGAAGCCCTCTGCGGAAGCTCAGGCTTTATAATCAAGACTTTGGAACGCCACCTTACGATAGTTACTCCCCGCGCAGAGTGAGTAGCTGCCTTTCTCCTCAAAACACCGAAGGGAGGGCTTACTATAGACTTCCAACGGTTTTGAGAACCTCCTTCCTCAATGCAGCCGCCAACCACTCCTACTATTTTAACCGACGACTCTATAGCGTCTAGAGCCTCCACCCTCGTAGGCCCGCCCCCGGGCGGGAAGTATACAGTTAGAAGCCCCAAATCCGTGACTAGTTCGTGGAGGAAGTCTAGAAGGGCTACATCCCTCCACTCTAGAGAGGAGCAGGTATTGGCCGCGGCAGCCGCCATGCCCGAGATGCTTGTTGGGGGTGCCTGGACTCCTTCTCTGATTGCTAGCAGGCTTACGGCATCTCTAGCGGCAGTCCAGGACTTTATTATAGCCCACCTGTAGTCCTCTAACGCTACGTCGCTCCACACACTCCTCAGGGTTTCAGACGAAACCGCCAGAAGCGCTTTCAGCAAGCGGTAGCCTGACAACTCTAGCGGAGCCCCATTCGAATATTTGATTCTAGCCCGGCGGCCGAATATGTTTAAAACCATTGCCCAGTTATCACCCCGTCCTTCCAACACTGGCTTGATTGGTGGGTGCACGCTGGTAGAGGTTAAGACACTGGACTCTACGCCAGAGCCCGCTCAGAAGAAGATTGCATCATATCTACTCATATCGGGCGACGAGGCTATACTCATAGACACGGGGCCAAAGACTGCGTGGAGAGTGCTCGAACCACAGATAGAGTCTGAGGGAGTAGCTCTCAAGCATATAATCGTCACCCACATCCACCTGGACCACGCTGGAGCCGCGGCAACTATAGCCAGAAGCCTAGGATCCGTGGAGAAAGTATTCGTACACCCTCGCGGCTCCAAGCATCTCGTGAACCCCGAGAAGCTGTGGGCGGCTTCCAAGCAACTCCTAGGACCGTTCGCGGATTATTTTGGCAAGCCTGACCTGCTGCCCAGCAACAAGGTAGTGGTTCCTAGCGATGGCGAGGTCCTCGAGCTCCTCGGCGGGGTAAGGCTTAGAATAATCTACACACCAGGCCACGCCTCCCACCACATGAGCATACTTGAGGAGGACAGCGGCCTGCTATTCTCTGGCGACTCGGCTGGAATCTCAATGTACGACGATGATGGAGAGGTGAGGCTCGACTTCCCCACGACCCCACCCCCATTCAAGCCGAAGGAGTACCTTGAGAGCCTAGACAAAATGGCTAGGCTCGAGCCCAAGAGCATAGCATTCGGCCACTACGGGGTCCTAAATGGAGAAGCAGTGGAATTCTTAAAGAGACACAAGAAAGAGGTCATACGCTGGATAAGGGTTGCAGTGGAATACGCCTCTAGAGGTGGGGGGGATCCGGACGAGCTTGCCAGGATCCTAGTAAACTCTCTACCCTCAGCAGCTAGGGCAGCGAGAGCCCGCAGCCCTATAATATCGGAGTTCATGTTTAGGGGGACGGTCCTAGGGCTTCTAGACATGGCGGTTAGGGGCGAGGGTAGGGGAGTCTAGGAGAACTTAAAGAATGCAACTACCTCAATTAGAAGAAGCGCTACTAGGACGGCCTCGGGCAGGCCAGCCTCCAGCCTTCTCCTCTTTACCCTACGTAGTCTAAACCCCCTCAGCTCGGACGATATACCAACCCAGAGAGCCCTCTCCAAGGTCACGCTGAGGAGGGGAGCTATAATTGTGGAATAATCGCTTGGAGTTATCGGCAGCGTTCTATAGCCTCTAAGCCTTCTAACAGCCATTATCTCCCCGAGATCCCTCCTAACAAGAGGTAGTAGCCTTAGGGCGAAGGCTAGGCTGAACGCTATTCCCTTAGGCAGACCTATTTCCTCCGAAAGGCTTCTCAGAGCCTCTCTAGGGTGTGTTAGGGACACCAGAAGGAGTCCCGCCCCAGAGAAGCTGAAGACCCTTAACGCTATAATTCCCGTTGTTTCTAAGGCAAATTCCGGTACCTCCAGCGGGCCTGCCTCGAACACTATGCTTCCCGGCTCCCTCGCCACGCCAGCATAATATATCATCATTGTGTTTATGAAGGTTCCTATAACCGTCAGTGGCACCAGGAGTACTAAGAACCTGAACCTAGCTAGGCCTAATAGAATGCCTGGTAGGCCTGCTAGGAGGAATGTCACGGCGAGCGTCTGCCACGAGCTAGAGGCAACTGCGATTATGGTTACTCCAACGCTGTAGGCCAGGAGCGCCCAAGGCTTGGGCTTAAGCCTGGGCAAGGCAGCCTACCTCCAGGCCTCTTCAAGCACAGCAACCGCCTTAGCCGGATCTACCTCCAGCAATCTACCCTCGCTAGTTATGTAAACCCTGTCGGCGAGATCCTTCACCACCCTAACATCGTGAGTTGAAATTACTAGGGCGCTTCTCATAGAGGCTTCCCGCAGGATGTCAACGAGCCCCTTGTAAGCCTTCAGGTCCAGGCCTGTGGTAGGCTCGTCTAGAAGTAGCACGTCGGGCCTGTAGGAAAGTGCTATCAATATGCTAAGCCATCTCCTCTGACCATGGCTGAGCCTGTAAGGCGGGACTTCCCTCCACACATCTAGCCCCACACCCTTAGCGATCCCTGCGAGCTCCGGAGCCCGAGATAGAGCCTCTTCGACCTCCTTTGCCGCCGAAGTATGGACAAAGGTGTAGTCTGGCGTCTGAGGCACGTAGAACGCTCGCCCCCTCCTGTCCACCCTGCCTCGTATAGGCTTGAGCAGGCCAGCCAGAGTCTTTAACACAGTGGTTTTGCCCGAGCCATTTGGGCCTACCAGAGCCACTACCTCGCCCCTGCATATCTCAAGGTCTTCAATAGTCACAACACCAAATCCCCCATATCCGGCATCAACGTCTCGAGCCCTCACAAGCTCCCCCCTACACCCTGCGTGGTAGGTCCTAGAAGCTACACTGCTGGATATGCCTACATCCACACCCATGTCCTCCAGCTTAAAGAGGCTCCTACCAGCCTTCGCCTGCGTGTCTAAAACCTCAACAACCTTACCATCTGACATAACAACTACTCTATCAGCCAGGTCCAGGAAGAACCTAGCCTTATGCTCAATCACAATCACCGCCTTACCCCTGGACTTGTTCTCCGCCACAAACTCCCTCACACTCCTCACAGCCCATGGATCTAGACTAGCTGTAGGCTCGTCCAGCAGGAGTATCTCAGGGTCGTGAACTATTGCTGCAGCCAGTGTTACCCTGCGCTTCTCACCTCCTGAGAGGTCCTCAATACTGTTGAATGCCTTGTTGAAGAGGCCGAACCTATCGAGAATCTCGCGAACACGTCTTTCCAGCGCTCCCTTGAAGCCTATGTTTTCTAGTGTGAATGCTATCTCGTCGTAGGGTGTTGGCATCGCTATTTGCTTCTCAGGATCCTGCAGGACAACTCCGACAATCCTTGGAACATTGAGGAATCCTGAAGGTTCTAGTGGATTAATCTTACCAAGCTTTACAACGCCGTCTACCCAGCCCCCCAAGAGGTTAGACATTACTCCCGTTGCTGCTAGAAAGTAGCTTGTTTTACCCGAGCCTGAAGGCCCGGCAACCAGTATTACCTCGCCCTCGCCGGCATTGAGCTCGACTTGTCTTAACACACTCTTACCAGCAACATAGCCAGCACCCTCGATTCTCGTCTCTATCAATCCTTCTACCCCCTCCATGAGTCTATGGCATGCCTTCCAGTACGTGCCTCCCCGAATATTTTATCCGTAAAAAAGGCTATTACTACCTATTAGTAGTAATTTGTCTTCGGTGATAATGAAATGGCAATAAGTGGAACCTCTAGACCAGGCGGTCGAGACGGCTACACGATAGTTGATTTCGCCTATCTAGGGGCTGTGACAGTAATAGCGGCAATAATATTCTACCTCGCGTGGTACGTCTATGACTTCGGGACTGCGCTCCTAGGCCCCATCCTGGGGGTAATCGTCTCGTATGGTCTGTGGTTCAGCGGAGCCATAATGGGGGCGGTACTAATACGTAAGCCTGGCTCCGCGTTTCTAGGCGAGCTCCTGCCAGCGCTCCTAGAGGCCATACTGCCAACTCCCGGGGGGTTCACCAACGTGGTCTACGGCTCACTCCAGGGTATTGCTGCGGAAGCCGTGTTCCTAGCATTGGGTTATAGGAACTTAAGCCTAGTGACAGCGGCTCTGGCAGGGGCAGCTGCCGGGATAGGAGCTCTACTCTCCAACCTGCTACTCTACCGCGAGCTAGTGTTCGAGGTTGATCCTAGCGCCGGGCTGGTTCTGGTTACTGGTGTTGCTCTGGCATATAGTGCTAGTGGGGCTTTGTGGGCAGCCGTAATATATAAGGTTCTGAGTAGAGTAAGAGGCGGCTAGCACGCCTCCAAGCGGGAGCTAGATTAATGTGCCTTACCACACTATATTTTTCTAAACGGTGCCCAGTGTATGGTATTGATAGACACTGTTGGCATTACCGAACTCATCCTAATACTGGTGATAGCCCTAATTGTGTTCGGCCCCGGACGGCTACCAGAGATAGCTCGGAATCTTGGGAGGGCAGTGAGGGAGTTTAAGAGGGCTCTAGAAGAGAGCTCAAAGTAAATCCCCACCCCCTCTAACAAACATAGAGACCTCAAAAACCCCCAGCCCGGCCCAGATTATATACCCTTAGGCCTACCCCTAGCTCCCAACCATACGGCAGCCTTAAGTGCTGCGAAAAGCGGTAGGGATAGTGCTATCATTCCAATCCCAGTCCCGTCGGGGCTGACGATCGCCCCTAGAGCCATGATCCCTAGGAATAGCATTCTACCCTTGTCGCCCGACAGCACATTCGGGCTGACGACTCCAGCCCTTACTGCTGCGTAAAGTAGTATCGGGGTCTCGTATAACAGGCCGACGCCTACAATAACAAGGATAGCCGTCTGGAGTATGCTGTTGACGTCGGCAAAGGCGACTAGCTTGTCTCCCAAGAGCATTACGCTCGTGGCAAAGCTTAGGGCGAACCCCAGTGGTAGTATGATCTTGAAAGCCAATACAGCTCCGAAGAGGAATAGGATCACTGATATAGGTCCCAGTGTGCGGACTAGCCTATCCTCGTGTGGGTAGAGGGCTGGCCTGACGAAGGCGTATAGCTCGTATGCAAGGAGTGGGCTGGTGGTTAGGAGGCCTATTAGGAGGGCTGTCTTGACTAGTAGTGCAAGACCTGCAAATGGGCTGGTCTGCACGAGGCGTACCTCAACCTCGTACCCCCACACGGATATCGTTGTCGGCACTATCGAATCGATAACCATCTGGGGAAAGACCGTTATGAGGGGTCTATACGGGCTTAGGCTTACGGGGATCAAGGGTACTATTATGCTGGATGCTATGAAGAAGACGGCGACCTTCCTCAGCCGTACTATGAGCTCTTCTACGTGGAACCAAACGTCAACTTCCTCCTCCGGCTGGGGCTTCTCCTCCTCAGCCTCGCCGTTAGACGACATATCTTGGCATTCCCTTACTATGAGATCTTGTCTTGGAGGGCCTTAGGTTTCGCCGATTTGAGGAGCTAGCTAGATATTTGTTTATATCAGATTTGGTGCGCGTATTCTAATCTAATGGGTGTGCTACTCTAGCATGGGGTTCTCCACATGGTAGTTCCAGGCGTTACTGCGGTATTCTCCCAGGCACTCATACCTGCAGCTGTTGCCCTGCTGATCGTACTCGTAATCCTCTCTATGAGCATAAAAATCGTCAGAGAGTATGAGAGGGCCGTTATATTCAGGCTCGGCCGGCTAATTGGTGTAAAGGGTCCTGGCCTGTTCCTGATAATCCCCTTCATAGACTCGATAGTGAGGATCGACCTTAGAATCGTCACCGTAGATATACCCGAGCAGAGGACTATAACCAGGGATAACGTGACTGTCGGGGTAGACGCGGTAGTCTACTATAAGGTTTTCGACCCCGAGAAGGCCGTTGTTAGAATAGAGAACTACCATTACGCGGTAGTGATGCTAGCCCAGACTACCCTGAGGGATATAATAGGCCAGGTGGAGTTAGACGACCTTCTATCCAAGAGGGACGAGATCAACAAGAAGCTACAAGAGATCCTAGACCAGCTGACCGATCCGTGGGGGATAAAGGTGACAGCAGTTACTATAAAGGAGGTGAAGCTGCCCGAGTCCATGCTAAGGGCTATGGCAAAGCAAGCCGAGGCTGAGAGGTGGAGGAGAGCTAGGATTATCGAGGCAGAGGGAGAGAGGCAGGCTGCCAAGATAATGGCAGAGGCAGCTCAATTCTACGAGAAGCATCCGGCTGCACTCAGACTGAGGGAGCTTCAGACACTAATAGAGGTTGCCAAGGAGAAGAACCTGGTGGTGATTACGCCTATGAAGATGGGCCAGGAGGACGTAATGGGTATGATGGCAACAACTATGGATAAAAACCTAAGGACCCCGAGCACAGAGTAATAATTCCAGTCTTGGAGGTTGCTCGCTCCAGTGTCCAGACAGTTTTTAAGACACAAAACATCGATAATCTCACAGGCTTGGCAAGGTACTGCCCTGATACTAACAGTTCTAGCACTGGCCCTGCTAATACTAGCTGTAGGCCTGCCTACCCTAGCCAGCCCCCAGGTTTTACTAGATTCAGACACTACCACACCAGCTGAAGAGCCTGGCGTCGCCAACTTCGACAGACTGCTGGCCGAGTGTTTGGCCTATGAGAAGACAGCTGGGCTTATGCCTCCTGGCACGCCCTACGATAGAGTCGTGGGTCCAGGCGCCATAGTCATAAGGGTGGAGGGTACGATAGACAATGCCATGAGGGACTATATAGCTGAGGCTGTAGAGTATGCCGAGAGTAAGAACTCCGTTCTGATTATAGAGCTTAATACCCCTGGGGGCTTCGTTGATGCTGCCCTAGAGATAGTTACTACGATATCTAGAGCCGAGGTTCCCGTGGTCGGCTTCGTAGTAGATAAGTGGGCTGAGAGCGCTGGGACTATGATACTCATGTCCACACACATAGCCGCCATGCAGCCAGGAACAATTATAGGCTCCGTCCAGCCGATAGCCTATGACCCTACTACGGGATCCTACTCCCCCGTCACAGACTCTAAGATAATAAACCCGATTGTTAAGGCTCTATGCGAGCATGGAGCCACAAAGGGCAGGAACCCCGAGTCGCTAGTCAGATTCGTGTTCTTCAACGATAATTATGGAGCTAGAGAAGCTCTCGAGAAGGGAGTCATAGAGGTGATCGCGGAATCTAGGGAGGAGCTACTTAGATCTATAGACGGTAAGGTCGTCGGGCTCGCCAGCGGTGAGAAGGTTCTGATAGACGTCTCAGGATCCTACGAATTCTTCGAGCCAAGCCTAAGAATTAGGGTACTGCACACACTCTCAGACCCCATGCTATCTGGGATACTGCTAAGCATTGGAGCACTAGCCCTCCTGTTCAGCATCGCTAGCGGCAACCTGCCAGGCATAGGGCTAGGCGGCTTCCTACTCCTTCTAGGCCTCCTAGGGGCGGGCTTCAACCCTAACACTGCGGCGCTCCTCCTCATTCTGGGCGGCGCTGTCCTGGTATTCATAGAGCTTTACACCCCGGGCTTCGGCCTTATAGGCGGTACCGGTATCGCGATGCTTGTCTTCGGAATCATAATTATGCCCATCAGAGGAGAGGGGTTTGCCGTTAGCGAGGAGTATGCAAGGTCTATTGCCTACGCACTATACGCTATGGGCTTGACAATGGGCGGTGTGACCTCGTTTATAGTTTACAAGGTAGTCAAGGCTAGGAAAGCTCCCAAGGCGCTATGGAAGCTAGAGGGGGTCGTCGGCCAGGCTATAGACGATATTCCGGAAGGCGGGACCGGCTTCGTCCTGGTTGAGGGTGAGTATTGGAAGGCGAGAGCTCTAACTAGGGTGAGTAAAGGAGACAGGGTGGTAGTTGTAGGCAAGGAGGGGCCATACATAGTGGTTAAGCGTTTAGAGGAAAGGGAGGAATCTACTGGCTAGACGACCAGCACCGCCCTACCCACTACTTTTCCCCCTACTATATCCATGTAGGCCTCGTTGATCGATTCAAGCCTGTACTCCTTGTAGAAAGGCCTTATGGTTCCCTCACCCACAATCCTGACAGCCTCCGCATACTCGTCCCTCGTGTAGGCAGCCGAGCCGACAATCCTGACTTCCCTCATAACCACGAGGGCTGGCCTCTCAAGCACTATGGGCTCCCCAGTTACGTTCCCTATTAGAACTAGGGTTCCGCCAGGCTTCAGAGAGCGTATGCTCCGGTTTATTGTCGGGGCTCCAACAGTCTCCATAACATGGTCGACCCTCCCCGACTCCTTGTAGAAGTCGAGACTACTGACGACATTTACTCCTAGGCTTCGGAGGACCTCAGCCTTAGCCTGGCTCCTAGTATACGCTATAACCTCTGCCCCGAGGCTGGCCAGGTATTGTATTCCGTGAATCGCGACTCCGCCAGAAGCACCAGTAACTAGCACCTTCTCGCCGCTGGATACACCTGCTAGTCTTGATGCGTGGATGAATGTTGCTACTCCGCAGACAGCTGCAGCATACTTCGAGAACTCCTCGTCAGGCAGCTCAATAATATTCCACTCTGGCACGTAAACCCTCTCAGCGTAGCCTCCAGGCGTGTTCTCGCCCAGTATCATATAGTCCGTGCAGAGGTTGTGCGGCTCAACTAGCTTGCACTTCTCACCAACGATCCCCGGATACACGCCAACCGGCCTGCCTCTATAAAGGCCAAATACCTCATGGCCCAGAATCAGAGGGGGCCTTAAATTCCTGAACCCCCCCTTCCACACTACTAGGTCTCTCCCACATACGCCTACAGCCCTCACTTCTACCTCGGCAGAGAAGCCCTGGGGCGGCTTAACCTCCACGTGGGAGATCTCGAACTTGCCGCCGAATTCCTTCAGCACTGCCGCCCTAAATTTGGGCAACAGACTCCCCACCTGATAGCTATGGTTTGTGTTGTAGAGCATATACGGGGCTTACACCAGCCTACAATTACTCTGAGCTGTAAGAACGCTGATATACGGTTGAGAGGCCGTGTCTAGCGGTTCGATAGCAAGGTACATGGCCGAGTGGGTATCCCAGCTGGATTACAGCTCTATACCGGGAGATGTGGTTGAGGAGGTGAAGAAGAGGTTCGTTGATACAGCAGCCGTAGCTGTCGGTGCATTTAACGAAGAGCCAGTGAGGATTGCGAGAAGTGTAGCCAGGGGGACTACAGGCTCGAGAATATCAAGCCTCCTCTGGGGGACACTAGAATACTCCTCGGCCGACATGGCCGTATTTGCTAACGGCTGCGCTGCGAGGTACTTCGACTTCAACGACACATACCTCTCCAAAGAAGCCCTGCACCCTAGCGACACTATCCCAGCGATTATGGCTGCCGCAGAGATAGCAGACGCCAATGGAAGGAGGCTAATCGAGGGCATAGTGGCGGCGTACGAGATAGCCTCTAGGCTGGCAGACAGTTATAGTGTTAGGGGGAGGGGTTGGGACCACACCGTGTATATTGGGATAGCCTCAGCAGCCGGCTCTGCCAAGGTCCTAGGGCTAGATGTGGGCGGCATAGAGCAGGCGATAAACATTGCAACAACGACTGGCCTTGCGTTGAGGCAAACGAGGGCTGGAGAGATAAGCATGTGGAAGGGCTGTGCTGCTGCCCACGCAGCCCGAAACGGCTTCTTCTCAGCTCTTCTGGCGTGGAAGGGGATGACGGGTCCCAGCCCGGTGTTCGAGGGCAAGTTCGGCTTCTTTAAGGTAGCCTTATGTGGGGATAGCTTCGAGCTAGCCAGGCTCGGAGAGAGGGGCTACAAGGTTATGGAGACTAGCATAAAGTACTGGCCCGTCGAGTATCACTCGATGAGTGCAGTTGAGGCAGCTTTAAGGATTAGAGAGAAGGCTGGAGAGATTAAGCCTGACGATATCGATAGCGTTGAGGTGAGGACGTTCACAGTAAGTTACAGGATCATTGTTGAGGATCCCGAGAAGTGGGATCCAAAGACCAGGGAGACAGCAGACCACAGCCTACCGTATATTGTCGCCGCGGCTCTACTGGACGGCAAGATATGGCTTGACACCTTCAAGCCCGAGAGGTTCCTCGCCCAGGACGTTAGGAAGGTTATGAGAAGAATGAGGATAGAGGTGGATCCAAAGTACGATGAGATATACCCGACTGGGATAGCCAACAGGATAACCGTGAGGCTAAAGGATGGAAGGGTTTTCGACGAGGAGTCTATATATCCGCCAGGCCACTTCAAGAACCCGTTGGACAGGAGTGGAGTTGAGAGGAAATTCAACGCGCTGCTCGAGAAGCTCGTCCCTGAGGATTCGAGGAAGAGGTTTCTAGAATCAGCCTGGAAGCTAGAAGACGCTAGGAGACCGTTCGAAGTTATGAGGGAGCTAGCTGTAAAGAGATAGCGGAGTTATTATCCTGAAAACGTTGATGATTGCTCGCTCAGACTGCAGCCCCTAACCTCATACTCGCTAGTCTATTTCCCAGACTCCATCCTAATTTTACCTAGACCTACTTGAAATCAGCGTGTACGCGGCTCCTCCACCCACCACAATGCCAGCGAGCAAGGCTAGCACTGCTAGCAGGGCGTTCCTCTCAGCCCTGACCTTGTAGAACGCGAGCTCTTCCTCCACTTCGCTCAGCCTAGATTTCCAATACTCGTCTGCGCCGGTAAGCTCGTCCACTTTCCTCTGGAGAGACTCATTCTCCTCCCTAAGGTTCTCTAGGCTGTTGGTGAGTGTTTCTATCCTGCTCTCGAGCCTCGGTATCTCAGTGTCAAACGCAAACCCTAGGGAGGCGGAGTCGTCTATGTCGGGATAAATGTTCTCAAGCTCCTCGACGACACCTGACGAGATCGCGTTGTATGCATTGAACACGCCTAGAACCAGAGATCCAGACGTGGAGAAGTCCTCTCCAGGTGCGAAGCTGCTGTCCCCAACAGCTGCGGCTATGACCAGCTGGCTAACCTCCTCTGATCCAGGAGGCGTGTATGCAGGGTCTACTAGGAAACCGGTGGATCCGGCTAGCCCTGTGAAGCCTAGGATGAGCCTTCTCTCGCCTTGATACTCAGTGGTAACTATGACAGACTCTACCGGCTCGGAGCCCTCTATGCGGTCGGAAGCTCCAAACACTGATTCGAAAAGCCCATCATCGCCAGGACCGTAGGCCACGTTAATGCTAGAGCCCTCCTCAACACTAGCTCCCAGTACTATGGCGGGCCCGCCAATAGCGCTGGAGAGCTGAACCTCGGCATCACTACCATTGTATATGCTGAGGCTGAAGTCAACCACGGGCTTGTAGGAGTAAGCTTTTAGGACAAGTCTGAAGTCTAGACCTTCATACGTTGTATACAGCTCGGCCTGCGCATAGCTGCCTTGTTCTCTGACTACAGAGGCATCCCAGCCTCCTATAGGCTCTCCTAGATCCTCTCCAACAGCTAGTAGAAAGGCCTTTACTCCGGCCTCAGCGTCGAGAACGGTTCTCGCACCGCCATCGACACTCCTAACCTCGGCGAAAATTATCTCGCCTGACTCTAGGTCGATCCTAACCTCGTATAGATACGAAGAGAGTGTTAGTACATTATCCTGAATCTCAGCCCTGGCTACCACAGCCTCTTCAAGCGCCCCAGATAAGTATGCCGCTGGCACGTTCAATAACAGGACTGCAATGGCTAGAGCCTTAAATGCTCTCATGATAATCAACCGGCTGGCCCCCACCTCAGTCTAACACCTAACCATTCCGGTTTCTCCCCCCGGCTTTAACGTTTAGGAGGCTCAAATTACTTGATTCGCCCAGACATGTTTATATCTAGGGCTGCCAGCTAGGGTGGCTTCCGATGATGTGTAGCCGGGAGGCGAGCCCGACGGGCTGTGACGTGTCTGCTAGACTCTGAGGTACCTGTTGAAAGTCGAGCCAGATTTGTTATTCAGCACTCTATGTCGAAGACCTCTATATCTTCGTCCTTGTCGAGCTTTTTGTGAGCGCATAACCTGCCCAGCCCTTTGTAAGAGAAAGTTAGCTTCATCCTCAAGCCCCCACCAGGCCTATGGCCATTCCGGATTTGATCCTGCCCCATAGCCTCCACACCTCTACACTAACCTGACTCGTGGATTTTGGAGTTAGTTAGCCTCGGATCTGGCTTTAGTCTCTATGAATTCTAGGATCTTCTCTCTAAGCATTAATAGTAGCCTTCTCTTGTCTTCCATCAACACTACATCGCTGTAACCCCTAACAACAATCCCGTGGGCCATGGGTGACGGGTATGGTAGTGGGCCTACTAGCCTAGTCCTCACCTTTCCCTGGCGCATCCACTCTAGAACCTTCTGTGCAGAAACTATGTCCATGTAGTCCTCCAGGATCTCCCTAAACGTCTCCCTTACTGGAGGGCTGTCTGGCATTACTTCCCGGAAGATTTCAAGCAACTTTTGGGTGCTGAGCTGTATCCTTTCCGGGTTGACCTCGTGGCCCTTGTATCTCCTCAAGACGACGAACATCCTAGTAGCCACGTGTTTGAACCTCCTTTTCATAAGCTCCGTCCTGGATATAGAGTCTTCTAAGACCTCTCTAAGCGACTCGGGAGTAATGCTTGATAGCAACTCCTCTAACATGCTCCTCGGGGGCTCTGAGGACGTTGGCAGGGTGAGCATGAACCCGTTGTCAGATACCGAGACCCGAACAGGGAGGCCCGTCATCTTCGACAAGGCGCTGGCGTATGCTCTTGATAGTGCATCGTTAACTCGCCTCCCATAAAGAGCGTGGAATACTATCCCCCAACCATCCTCAGAGGGGAAGTACTCCACCATAACTAAATCGTCTCCGGGAACCTCCCCAGCGTACTGCAATTGCTCCCACACATAGTCTAGTATCGCCTCGGCGGCGCCAACCTCGAGCCTATACATATCTATCAGCATATTCAGAGCCTCATCCCTCCTCCCCTCAGACACCATTCTAGCCAGCAGCCTCCTAAACCTGCCCACCCTCAGCGCGCTGTCGAAGCTTAGAGGCAGCATCTCGCTGAACCAGCTTGGCACGGTGGGCCTTGCCCCCTGAGCCTCCTCTACTAAAACCCTTAACCCCTCACTCCTGAGGAACCTGAATGTACGGCCTCCTAGCACGAACACGTCTCCAGGCTCTAGGATCTCGGCGAACTCCTCCTCTAGATCTCCGACATACCTGCCGTCTTTAGTGAACACCCTGATCTTGACCTCGTCTGGTATGACACCTACGTTCAGGAGGTAGATCATCCTCCCGCCTCTCTTCCTCCCGAACACGCCCTCCTCCTCGTCAAGCCATATCTTAGGGTAGACCCCCTCATCCTCTAGACTGTGCCTCCCTGCCAGGAAGCGCAGCACGCTCATAAACTCTGAGAACTCGAGGTCTTTGAAGTTGTAAGCCCTCTTTACTACCCTGTAAGCATCATCCACCCTCCACTTCCTCTCTACGCTCATGCCTACTATGTGCTGTGCCAGCACGTCGAGCGGCTTCATTGGTATCCTAACACTGTCTATAAACCTGTCCATAGCGCTCTTCGCTAGGACGCTGCACTCTACGAGGTCGTCTCTATCCACAACTAT
>WANT01000063.1 GCA_015521685.1 Aeropyrum sp.
CAGCCGATAGTATACTCCTCAGCTCTTCAGGGGAGCCCTCTGCGAGAATTCTCCCTCCACCCATTATCGCCACACGGTCACTCAGCTCCTCAGCCTCCCACATATAGTGGGTTGTTAGTATCACGGTCCTCCCCTCACTCACAACTCTCCTGACGATACCCCTAACCTCACGGGCAGCAACAGGGTCCAGACCGATAGTAGGCTCGTCTAGGAGGAGCACCTCAGGGTCGTTGAGAAGACCTCTGGCAATATGAAGACGTTGCTTCATACCCTTAGAGAAGTTCTCCACCCTCACGTTAGCCCACTCAGCGAGGCCAACAAGATCTAGCAGGTGGCGGATAAGCCTCCTAGCCTCCCCAGGCGGAATCCCGTACAGCTGGCTAAAGAACCAGAGGTTATCCCATGCAGAGAGGCGCCAATATAGAGCCCTCTCCCCGCCCAAAACAACTCCAATACGCATTCTCACCATGTCGGCTTCTCTAACCACATCATACCCGGCTACTCTAGCGTAGCCGGAGTCGGGTAATAGGAGTGTGCTCAGTATCTTTATTAACGTAGTCTTGCCAGCCCCGTTAGGCCCTAGGATGCTGTAGAGCTCCCCCGTCTTTATCCTAAGACTCACACCATCTAGAGCCCTAACGGTCTTCCCTTTACCCAAGAGACCCATTCTATACTCCTTAACCAAGCCCTCAGCCTCAACAGCGTAAGATGTCAAGCCCTACTGAGCCCCCCGCAAGAATAATATTAATACTATATTGCTAGAGTATTTAGGGGTGGCCTCAGTCGGTAATGAACGTTACAACACCAAATCTTCGTGCCAGAGGTTGCGCCTGATTGGCGGAGTCCTTATTAAGCCTTTACTTAGCATATACCGCAGCCATGGCCGTGGGCTTGCCTCACGGCAGTGATCCTGGGCATGGCTGGCCTGTGGCAGTTCTCCAGGGTCTAACTGAAGGCGGCTTCAAGGTATAGCCCTACTAGTCACGGTCATCGCGGCTGGCCACAAATCCACCCTCGCTGTCGTAGGAGTTGTACAGATAGTAGGGTTGCTAGTTGGTGAGGCAACGCTATATGTGCAACTAGCCTTGAGATCCCTCTGCATCCATCATCACCACAGCTACGATGATGAATGGGCGAGCATAGGTGGCGTCAGTATCTGGAAGATGTTCAAGTATAGCCTGCTATTAGGTTTGCTCACGAAGAGGAGTTAGCATTAAGCGCTATTGTATTTATGGGTGCAAACCCAATTCTGCTCTCCATAAGCTACGGGGGAGCAGTATACGTGTCGATTCTGGCCTGGGCTACGGATCTCTATACTTTGGCTAAGCGAGTTTAGGTCTTGGAGATGCTACTACACAATTATGGAGATGCGGCGGAACCAGTACTATGTATTGTGGTAGGTATAAGCCGTGATCGCGGAGGCCCTCTTCACATGGCGAGGCTAGTTTCTCAGGGCTTGAGCTTCACTACAACGTATACATTTAGAGGATAACTCGCACCATCTAGACCTTCGATAGATATTGATCTAGTTTCACCATCCTGCACAGAAACCCAGGACTCACTAGTGTTTAAGGAACCGTCGCTACTCGCTGTAACACCTACAGCGACATCCACCCTTGTGAACGCCTCAGTGAAAGTAAATTCTACAACCAATGTAAATCCTGATGCTGACTGGTCGGAGAGAATTCTAACACCAAATGCCTCTGGGAATACTGTAGAGTAGCTATCGCTGGGGCTATCGAGGGTGGTGGAGAAGGACAGAGTGTACCCCTCCTGCGTCCAGCCTAGAGCTGTAGAAAGGAGGTAAGAGGCAGCGGCTAATGCAATGACTGCAACAATCGCAACTATTATGAACTCTGATATTGCTACACTGATACCCCTTCTTCTCCTATACAACCAAACCCCACCTTGATTAGAGGGGCCACCTCCTTTTAAATTGTGGCAAAAACGCGTAATACCCCCTCTAAAGATATAGATATGATCTACCAGGTTAATAATGTAGCGAGGCCAGTACACCATCCTGAATTTATTGAGGGCTCAAATATTCCTCGGAAGAATTAAACAATACCTCAGGTGGATCAAATCATGCTAAGGATAAAGAGCCAGCCAGTCTTCCTTCCAGACACAGTATGGGAGAGCTTGATTAGAATCCACGGTGCCGTCGATCCGGAGACAGGCCACCTCACGTGTCACCACTACCCTCTGGGTCTTGCAGAGGCGAGTATAAGCAACAAGCCTGTTCCCCTGCTTGCACTTGGAGAATGTGTATTCGTAGCGTTGGGCTCGGAAGCAGTCTCGTCAATAAAGGCCTTGGGAAAGCCGGGGGTGCTGGAGGGATTCGAAGGTGATGCCGCTGTAATAAGTGGGGTTAGAACGCCAGCTCAGCCCATTGCTCACCTACTCTCCGCGCTGAGGGACTATAAGCTAAAAGTCGAGATATTGGTTGTGTCTTCAGAGATAGGGGGGAGGAGGCTCGATGGCGTTGCTCTAAAGGTTAGCGGGGACGAGGAGGAGTGGGCGCTATTGGTATTCGAGTGCTCAGAGTCTGAAAAGCGCGAGTCAGACTCATTCTACATCTAGAGATAGAATAGAATGCTTGAAAGTTAGGCTCATAGGTGTGTCTCTGCGATGGGTGGTAGATACCTTTATCTCAGCCCCATATTCAAGATGCATGTACCCCCTAGGAGGAGCGGTCATATGGAGAGCCCAGAGAGGTTTGACAAGTTAAGGCGTTCTTTAAAACCACTCGCTGTGAGGAATGGGTGGACTTTGATAGAGCCTGAGGCTGCTCGGCTTAAGTTTTACGAGGCGGCCCACGATCCTATGTATATCGCTGGGTTGCTGAGCGAGCTCGAGGCCGCGCTAGACTCTTACTTCATCGACAGCGATACATATATAAGTCCAGGAACTCAGGCGGCTCTTGAAGCGCTATCCTGGTCAGCTCACCACGCCCTAGAGGCCGCCGAAAAGGGCGAGCTCCAGGCCGCTTTTATAGCTGGACGGCCTCCAGGTCACCATGCGGGAGTTAGCGGCCCTGGGCTGGGGGCGCCGAGCCTCGGGGCTTGCTTACTAAACACTGCCGCATCATTGGCACTTAAGGCATCTAGCAGGGGGTTGAAGGTAGTTTTAGTCGATTTTGATTTAAACCATGGCAACGGGAGTCAAGAGATCGTGGAGGCGTTCGGGAGAGAAAACCTCTTTTTAATAGACGTGCACCAAGACTGGAGAACCACTTTTCCATGGACGGGAGAGCCGGGTGTAGCAGCTGGTGGACATGCGTTAAACATTGTTGTCCCCGGGAATAGTGGCGACGATATAATCCTCTCAATAGTGGACGGGGTAGAAGCTCTCGTCGACGAATTAGAGCCTGACTTGGTTATAGTTAGCGCGGGCTTCGACTTCTACAAGGGGGACAGCCACCTTACTCTCACTAGAACTACCTCTAGATTCTTCCACCGCATCGGGCTGCTAGTATCAAAGTATCCCTCTATCTCGGTGCTTGAAACAGGGTTTTCTGCTGGCTTAGAGAGGGGTGCACCAGCATATCTCGCAGGCCTGTCTGGGTCTAGCGATCCCATAGGCGATAGGGAGACAAGGAGCAGTGAAAACGTTTGGAGGGAGTTTGAAGAGCTAAACAAAAACATAGTAGAGTTTGTCTAAGCGTCTCTAGACTTCGTACCCATGCTTCAATGCTACAACGTTAGCCCTCAACAGTGAACTCGGTGGTCATCCCAAGGTTTGCATGGTTACCCACAGGACAGTAGAGTATGTAGACGCCCTCCTCCTCGAAAGTAACCTCGAGTGTAGCACTACCACCGGGCCCGAAGTTTGGTGTCGACGCTATAACCTCTCCCCCCGGGCTACGAACTGCTAGGGCGTGGACGTAGTTACCGCTATTAACCACCTCGAAAACTACTTTCGTTCCGCGCTTTACACTAGTGGTATCTAGATCTATCCTCCATTCAGTGAGATCTACCTTTATAGTGAGAGTCTCTACGCCCTCTTCCTCTCTCGGGGTGGTCTCCTCAGCCTCTTCCTCTCCACCCGCTGGAGTTTCAGGTGGCTGCTCTTCTCCACCTTGGAGCATGAATGCCGCTGCTATAATTATTACAAGGATTAGAGCTCCCGCTATAGCCAGGGTTCTTGTTGAGACAGACATTCTCGACATCTCATTTATATTAATAATATGAGACTATTGTCCTTCGGCATATAACTGTGGATCTAGACGTTTGACTGTGTGAAAAATAAAATGAAGGAAATCTAAACTATCTTCTCGAGAGCAATATGTAGCCTATGCCCGCTACTGCTAGCAAACCGAGTATACCTGTAATTGCAACTACGGGTATCCCTTCTTGGCCGGACTCGTTGATTTCCGCGTTAACACCCTCTTGGCTTTCGGGCGGGCTTGAGCCCTGAGACGGACTTGGATAATTAGTTAAAAGTACTATTCTCCTCAGATCCATCAGATTATCACTGCCAATTGTATAGCTCGAGAAGACCTCCCCATCAATATACAGGGCCGCATCCTCCCGTGCCTGGAGCCTTATAGCTATATCGCTCTCCCCTTCGCCAGCAAACTTTAGCATGGATAGTATGAGGTATTTCTGGGCGTCGAAAGCAACAACAGGGTAGTCAGTTGTAGCATCTACACTGCCCTCTAACGAAATCACTCCGGAGTCTAGCATTGCCATGATTTCTAGAGAGTCGATCCCACCCACTAGGCCTATAACAGTTAGAAGGTCGCCTGAGGCACTAAAACTCGCCTCAACTTCTACACTCTCACCTCCATCCACGCTGTTGGCAGAGGTCTTTAGACTTAATGAGAGGTTCGACTCCATTAGCCTCGTGATAAATAGGTTTAGGTTAGAGACGTCGCCATCACCCTCAGAGCTGTTGGCAGCGATCTCTATAAGATAGGTTGCCCTGTTATCTGATTCCCTAGCTAAGACAGAGATGCTGGCTTCTACCCCTTCAATGCCATCCAGATCTTCAATAAGCTCGAAGAGCAATCCCTCTATGTCCTCAAAAACCTCTTCGGGCTGAGCTTCAATGGTTACCTCGCTAACCGTCTCCAGCCTGACACCATCCTCACTAGCAATATCAATCGAGACGTCCCCCCTGCCCTCTACCTGGACAAATATCAGCCCGTCCTCGCCCTCACCCCTTAAGGTAGTGCTGAAGGCATAACTACCGTCGACGGCATCCTCTACACTCGTTAGCTGGGCCTCGAATGCTTTGCTTAATTCAGTCTGGCCAGTATAACCACATTCTCCGCTAAACGCTATTAGACCCTCACCTTCAGAGTTGAAGTAGAGGTTCCCATCTCCGGATTCGAGGCTCGCCGTTGACCTTACCCGAAGATTCTCGATTCTACATTCATCCATGCTGGGAAGCTTTATTTTGGCATCTAGCCTAGCATCTAGGCCTTCTCCATAAGACAAGGTTAGATTAAAGTTCTCAATGTATCTAGTATTTTCGACCAGACCTTCCACCAGGAATGTAGTATATACTTCCTTGCTACCGAACTCAGATGACACCTCTATTTTAGATATCGAGATTGCCGGGTGTTTCCCCGAGATATCCTCAATTATCGAAGTATTGTGACTACTATAGGTAACAGTTGAAACTGGAGTTGCCGCAAGGAGTAGGGTAAGTAGAATAATAGCTATAATCGCGCTGGAACGCGGAGTCATAGCTCCCATGATATCTCCCACATATAACATTATTTTATTCCGATAGTAATAGGTGGGTCTATAGCTGGATTTGAGGGGTCTAATGCTAATATCTATAAATAACTATGTCTGCATATATTCTACGTTTCAGTATATAATTAATTAGATTTATTGAACTACAATTTAGCTTTTTTAATGTTCTAAAACAAATGATATATTGTATTTATTCTTAATTGTATTTCTTCGTAATCTCCTAGAAATTGTGTAAATTTTTATATTAACAGAGTTAACTAACAATGTTAAATAATTCACCTTATAAAGGGGTTTTTAAGGAGATTTTACTAAACGTATGCATGTGACTATATTTTCCACAACAATTCTCTTATATATTACGGCCCTTAAGGGTGTATATTCCATGTCAGAGCTAGAGAAGCCTAAGAACGAATCCTCCAACGGAGACGGACGCTCCAGCCTAAAGGTATCTAGAAGGAGCTTCCTAAAGATCCTAGCTGCAGCGGGAGTATTGACTAGTCTCGGCCCGCTAGCAAAGACAGTCGCTAGCCAGAGATACCTAACAACTATAACTACACCACGACTAGAGTACCCTGCTGAGCTTAGGGGATGGGAGAAGCTATACAGGGACATGTGGTCCTATGACAAGGCCGCTAGGAGCACGCATGGAGTGAACTGTACTGGCAGCTGTAGCTGGATGGTCTATGTTAAGGACGGTATCATAGCGTACGAGCTGCAGGCCACCGACTACCCAGACATAGGTCCTAGCTACCCCAACGTAGAGCCTAGGGGGTGCCCGAGGGGGGCTAGCTTCTCATGGTACATTTACAGCCCTCTCAGAGTCAAGTATCCATACGTTAGGAAACCTCTCCTAGAGCTGTGGAGGGAGGCGAGAACCCAGTACAACGACCCTGTGGAGGCGTGGGCAAGCATAGTTGAGGACCCCGAGAAGAGGAGCAAATACATAAGAGCGAGGGGGATGGGAGGCTGGGTGAGGGCTGACTGGGACACAGTCCTCGAGATAATAGCCTCCTCCCTGGTATACACTATCAAAAAATACGGCCCCGACAGGATATTCGGATTCACACCCATACCCGCCATGAGCCCCGTAAGCTATGCCAGCGGCGCTAGGTTCATAGAGCTCATAGGAGGCTCGATGGGCAGCTTCTACGACTGGTACGCCGACCTCCCGCCAGCAAGTCCCCAGATCTGGGGTGAGCAGACTGACGTGCCGGAGAGCGCTGACTGGTTCAATGCTGCATATATAATCAACTTCGGTACGAATATACCCATGACAAGAACGCCTGACGCCCACTTCTTCAGCGAGGTCAGATACAAGGGTACTAAGATCGTTGTGGTTAGCCCCGACTTCAGCGAGCACACGAAGTTCGCCGACGTGTGGGTCCCTATAAAGGAGGGGACAGACGGCGCCTTCGCACTCAGCATGGCGCATGTAATACTGAAGGAGTTCTATGTAGACAGGCAGGTAGACTACTTTATAGACTATGTTAAGAAGTTTACGGACCTCCCATTCCTAGTCACCCTAGAGCCATACGAGGGCGGATACAGGCCAGGAAAGTTCCTGAGGCTAAGCGACCTACACGAGGATGAATATTATACGGAGGGCTATCGGGACGAGCCGAACCCGGAGTGGAAGCTACTCATATTCGACTCCAAGACTAGCTCGCTCAGGCTGGTCAACGGCAGCATAGGCTACAGGTGGGACGGCAGCAAGAAGTGGAACCTCAAGCTAGAGGACCCTGTTACAGGGGACGAGCTCGACCCTCAGCTAAGCTTTATAGAGGATAGAGACGAGGTAGTGTTGGTCAAGTTCCCTGTCTTCGGAGCAACGTTCGGCGAGAAAGGCATAATTGAGAGGGGCGTCCCGGTCAAGAGGGTGAAGCTGAAGGACGGTAGAACTGCGTACGTAGCAACCGTGTTCGACCTCCTCCTAGCCTACATGGGCATCAATAGAGGCCTGCCCGGAGACTATCCCTCAAGCTACAACGATAAGAAGCCTTTCACACCGGCCTGGCAGGAGGACATAACAGGGATCAGCAGAGAGCTATCAATAAAAATAGCGAGAGAATGGGCAGACACTGCTGCTAAGACTAAGGGCCGAGTCATGGTCATGCTGGGCCCCGGTGTGAACCACTGGTTCCACAACGACC
>WANT01000064.1 GCA_015521685.1 Aeropyrum sp.
TCCTAGCCAGCATAGCAGTAGTATTCATAGACTCCCCCACCTCATACTTCGCCTTCCTATCTGCCCTTTCGGCTTTGGCACTACTAACAGCAATGATGTTGGCTCCCGACAAATAACAATAATCATACTATAGCCCTGCCTGTGAATACCCCGATCCTGGAATCGAGGTTTTGTACCTATCTAACTCAAAGTAACCTACTAAATATTGCAGGCCAGGGTCCATCCATCACAGGAGGCGAGCCTACGAGAGGGGTGTACAACCCTCTTGAAAAGGGCAATCCTCCTCATATCGTTAATTATAATTTCAGCCATAGCCGCCGGGCTATACATGCTAGAAGGCCCCGAGGAGCAGAGACAGGACACAATACAGGATAGGGAGGCGCCGTTCACGTACACCGAAGACGCGACGACACCCAACCAGACAACAGAAGAAACTGTGGCAGAAGGAGTCCAAACAACTTACACCCAAACCACACAAACAGCGACTACAGACAACAATACAAACACAGAAACACAAGAGGCCGAGAGGGGCTTGCCACCAGGATTCGAGCTAATCCCCACCACAAACCCGATAGCCCTCCTCCCAGGAGGCGAGGCACAGGCCTCAGTCAGGCTTGAAGCCTTCGGAGGCTTCGATGGAACAGTAGAACTCGAAGTCGTCGGCTTCCGGTACAAGGCGTACAACACACCCTTTGACTGGCTGGCTAGCTGGGATAGATTTTTCGAGGTTGACATAACACCTCAGAGTATTGCACCTGGCGAAGAAGCAACAATCACAGTAAGAGTCGTAGGAGGGCAGCCCCCCGGAGGATACTTAATGGTAGTCAAGGCCACAAGCTCGGAAGGGCTCACGACAATAACCAACATACCCGTGTACATCGCTAAGAGCCCAGGATACATCATAGTCCCCAACCCCCCGCCAGAACCAGTAAAGCCTCTAGAGCCGTTCACGATAGAGATCCAGGTTATACCCGTTGGCGGCTTCGAAAAGGAGGTAGAGCTCAAGTTCAAGAGATACGGGTACCTAGAGGTCCTGGAGATACAGTCGCAGAAGGGCGTCCCCCCGTTCACAGCCACCGTCAAACTCCAGATAGTCGAGTATAGGACTGTGTGCAGCGAGGACGGCAAGTGCACGCAAGAACCCATAGACCCGTGGTGGTGGTTCGGCAAGGACTCTAGATACGAGCCGACCAACACCTCAACAACCCTACTCCAAGTCTGGGGGACTGGAGGCTACTCGACTGCATACATAGTCTTTGGAACTGAGAAGATTCCCGACCGCGGGAACCCCCTGCTAGCCCTACTAAAGATATTCCTCCTCCCATTCAACATCGTCCTGTCGCTAGTGGTCGGGACGATAGTTGGAGCCGTGAATATTGCAGCCATGCCTACCATGCCAATAAACTCTGTGGTCGCAGCAGTGGAGGCGGGGAGCCTCGTACTCTCCCAGCCATTCAACGCACCCATTGACACGCCTGAGGCGGGCGGGTTCGCTGGAGAAAGCTGGCTTGGAGCCTCGTTCATAGGCGACGGAGGGGGCTATCTGAACGTAGTTAAGGTGGCTGTGGTGGGGGAGTTTAAGAAAGGCTCAATCCTAGTCAGCTCCTCTAAGTCGGTGGGAGGCATATTCCTAATAAACGCGGTTGCACCGGGCGAAGGGGATGTATACCTCGAGGTTGTGAAGGCTAGTAAAAGGGCTGGAACTCCGAATCTCGAGATTTTGTCCAAGGAGCCCGGAAGGATAGTAGCGCTGCTGAAAATAAGCCCGTCTCTCGGCAAACACGAGATAAGGCTGGTATCTGCTGATGGGAGGGTGCTGGACGTAGTTGAGGTGGACTCGCCCCCCTACACCATTAACTACCCGGTGGTGGGGAGGCCGGGGGAGACTATAGTGTTGAAGCTCCCATACTATTATACACCTCCGGGGTATACTGTTGAGGAGCTCCAGGTAATGAGGCACATACCCTGGCTTAGGGACTACGGCGAGAAACCGCTGGTCGTATACTCGACTGGCTACATCAAGGAGTATTGGTATAGGAAGCCCTACGAGCACAAGCAAGGCGAGGAGTTCGTGGAGCACCCAGAGGCTGGCGTGAAGCCCGCATCAATATTGCTAGAGTCCTACAGTGTCTATAATGTGGACCAAAACACAACCATAATAATGCTAAAGCTGTCCGAAAACGCCCCGCCAGGCCTCTACGAGATATACGGCCTATCCCTACTAGTCCTCGTCCCCCAAGATCTAGACATGGAGAGCCTCACTCCGCAGAGAGTTAAGGAGTGGAGGGAGACAGAATGACCCTAATACCTCACTGAATGTGACGATAGCTTGTTACTTAGACTTTTTCCATCGCCGAGCCTACGTTACTCTCTACTATGCACCTGTCGTAGAGCTGCCTAAGCTTCTCTAACGTCTCCCGGCTGAGGAAGTGTTCTATGAGCTCCGCCTCTATATTCGCCCTCTCCTCGTCAACACCCAGGCTGATTAGCAGCGACCTTATGAACTCGTGTACCTCAGAGATTCTCTCCGCTATCTCCCTCCCGCTATCAGTAAGCCTCACTCCCCGGTAGCGCATGTAGGTCACCAGCCCCTTCTTCTCCAGCTTCTTTATCATGTTGGCTGCCGTGGGCGGCTTCACGCCGAGAATCCTAGCTATGTCCACGAGCCTGGCGAAACCGTAGGCCTTCTCTATCTCGTATATTGCCTCGATGTAGTCCTCCTCAGAGATGCTCGAGAGCTTCTTCCTCCCCTCGTGAGCCCTCCTGAGGAGCTCTATCCTGGCCTCGTGGATCTGGCTCAACCGATCGCATCCCGCTTACCTTGTACGCCTTCCGTGTTTATAGGCTTGGATACCTAATTGTTTCGACGGCCCTACATTTATTAGTCTATCCTAAAAAAATTAGATAAGGCTAAAAATCGGGGATGCTAGAGGGATGGGCAGCAGGCTGAGATTCGCAAGGCTGCTAGCCCTAGGGCCCGCCGTCATAGTGAGCGTTGCGTACATAGACCCCGGTAACTTCGGCTCCAACATAGCCGCGGGCTCGACCTTCGGCCTCAAGCTACTGTGGATTGTGTGGCTCTCGGGGCTCATGGCCATACTATTCCAGTACATCGCCGGGAAGATCGGCCTTGTCGGGGTAACTATACCTGAGTACGTCTTCTCCAGGCTCGAGGGAGTGAGGTTCGCCCGGCTTTGGAAGACCCTATACTTTCTGGCCCTCTTCATAATGATTCTCGCGACGGATATGGCGGAGTTCCTCGGTATAGCCCTGGGCTTCCACCTCCTGCTAGGTATACCGCTCATGGCTGCAGTGTGGATATCGATTATAGACGTGCTCATACTCATGATGTACGCCAACACTATGGGGCGGCTGGAGAAGCTGATAGCCAGCCTAGTAGCAGTTGTGGGCCTCAGCTACGTCTACGAGCTCTACATTGTCAACATAGATCCAGGGGAGGTCCTCGAGAGCTCCTTCAGAGTGAGCCTCGACAACAGGGAGATGGTGCTCATAGCCACCAGCATAATAGGGGCCACGGTAATGCCCCACGCAGTGCTTCTCCACTCCTACCTCTCTAGGGATAAGTGGGCTCTGGGAGGAATATCGAATATCAAGGAGGTCGTGAGGAAGCACGCCGCCGAGACCGTAATCTTCCTGGCTATAGCTTCGCTCATAAACGCGTCGCTACAGATAATGAGCTACTACGCCTTCTACCGAAACGGCTACGTCAACATAGACTCGATGGAGATGGCCTACGCAACCCTAGAACCCCTCTACGGGAACCTAGCAGCTATCGTGTTCGGGATAGCCATCATGGCCTCAGGCGTCTCCTCCTCCATGGTCAGCGTGATGGCAGGCGTGAGCATAATAGAGAGCTATATAGGGAGGAGGCTGCAGGAGTGGAAGGTAAGGCTCCTAGCCAGACTCATAAACATGATACCACTAGCAGTAGCGATACAGATGGGCATGAAGACTATAGACGTCCTAGTCTACAGCCAAGCCGTCCTATCCATGACACTACCCCTAGTACTCATACCCCTAATAATCATAAGCTCCAACAAAAAGATAATGGGAGACCTAGCCAACAGCAAAACAATAACAGCACTCGCAGTAGCGTCAACCACCCTAATCATAGGAATAAACCTCTACCTACCCCTAGCAGAATAACAACCCTCAAAGCGAGCCTCACAGTTCGACCTACATGTTCATCTAGAAACACTGTGATACGTTGTATAAAGGAGGAGGAAGTTTCCCAAACCATGCTGGCCTGTTACATATGTTTCATCTGGAAATACAAATTCAAGTATCTTAGGATGATACGTATAGTCTACAACGGTGTATAAGGTATTGTCTGAAGTCCTATCCATAAGGGTACCCAAAGAACTCAAAGAAAAGATGAAAAGATACAAGATAGACTGGAGTGATGAGATTAGAAGATATTTGGAGGACAGGGTTAGATCACTAGAGCTCCTCGAGATACTCGAAGACCTAGAGGAGAGGAGCCGTAGGCGCAAGACTCGAGTGGATTCTGCTGGGATCATTCGCGTGGATCGTGAAGAGCGTTGATAGTACTAGACTCGTCATTCCCGGTCAAACTACTGCTAGACGAGCCGGGTTCAGAAAAGGCTAGGAGGCTGGTGCGCGAGTGAATAGCGTCGGGCGAGCAACTGGCGACGCTAGATATGGCTCTCATTGAAGCATTAAACGCCTTATGGAAGCGCACCATTAAACTCGGCGACCTCGACAAGGCTGAGGCGCTCAGCGCAGCAGAGGACATCTTAAAAGTCTGGAGAGCTCTAAGAACATATCCCTCCGTTGAGGTGGCAACTGACGCCCTCGAAACTGCAATAGAAGTAGGATTAACCGTTTACGACTCCCTCTACTTACAACTTGCCCTATCAAAGGGTGGCAAGCTTGCTACCTTTGACAAAAAGCTCTCCAAAAA
>WANT01000065.1 GCA_015521685.1 Aeropyrum sp.
AGCCCGGCTCCAAGCCTAACCTTGAATCCTAGCTTAGCCATGCTTCTCTCCAGAGCCCCTATAGTGGCTATAACATCGTTAGCGTCGACTTCGCCCATGTGTCCTATCCTGAATATTGCCCCCTTCAGCTCTCCCAGACCACCAGCCAACTCTACATTCCTTCTCCTCATCTCGCTGTAGAGTTGCTGCCACTGGACGCCCTCAGGTAGATATGCTGCCGTGACTGTCCAGGATCTGAATGGCTTTTTAGCTACAAGCCTAAGACCCATAGCTTCTAGGCCCGCCTGGACGGCTTCCGCCAGAGCCCTATGCCTTCTGTATCTCCTCTCTAGTCCCTCGCCGAGAATCCTCTTCAGGCTAGAGTGCAGAGCGAATATCAAATTCACTGCTGGAGTTAGGTGATAGTTCCTGGTTGACTCCATCTCTCTTGAGAGCGAGTGGAAATCAAAGTAGATGCCCTCTTGGGGCAAGCTGTGTAGATGCTTCGTGAACTCAGCACTAAACGCAACGATTGCGAGTCCTGGAGGAGTGCTTAGAGCCTTTTGACTACCTGTCAGACAAACATCTACACCCCACTCATCCATCCTCATCTCCATGCCACCTATGCTAGCAATGCCATCTACAACCAGCTTCGCGTCGAACTTCTTGACGGCCTCAGCAATCTCTCTTACAGGATTGGCAATGGAAGTACTAGTCTCAACATGCTGGAGGAAAACGGCCTCTACACCGCCACTACGCTCTAGAATCTCCTCCACCTGAGGGCCTGTAAAGCCCTCGCCATAGGGCACCCTACCGACGACTACATCGGCACCTATTGACCTGAGGATTCTCTCGAAATATCCTCCGAAATAGCCAGCTTTTAGAACTAGTACCCTACTCCCCTTCCCAGCCACAGCTCTGGCTGCCAGCTCCATAGCCAGGCTTCCACTACCAGGCAGTATGAAGACTTTCCCGCTAGTTCCGAACACCTCAGCAGACATCCTAAGGGTCTCTCCGTGAATCTCGTCGAAGTCGGGCGAGGTATGGCTTATTACAGGCCTTGCCATCTCCAAGAGGACTTCTGGCGCTACAGGTGTAGGCCCGGGAATCATCAGAAGCTTAGCCAAAGTCTCTACACCGGCTGATCGTTTATAGCGCTCTAGGGCTTTTACTAGTATTAATTCCGAAGTATAGAATCGTTGAGGGTTAAAATGAGGACTATTGATGGGGCACTCTATTAATTGCTTGGTCTCCTTTCTCGAGACTACAGGTTAGCTGCCTTAAGGAGTTTCTGTATGAGCAGAGGGAGGGGGGTCCCCGTCTCCCTCGCCGATTTCATAACGGCTTCGAGGATCCTCGGCTCCTCATACTCAGCCTCAAATAGCGACTTGAGAACATCCACAGTTATTGAAGGTAAGGCTTTGAAGAACCAAGGATCGCTCATAACGTCCTCAATCCCCTTATGACTAACAAGCTCCTTATAGACGAAGCTCGACTTTAGCTTCTCCTCGTAAACACGGAGAGTCTCTTCGGAGGTGTCTCCAACTGCGAGCGCGTGAAGTATTGCCTCTGCAGCAAGCTTTCCACTGTAAACTGCGAAATCGACTCCCCTTATCGTGTATCCAGTATTTAGAAGTAGTCCCGCGGCATCGCCGACGACAACTAGGCCATCGTGGACCAGTTTCTTGGGCATGTAGCCTAGGCCCCCCTCTATCGCCAGCCTGGCACCGTATTCAGCTATGTCTCCATCTCTCCAGAAGCGTCCGAAATACTCGTGGAGCCTTAGCCTCTCAATCATTCTGCTCACATGCTCATTTATAACCCCCTTTTCTACAGCATTCACAGCGCTCGAAACCCTCAACACTATTCCAATGCTGACAGAGTCTTTCATAGTATACACGAATCCCCCGCCGGGAACCCCGTTGGTAACCTCACCAGCTATTAGCCACGATAGCCCCTCGCCTTTGGAAAGCCCAAACCTAGACTCTATCTCGTCTGGCTTTAGCCTAATTACCTCCTTAACGCCTAAGGCGAGCCTTGACGGGTCTGGCGGGTCCGCTAAACCTATCTTCTCGAGGAGCAGTCTGTTGACGCCCTCAGCATCGACCACAACATCCGCGTTTACCTCATCCCCCCCACTTCGGACCCCCGCAATCCTACCGTCTTTAACTATAAACTCGTCCGCCACAATCTCGTCTAGAATAGTAGCTCCCGCCTCCTCCGCCTTACCCGCCATCCATTTAACAAGTTCAGGTAGATATGTCGTGAAGGCCACGGGCTTGCCTAGCCTATACTCTAGGGTTGCTAACCTCCCACCCCATTCCAGGCTAAACCTCTCGACCCTAACCCACCTATGGATCGGGGCCTTCTTATCTAGATCTGGCCACACGTCCCTCAGAGGCTGAGCATAGACCTTTCCACCGAAGAGACTCTTCGAGCCTGGCTCCCTACCCCTTTCCAACACAAGCACCTTAATGCCTGACCTTGCGAGGAGATAAGCCGCGGAGAGGCCTGCAGGTCCTGCACCCACAACTACCACATCATATTTACTCCCATCACTCACCCTCTACTCACCCCGCATGATCTAGGTTGTGATCCGGATCTCCTCAACCTCCCCCTCCAAGAGTTCCTCTAGATATCTAGATCTTTCCTCTCTCAACCGCTTCAGCTCTTCGACTAGGGCTGGAATTATTTCCCTATAGTCTCCTATAACCGTGTAGTCTGCCTGCGAGACTATAGGGGCGTTTTCATCTATGTTAATAGCAACTATCCGCCTGGCCTCCCTCACGCCGACCATATGCTGCGCCGAACCGCTAATACCCACGGCGATATACAGGATCGGCTTCACGCTCTTCCCGGTCTGGCCTACCTGCCTGTCCTGAGGGATCCAACCAGCGTCGACAGCCTTTCTCGAACCCGCGATAACGCCCCCTATAAGTGACGCTAGTTCCTCGAGTATCTTGAAGCCCTCGGGCCCTCCTAGACCCTTGCCGCCAGAGACTATGACATCAGCCTTCTCTATTGGAGTCTCCTCCAAGGCTAGCCTTGCTCTCTTAACCAGCCTGGCCCTAGGCTCTGGAGGCTCGGCCTTCTCAATGAGGACCTCACCCCTACGCTCGTAATCAGGCTCTGGAGCGGGGAATACATTAGGCCTCGCAGTACCTATCTGCGGCCTCCTGAATGGCGTTCTTATATACGCCAGCATTATGGCTGAGAAGGGGGGGCGTATCATAAGTACATCCTTGGACTCGGGATCCACGTCGAAATCTGTACAGTCTGCCGTTATACCTGTCTTGAGAGTGTTGGCCACATAGGGAGCCAGCTCTCTCCCACGGGCAGTGGCTGCGAACAGTATTACTGATGGCTTGTATTTCATTGCCAGCTCCACAACCACACTCCCCACAGTCTCGGGGCTGTAGCGCGATAGCCTTTCGTGCTCGACTATAATAACCTCCTCTGCCCCCCTAGCTATCATCTCGCGTGCTAGACTCGACGATCCCGGAGGACCTAGAAGTACTCCCACAACCTTCTCTTTAAGCTTCTCCGCTATCTGTCTGGCTGGTGTTAGCATCTGCAGGCTGGCCTCAACTATCTTCCCATCGTTAAGCTCCGCCACAACCCAGACATTTCTAAACTCCTCGGGCTGCTCGCAAGGCCATATAGAGCATATCTTGTCACAGTCCACCCTCACCACAGCTAGCCACCCCATAGCTGCCTAAGAATCAAGTCCCTAGTCTCAGGATCCTTCAAAAGCTTCCTGAGGAGCCATCTGGCCCCGTCTCTAGGATCCCTGGGTTTGTAGACCTCCCTCTTTCTTGGTATGTCAGGCAGGTATGTAACCTTTGCCACTATGGTTGGGCTGCCCTTGAGGCCGACACATCTGGGGTCGAGGCCCAAGTCCTTGTTAGAAACTATCTTAAACGGCTTCTCAAGCTTAGCCCTAAGCTTGCCCTTTAATGTGATGTCTCTAGGTTTGAATGCTCTCATAGCAACTGAGAGCACTGCTGGTAGCGGGACCTCATACTCCTCTAAATAGCCCTCTACTATCCTCTCTACCCTTATGCTTGAATTCTCGGTGAGTTCGGCCCATCTCACGTAATACACGTATGGCCACTCTAGCCAGCTGGCCACCTGGGCGCCAATGTGTGCTGTGCTAGAGTCTATCGTCTCCTGGCCAAATATAGCTAGGTCAACTTTACCCCTCTCGCCCTCTATAAGTTTTAGCCCATTGGCTAGGACGTAGCTAGTGGCTAGGGTGTCGGCCCCAGCGAATACCCTATCGCTGAACATGTAGCCATAGTCCACACCCATAGATATCAGGTGCTCGAGTCCCTTGACAGCCGGTGGAGGACCCATAGTGGCAGCTATAACCTCGCCACCATACCTATCCCTAAGCCTGAGAGCTAGCTCCACCGCGGCAAGGTCTGGGGGATTAATAATGCTCGGTACTCCTTGCCTTATTAGAGTGCCTGTCTTTGGATCGATGCGAACTGCCTGCGTGTTAGGCACCCACTTAAACCCGACGACTATCCTTAGTCCCACTACTCTAGCCCTACTATAACCCGGTTCTCAACCTCAGGTGATAAGCGAAGCGCCGAGACCTAGATACACCAGCTGAACGGTCAAAATATAAGTACGTCTATCCTATAGCCCTACTAAACTAAAATTCTAGTCTGCAGCCTGGTGGCGCCGCGCCAGTTGATGGGCTAAACCCTCTACATCCCCCAGCGCTGCGTAGCGCGCTATGAGATCTATGAGTATCTCAATATCAGGGCGCTCCAACTTGTTGCGTTCCATGAATTCGGCAACCGCCATAGCCGCTAGGATAACGCTATGCCTCCCTAGGGGCTCTAGAGTAGCTATTTCGAAGGCAAGTTGAGCAGCTTCCCGAAGCCTCCGCTCCATGCACGAACCCATATACTTTTTGTAAATAGTTGCAGCTTGAGTAGTAGCAGCCTCTAAAAGAGCTAAGGTCTCTCTAGCCGGTGTGACCTCTCCTAGAGAGGCCTCATGAATGTGAAGAAGCATTTTTATGACCGATTCGACTCTGATATGGCGCGTCCTGCATGTCGACATCCAGATACCCGTGTTTAGTTACTTGTGAGGCCACATCTGATATTGTAGAGTTGTATGCTAGCGAGTTTCAGGCCGTAAGCTGAACAATTTATTACCATGTATTGGTTTCCGATATAGAGGTGTTAGAGTAAGGGTTGGACCGGGAGGAGCTAGAAAGAAAAAGGAGATGGGTAACAGAAGGGCCTATAACCAGAGTAATCCTAGCTCTAGCAACACCAATAATAGCAGCTAGACTGCTAGCCAGCACTCAAGAGAGCATAGACACAATATTCCTTGGAAGAGTAAGCACCGAGGACCTCGCAGCCCCAGCCGCGGCAGCCCCTCTGATATGGCTCTTCGCCGGAATAGGAATGGGAGTCAACTCAACACTATCCGCTCTAGTTTCGCAGGCGATAGGCGCTAGAGACTATAGGGCAGCACAGAAGTGGGCGTCACAGCTACTAGGCCTCACCCTCATCCTCGCTATTATAAGCGCCCTAACAATAGCCGGATCAGCAAAAACCATATTCACTCTCCAAGGCTTCCAAGGCGAGACACTGCGAATAGCAACCCTATACGCAGTCATTGCTAGTCTCGGAATGCCCTTCCTCCTACTCCTATTCTACTTCAACTCAGTAATGGCTTCATCAGGGGACACAAAAACCCCCTTCAAGATATCAGCCCTATCAACAATATTGAACATCATTCTAGACCCGATCCTTATATTCGGGCTCCTAGGGCTCCCCGCTCTGGGAGCAGCGGGGGCAGCACTAGCTACAGCCATATCAAGAGGCATAGCTGTGGCGATAGCCCTAGCCCTACTATTCAGAGGGGCGCCAGGCTTTAGACTATATCCAGCAATACCCAGACCCGAGCTAATAATCAAGACAGTCAGGATAGGGGGTCCAGTCTCGGTTCAGAGAGTAGTTGTCAGCCTTGGATTCCTGACCATGATGGGGATTGTCGCTGGTCTCGGCCCCGCCGTTGTCGCTGCATACAACGTCGCGCTAACAATAATACATGTAATCCAGTCGGGGACCTTCGGCTTCAACATAGCTATAGCAACCATTGTGGGCCAAAACCTTGGCGCCAGGCTCGCAGCCAGGGCAGTGAAGGCTGCATACAGTGGAATAATGATTGTATTCTCCATCTTAACAGCCGGTGCTCTCTTGATAGTACTGGCAAGAGAACACCTAGTTGCACTCTTTACATCGATTGATGAGGTAGCATTCTATGCGGAAAGAATGATCTTAATAGTCGCCGCCGGCATTCCGTTCCTAGGCGCGTTCTTCACATCCCTGGGGGTAGCTAGGGGAAGCGGCTACACACTATTCATGTCAATACTCGGGATATCACGCCTATGGCTAGTCAGAATCCCGCTCGCCTACACTCTAGTATATCACTATGGAATGGGGGATATGGGAGTATGGATCTCCATGACACTCAGCAACATAATAGCAGGGGTAGTTGGAGTAATGTGGGTAGCCTCAAAAACCTGGCTATCAGCCGTGCCAAGAGTGTCGGAGAGTCGAGATAAACCACTAGACCGTGTAGAGGTGCCTCCATAGCATCATACCCACACCTAGACAGTTCCAGCAGGATTAAAACTCCTAGAGATAAGATATAAGAGATACAGGCAGTCCAATAACCCCGTGGGAGCGCGAGCGGCCGTCGTCTAGCCTGGACTAGGACGCCGGCCTTCCAAGCCGGTGGTCCCGGGTTCAAATCCCGGCGGCCGCACCATACCCTGCGCGGGCTTGGAGAACCTTCTTCTCCAAGTTCTAAAGGTTTATAGCTTAATATTGCACTCTAAGTAAGTTGTTATATATATTCTTATGTTGTTCTTAATGGTATATAGTTTTAGGTTGGACTGGCTATACATGATCTCAACGAGGCCAGCCTCCTCTAGGACGTTGATGTGTTTTATAACATTCTTGTGGCTTATCTTCACATTCCTGGCTATTTTTCTAATTGATGCAGGCTCGCCGTTGGTCGCTAGATAGAGTAGTATCTTTATTTTGATGTCGTTCTCGTAGATTCTTAGTATCTTGCTAAGCAGATCTTCACTGCTCTCATTGCATTGTTTAAAATCTATATCTTTCATTCTCATCAACTCATTCATTCTCATGACCTGCTTAAAAAACTTCACTTGTTTATAATGATATATTGTTGACATACCTTTATAAGTTTTTTAATTGAACTATTATCAATTTTATTCTCTATTATTTCTGATTTTCGACAGTTTTTCATAGCTTTCAAAAGATTTGGTAAATAGGTTTTTGCATTATTAAGCACTATGCTCAGCCCCTATATCTTGCCTAAACCTCTTGAGAACCCGGGGCAGCAAAGACGTATAGCCGAAGTAGATTAGTGCCGAGCTAACTATTATTGCTCCCAAATTTAAGTAGAACCCTGTATAGTCCTTCACGTAGATTGCTTCGACCTCTTTGGGCGAGTCCATTATTATGCTGGCTGAGGTTCTATTGCCATTGTAATCGCCGCTCCACCCTGCAAACACATATTTAACGCCGTATCTGCCTGAAGCCTGTGGCGCTGCTGATATCTTAGCCCTAGACCCTTCATCATACCATCCATCACCTCCCACCGACTGCACAGCTGGCTCCGACGACTCTGCGTTTAGGTAGAACTGTAGTTTCCAGTTCGCTACTACTTTTATGGGACCATCCACCTCTACGACGAGTCTTGGCGAATTTCCTTCGACACTCCCTGTCCACGATTGAAACCTGTATCTTGTACCCTCTCCCGCGTTTATTACGTCTGGCACCGTTATGACGGCTAGGCTCCCTTCCTTGTAGTAGCCAGTACCCTCCACTTCGCCCACAGGATTATAAGCCTCGACAAGGTAGTATCTGTCGTATAGCGCCTCAACGACAACAGGCGAATAGATTCTGAAACCCAGTGTTGGGGATGCAAGGTCGCCTGCCTCAACATTCCCAGATACAATTCTCCATCCTGAAAACCGCCAAACAACCTCATCACCTCCATACTCGGGTGTAGCCGTGACTGTTACCTTGCTCCCCTGCTCGTACCAGCCTCGCCCTGACACGGGAGCACCTTCCAGTTCTGACTCGACTTGAACTAGATATTCTATCTTCCACTGAGCGGATAGCTTCTTGGGCTCAAATACGTATACGAAGGTCTCTGGGTTGGAGGGCTCGGAACCTTCACTCCACCTCTGGAATACAGCCCTCACACCATCATCTAGCTCCACCGTCCCCTCGACACTGATACTAGCTATAGAGCCTGCTGGATACCATCCCATACCACTTGGATTACCATAGGGGGAGTATATTTCTACAAAGTATTGTCTTTCATAGAGTGCTATGACGGATAAGCCCTCTGCAGCCTCAACCTCTATCTTACTACTATCTGAGCCCAGATTCCAAGTCTTGAACACGTATCTAACACCCTCGTCAGCATACCAGGTGTCTACGAGGACCTCAACTGTATGGATCGAGCCTGGCAACCACTCAAAGAATATCGGGGATGATCCAATTGGGAAGTAAATCACGCCGTCCACGATCACAGGCTGGCCAGATGGGTATGTTGCTATCGCTACTCTCACCGGCTCGACGGCACCGCTATCAGACTCAGCATAGCTCAAGGTCGAGGCCGTAGCCGAGACAGCAATAAGAATGATTGCAAACATAAAAAGTATATAGCGTCTAGCCATTTCCACCCATACCGCTTGGTTTTGTATCTCACTATCTAAAATAACAGGAGGGTACCACGTGTAACCTAAAGTCGAACAATCACTATAATCAGAGAGACCTCTTGTCTTGTCTCCACAAAGTTACCTTGTTACCTTAAGTTCTTTACGAAGTCTAATGCTACAGAAATTGCTTCCCTAAGCATTAATGTAGCATTGCCCACCTCTGGTATGGTAATCACCAGCCAGCCAATAAGGTTTTCCTCGTAAACGGGGTCAGGGTCGAGGCCCGTGTTCGCATCGCCCTTAGTTCTCAAGAAAATCTGATTATTATCGTCCACACCTTTCTCTACAACTCTATGTACTATAGGCCCATCTCTAGAAATGAATAAAATTATATCTCCTACATTGATCTCTTCTATTGGAGCCTCCCTTATTATGACAATATCCCCTCTAACAATATTGGGGGACATACTGTTGCTCACAACGACGAAAGCATAATATCCTAGGAAGCCATGGCTCATCCAGATAAGTATTACAAGTCCTAAAGCAACCAGTATTGAAGTCCTGTCTCCTATGGAGAGGCCTGGCCTCTCCTTCTTAGAATGCCGACTATCATAGGCGCTTGATGATAGGTATGCCAGAGTCGTTATTGTCAGTATAGTTGCTATCGAGTATGTGATAACTGCTGTGGCTCCAACAATGTTTGGCAGCACAGGGATTATAAGGCTCGAAAACATTATTGGAAGCCTGAATGCTAGTCCGCCACGAAAGCCGTAGTGGTAAACAACAAGCCCTGCCGCTAGGTTCAGGGATCCCAGTGTTACAAGCCAGTTCACGAATGATGTTATACCTGAGAGCCCTTTCTCTAAACCCTCAATCCGTATTGGATTCATTCCCGCAAACATGATTATTAGTGCACTTATTAATATCGCCGCTGCGGGTCTACTCCTGAATCTCCATATGAATGACGACCTCAGGAGTTCTTCTCCCGCGACTAGTGTTATTCCGATGAACAGGTTGGATACTATGCCTATGTAATTGTGTGCATACGGGCTTATTCCCAAACCACCTATGAGGCCGCCGACAAGAAACATACTTGCAAAGTATGTTATGCTAGCTGCCAGTGGGTTAAGAGAGCCCCTATCTGAGAAGACCCCATTTTCTATTGAAGGCTTGACGGAGAGAAGACCCCCAACAAGTAGAATTGTCCCTAGTAGAATTCTATCATCTATTGGAGGATCTATTATGAATATTAGATAGTTTGCTGCTAACGGTGTCGCCAGCAATATGGCTAGAGTAATATTTTGTCCTCCTGGCAGAGCTCCCCAAAATTTCGATGCGAATCCGCCCATTAGATCGGTCATAACTTCAGTAATTCTGGTGCGATGGGTCATTCTTCCCACGCCGTATTATAAGCCTCACACAGGCCCTTCAGAAACTCATAGCTGGCTTCATCACCTGCAACAATGGCCGTTTCAGCCAGAGATATGATGTCTAGCGCGCTGTAATCCTCTCCACCATATGATAGTATATGGCCTTCGGAGTAGCCAGATACGTAGTTAAACCAGAGAGCCAAAAGCTGCGCTTCCAATGCATCTTGGGAACCCAAGTATGGAGCCTCAAGTACGTCTAGTGCTTCTCTTAACCTAGTGTTGGAGTCATTGACTGAAAAATCAAATACGTCGCTATTGTTGGATATAGTTATAATCATGTTGTCTAGCTCATTTAGAGTAAATCTAGTGCTAGGCCTCTCATTCAAAATCCCCTCTATCTGGCTAGACCAAAAGCCTTTACTCTTAGGGTGAGTCAGCTCTGCAACCTTCACCTCAACTTGTATATGTAGACGCTCGTTCCAGAGTCCCATAGCTATAGGGGTGCTGTATGCTACCACAACAGCAACTACGATAATTATTAATATCTTTTTGTATACATTATTTTCGTATTGTTTGTACAATAATCATTACCTCCTAATAAAATCTATTTATTTTAAAGCTTATAAATATTTTGTATAAAGTAAAAAATAAAAAATATTTAGAGTTAGAAGATTATGGACTATATTCATTCCACTGTACTGCCTGCAGATAGATGCAGAACCTGTAAGTGGAATTCTCCTCGGCCTCTTGTAGTACTACCATATCTAGCGACATTCCTGCATCATCAAAGGGCTCCAGCTGCACGCCGAAGTTGTTGCCCCACCATACTAGAAGCTGGCCGCCTCCAGTTTCGTCTGCCGTTCCTACAGAGTTACCTATAAAATCTAAATATATTCCCTGGTCCTCGACTAGTCCCTCATTAAGCTCCGTGTATTCTATAGACTCTACTATCCCGTCACAGTTGAGATCGAAAGACACGCTCCTAATCTTGATTGGGACGGTACCGTTGTTCCTGACGTCAAAGTCCACGTTAACGTAGTAGAATGGATACGCATTGAATACTTCAACCTCAACAGTATCCATATCAGTATCTCCATCGCTATCTAGTAGCTGGGCCTCTACACAGCCGACGTCTTTAGTAGTTCTGACGGGGTTGGTCCCAGTCCAGTCGTAGGGGAACGCCCATGGAGGGCTTCCATTTGGATAAACGTTCCAGTCGTCTCCTGAAAGAGGAGCGGTGCTTTCAGGGTCTCCATCCTCGGGTAGGTCACAGTCGTCGAAGTATGAAAGGCTTCCTTGTATTATTTCCCAGTCTACTTCACCTGTCTCAACACTGACGTCCACATACAGGTTCTCATACCAGAGTGCAAGCACCCCTCCTAACGCTGACAGTACTGTTATAGCGAGTAAGGCCGTTACCATACTTCCATTAAATCTCATTTCACTTACACCTCAAAACAATGGGGATTAGATGAAAAAACTCGGAATCCCCTCCGTTTAAGTTCTGGATCCTCACCTTACGACTGAGGCTCTGTGAACTCGTTCCACTGGACCACTTGTATCTCTATTGTAGCAGTGTATGTAGAGTTCTCCTGAGCATCATTGCTCAAGTGTATTACTAGGTAATCATAGCCGCTCTGCCCGGGCTCTATCTGTGCCCCTACAACAAAGGTGTCAGGTGGGTTGAGGTTTAGATCGTCATAGAAGCCGAACTCCTCTGCGACAGGGCTTATAGTATCATTCATAAAGTTGATACTTTGGACCTTGAAGGGTATCGTACCATTGTTGGTTAAGTCTAGCTCGCACCAGTAGGTGATGCTTGGGTAGGCGTTGGTCACTGTAACGAATACCGTGTTTCCATCCTCACTTAGCTCGCATAAGATGCTTGACACATCTTTAACTGTAGGGTCTGGCTCACCCATCTCTATGGCCTGATCGATCTCGTTGTCGCCCATACTCTCAACGCTGAGTGACGCCTCTAGCTCGCCAGTTTCGACGAACACATCCACGGTGAGGATCTCGTCCCAGAGGGCGAAGACCCCGCCTACTCCAGCTGCCGCCAAGAGGGCTAGCAGCAGTATGGCAGGTGCCCTCGAGATTTTCTCCGTACTCATTCGTTCACACCTGGGAACCCCCTTGCAGGACTCCTAGGACGTTAGGTTCCCAGAGCCCCTTCGGGGTTCATGGATAAAGGTCTGTTGCTTGTATGTTTGGGTTTTGTACGCCGCGTGGTACTGGTGCCTTATAAGGAGAGTTTTGTAGAAATACTTCAACATAACCCTATAGAATAGTTTTTACTACTTATAAATAGTAAAGCTATATCGGTGATGCTAGTTACTCGCCCAAATACCTCACGAAAGGAAGCTAGCTCTTGCCGCAGTTTTGGGTGGTATTGCAATTGCTCTAAGCGTAATTAGGATCGACGTGGGGCCCACAAAGGCTTTGCCATGGCAACACATGGTTAATGTTATTGCTGGCGTTTTGCTCGGCCCTGGGTGGGCAGCAGGGCTGGCCTTAACTGTGGGTATCGTAAGGATGGCTGTCGGGTTAGGCACGATTTATTCAATCCCTGGCGGCGTTCCTGGAGCCCTCCTTGTAGGGCTAGGGTCGATTGTTCTTCGAAGGCTTGGCAAGAACCCTATATTGGCCGGCTTGCTAGAGCCTCTCGGAACTGCAGTCATAGGCTTTTTAACAGCATACTATGTGTTCGCACCTATCATGGGTGATTTAGAAGCGTGGCGAGCCGCATTGGCGGTTATATGGATGGGCTGGGTGGTTAGCACAGCTATAGGCACAGCACTAGGTGTGGTTTCTCTGATTGTGTTGGAGAGGACTGGCGTTGCACGTCTCAGGCCTTCTAATCATAGGTGAGACGGGTAAGGGTAAGACTCCCCTCACTTGGCTAATTGCCAGTTTAGCTTCAGAGCTGGTCAGTGAGGTTGTGGTCGTCGACTTCGCTCCCGAGAAGGGTGGGATCGGCTCTAGGCTCAAGGCTATCCCTGGGGCTAGGATTTACAGGCCTACGGGTCTAAGAGCTCCTAGGCTTGAGTCTGGCGGTGACTGTAAGCTAATGTGGAATTTTGCACGTTCAAATGCCTTGAAGACCACAAGGATTCTAGACTATGTAGCCGAGAATCCGGGCCAGGTTATTGTCGTGAATGACGCTACAATACACACTCACGCAGGGGATTTCGGCGCACTATACAAGGCGCTCACAAGACACTCAGTCGCTATAGTTAACGCCTACTATGGTGATGCCCTAAGGGATAGATGCGGTTTGTCAACCATAGAGAGAAGGTCTGTAGCTATATTGGGGGAGGTGTTGGGAAGAATATGGGTAGCACGGTAGTCCTTCAAGACGTTTGGTACCGCTACCCAGGAGGAGACTGGATTTTGCGAGGTGTGAACGCTGAATTCATCAAGGGTATCAACCTCATTGTAGGTTCTACTGGAAGCGGTAAGACCACGATACTTAGGATCGCAGCAGGCACGGCAGTGAGAATACATGGCGGGGAATTGAGAGGTAGTGTTGAGGTAGGAGGAAAGTCTGTGCTGATACCCCAGGATTTTGATTATTTTATCCTGAATCTGACTGTTGAGGAGGAGTTAATGTACAGCCTTGAATCCTCAGGGGTCCCAGTTGGTGTGGCTAGAAGAGAGGCTAAAGTGCTTGCAGAGAACCTCGGAATCTCACATCTACTCGATAAGAGGGTATCAACCCTCTCTACTGGCGAGAGGCAAAGGGTTGCAATTGCAAGTGCACTTGCTCTCGGCGCAGAGATCCTACTAATTGATGAGCCTCTAGCGTATCAAGATCCCATTGGAGCCCGTTCTATTGTGGAGCTCCTATCAAGGATTGACGTTGATTCAGTCATCGTGGCAGAGCACAAAGCCCATTACTTCCTAGAAACGGCGAGTAGGGTCTACATAACCAATCATGGTAAAGTTGTGCAAGTCAACGCACCTTGGGTGAGCCTAGAAGTTTCTAGTTGGGTTGAGGAGAAGGACGATTGGTGGCTGAAATGTTTAGGTGGGTCTTCAGGAATGTGAGCTTGGTTGGGAGGATTAGAGACGTCAATCTCACTATATCTTCTCGAGTAACCGCAGTGTTGGGACCCAATGGTTCAGGTAAGACAACGTTGCTCAAGCTGGCTGCGGGGCTACTCAAGCCTTCTTCAGGCGAAGTATTGAGGCCTGAATCCGTTGGGGCTAGCCTCCAAAACCCGTATCTGGGGTTTAGCTCGCATACCGTCATCGAAGACTTGACACTTTCCGCCGGAAGTAGGGATGAAGCGCTGAGGATTCTGAGGGAGGCTGGATTAGAGCACCTGGCTGGGAGAAGTCCCTTCACGCTTAGTATGGGAGAAGCTAGAATAATATCAGTACTGGCTGCCATCTCGTGGAACCCGGAGGGTCTTGTTATTGATGAGCCTACATCTGGGCTTGACCAGCGTTATAGGAGGTGGCTAGCCCGACTCATAGACTCTCTGAGAATACCAGTGCTGATAGCCGGGCACGATATCGACTTCGCAGCCAGCGTAGCCCAGGAAGCTATTATCATGAAAAGAGGGACGGTGTTATTACACTCAAACGTCGATAAGATCTTGTCAAGCGAGGTGTTAGACCGAGTGGGGTTAGAGCCAGGCCCAATTATGAAGAAGGCTCTGAAACTGGGGCTAAGTCCTAGCAGGGTGGCCAGGTGTGTATTCCTCGGGTCAGAAGGCTAAGATAACGCCTCCTACAGTAATCGCAATTCTCGCGCTAGTTTTATACATGTTGGTTAGCGGTCAGGTCCTCGCGGCCTCTATAGTAGGGTTAATTATAGGTATCCTTGGGGGTATCGTCTTCCACATGCCACTGTTGATCCTATGGATTGCAGTACCAACTCTAGTGGTGGTTGCTGTATTTCACGGGGTGTTAGCTGCTATTGACACAACAATTAGAGTGCTGACCGTATCTCTCACAGCAAGCGGCCTGATATCAATGCTCGGGCTATACAATTTAAGGCTCTTCCTAGAGGGTCTAGGTGTTCCACCCAAAGCATCTATACTGCCAGTTCTCATAGCGAGGCAAGCGGACATCTTCTCAATGATAGTGAGAGAGTCCCTTGACTCCCTCAGGGGTAGAGGAATAAAGGGTGTAAGACTGCTATTCCGACTTCCTATTCCGGTGCTTGTCAATGCATTCGAAAGCTCAGCTGTGCTAGCTGAGGCTATCCTAGCTAAAGTACCAGAGAGGCGGATGAGCACACTTTTCTGGCGTCCAACTGGATGGGATGTTCTTATATTTAGCCTGACATTGCTGTCCCTATACCTCCTATAAGGATTTTATAGAGGGGGAGTTTTACACCCTAGTATGGTAATTACTATAGTTTGAGGTCAAGAGGTGGCTGTGTTGGCTATCAGAATTCCCGTGGCAATGACTATAGCTGGGAGTGACAGCGGTGGAGGTGCAGGGATTCAGGCCGACTTGAAAACATTCGCGGCTATGGGAGTCCACGGTGCTTCTGCTATTACCAGTATCACAGCTCAAAACACTGTGGAGGTTAGGGCGATACACGATATTCCACACGAGGTTGTAAAGGCCCAGATAGAGGCGGTTGCTGATGACATTGGAGTTGATGCTGCTAAGACTGGCATGCTCAGTAACGAGGAGATCATCAAGGCTGTCTCCGAGACTGTAGACCAATATGGCTTTCCTCTTGTAGTGGACCCTGTTATGGTTGCCAAGAGCGGAGCAAGGCTCTTGAGGCCGGAAGCCGAGGAGGCTTTGAAAAGATACATAATTCCTAGAGCGACTCTAGTAACTCCAAACGCCCCTGAAGCCGAAGTCCTAGCAGGTATAAAGGTTAAAGACCTAGATTCTGCCAAGGAGGCGGCTCGCATCATAGTAGATGAGCTGGGTGCTACAGCCGCAGTAGTAAAGGGAGGACATCTCAGAGGAGATTATGTAGTCGACGTCCTCTACCATTCTGGAGAGTATAGGATCTTCAAGGAGAAGAGAATCTACAGAAATACTACCCATGGTACTGGCTGCGCCTTCTCAGCCGCCATAGCAGCGGGGCTCGCGAAGGGGCGCAGTCTAGTCGAGGCAATAGAAGTCGCCAAAAGGTTCATCACAATGGCTGTAGAGTATGGCCTTGAGATAGGTGCTGGGCAGGGCCCTGTTAACCCTACCTCCTGGATGGCTATTCCCGCCAGCAGGTGGGACGTGCTTGTGGAAGTCGAGAGGGCCGTGGAGATGCTAAGAAAGGCTGAGGATGTAGTATATAAGCTTGTCCCAGAGGTCCAGATGAATGTTGCAATGGCTATAGAGAGGCCCTATGCTAGGACGCCTTTAGACGTCGCTGCCATCCCGGGAAGAATAGGCGTTTATCGGGATAGGCTCGTGGTCAAGGGGAAACCAGAGTTTGGCGCTTCGAGCCACATGGCCAGACTAGTTCTAACCGCTATGAAGTACAACCCCGAGATTAGGTCCGCAGCCAATATCAAGTATACTGAAGAAGTAATCAACGCAGCCCAGGATCTGGGCCTCCTTGTCTATAAGGCCGACAGAGCCAGCGAGCCTAAAGACGTGAAAGAGGCGGAGGGAGGTAGCCTTCCTTGGATGCTGACAGAGGCCTACAGGAACCTCGGGAGGATACCAGACGTTATCTATGATGAGGGTGATATAGGTAAGGAGCCCATGGTAAGAGTATTAGGGGCGAAGGCAACTGATGTTGCACGAACGATTATAAGTATTGCAAGATCCGTAGATAAGGTTTAGCAGCCCTCTACTATCCACTGACTCTCCTCGAAGCCGCCTTTCGCAGCCGGTTCATCACAGCAAGGCCTATCCCCTCTTCTGGGAAGGGTAGAACCACCGCTGCTGGTAGGCTATGCTCATCAATCTTTCTGAGAACATGGTAGAGCCTCCTAGCAGCAACGTGTGGTTTCTCTCCCCGCCCTAGGTCATAAATCTTCAAGGGCATCCTTCCCTTGCGCAACCCATAGCCTACAACCAGCCATATCAGGTTTGTTGAACCGACTAGCCCGGCCTTCCAATCCAGTTTATTCAACTCTCTTACAGCGCTCTCTACTACAGTTACAATATCACTAGGGTTGACGTCAACCAGCACGACTGGAGTGTCTGGAGCGTAGTGCCTGTACTTCATGCCGGGAGCAAGAGGCCTCTCAGCATGGCTAAGCCCTCTAGACTCGTCCGTAACCATTACACGCTCTCCCAGAGCCTTCTCAACATCCTCTACAGCTATGGGGCCTGGCCTTAGGAGGACTGGGGGGTTTCTGGTGACATCTATGATCGTGGACTCTAATCCAAAATATGTTTCACCGCCATCTAGGATTACGTCGACCTTGCAGTCTAGATCTCTTAGTACATGGCTACCAGTAGTTGGGCTGGGCCTCCCACTCGGATTAGCGCTCGGAGCGGCTATAGGGGTATCCGAGAGTCTTATCAACTTTAATGCCACTTCGTGAGCAGGCATCCTAACAGCTACCGTGGGGAGCCCCGCTGTAACCTCGTCTGGGATGACCTTTTTCCGTTTTAACACTAGGGTTAGTGGTCCCGGCCAGAATTTTCTCGCAAGCTTTAGCGCTGCCTTAGGAACCTCATCAGCTATCCTCCCAAGCATTTCCCAGTCTGATATATGGACTATTAGAGGGTTGTCGGGAGGTCTACCTTTAACTTCGAATATCTTTTTTACTGCTCTAGGGTTGAGCGCGTCGGCTCCCAGCCCATAAACCGTCTCTGTGGGGAAGGCTACTAGGCCTCCCCTCCGTATAGCCTCTGCGGCCACCCTCAAGCTAGCCTCGTCAGGCCTCTCGGGATCTACCTTCAGAATCCTGCAGCCCCAACTCATACTCGCTGAGGTCCTCAAGCTCCACCCCCACCTTTGCATCCTCGGCCACCCCTACGAGGTCCTTCGAAAGCTTCCTCACAACCTCCTTCAGGGCAACCATAACCTTATGCTCCCTAACTCCTAGCTCTTCTGCCACTTCACTCCAAGCTTTAGCTTGGAGAGCCTTACCCAATAGTACCTTCTTCTCGAAATCAGAAAGCTGGGGCCTTCTATCTGGATCCACATGCCAATACGCCAAGGCGAGCTCCCTGATTATGTCTGTCGCGGCCTCATAAGTCATTGGCCCGAAGTTGTAGATCCATAGTCTATCGAGCTGTATTTTCGTTAGCCTAGGTGCATATCCAGGTGTGAGAGCGGCCGGCTCCATCTCTAAGAGGAGCAGGGCCTCATCGACATCCATATCGCTGTACGTGTCGTGTAGGCTACCCAGCAGCTTTAGCTTGAATTCCCTCGCCGCAACTCTGACGCTAAGCTCTGCCCTACGTGATATTGGCTTCATAACTAGGCTTGTGTACTCGCCGCTGACCGGGTTCCTGTCGGGGCTGAGGTGTAGGACTGTAAACCCGTTCTTGAGCCAGAACCTGAGGAGCTGAACGTTTATTCCGAATCCACTCCCGAGCCAGTCATAACCTCTCTCCTTGCTCTCAGAGTAGAGCTCCCTTAACAGTCTCGAACCTATACCTCTGCCCTGCACCTCTGGGTGTGTTGCTATCCTAACGATCCTCCATCCTACCATCCTACCAAACTCTCTGATTCTCGAATGCTTGAGCATCCTATCCGGTATTATGTTTCCTGCTATCTTCTCGCCTCTAAGTAGCCTATCTATCATCCCCTCATCTAGGCCGCCCTCTTCCGCGACCTGGGCTGCAGCCACAATCTTCCCTCTCCTCGAGGTTCTGATCGCCCTTATCGAGTGGTGAGGGGCGTCAGCTAGCATCCCGAGGTCATCAGGCTCATTTCTGTAGTGGGCCAGAACGTAGATTCCGAAGAGCTCTCTCAGGACCCGCTCTCCATCCTTGCTAAACAGCCATTGAGGGTCTAGCCTGAGATACTCAAGGTTGCCCAGGCTTATGTCCTCCAGGTCCTCAGGCTCAAGCTGAGCCGGCTCTGCATCAAGAAGCAATGCGTCGTATAGCCACGTCTCGACAGGGTCCTCGGGCGCATATCTTATTGGCTCCTCCAGCCTAAACTCTCTAATTATCGTGTCCCCACTCTTCTTAACTTCAGAGAGGAATCTAACGTTGAAGCCTCTGCCCGCACCCTCGTAGCCGTGGATGGTGGCTGAGAAAACTAGCCTTCTATGGGAGCGCCAAATCTTGTGGAGTAGGGGCACGTGTATACCGCTCGCCTCGTCCACAGCAACTATATCTGCCTGGATCTTAACCACGGTAGCAGGCTCCCAGTACTCAAGGCTAAACTTCCGGCCCTGAATCTCGATAATCCTTCCACTTCTCTTGACGGCCTTGGGGCTAAGTCCGAGGACCTCAGCCGTCTTCATAGCAAGCTCCATCAACGACTGAACGTTAGTTGGGCTAGGCGCTGTGACCGCAATCCTAACCCTGTTTTTCACTTTAGCCAGCTCGTGTGCTAGCGCTACTAGACCTATACCCAGCGCGCTACTCTTCCCCCTACCCCTATCTGCCGTTATCACAATCATTTTCTTCCTACCCTTAGGGGGTTTCTCGTACATCCACTCCAGTAGCCTGACGGCCTCCAGCTGGTCCTGAGTGAGCGCCAGCTGGTAGACTTTATCCGGGAATAGCGCCTTCTTAGGCGGCTTAGGCTCCCTCCTCTTGAATTCCCCCGGCTCCTCCGGCTCCCCGCTCAGTATTTTGCGCGACCTCGTGTCGTACACTATGATCCCGGTTTTGTGCTCTAGCAACTTCCTCTTAAACCAAGATATGAAAACATGTCTCGGCTCGTCATAGCCGGGGACAAGGAGGTTTTGCTTAAAGAGGGTTATCTTCATGTCCCACTCTTCCCAAGGAGGCGCCTGAACCACTATTATCCCGCCGCCCTCAACCACCTCAACCAACCTGCCAACATCGTTCGGTTTCAAGTCGTTGGTCAGGTCCAGGACTAGCGCCTGAAATGTGGTGCCGAGATACTTATCGCTCTCCTCGTACCTCGCCGTAACCTGCTCAAGCATGTTAGCCTTCTCCTTCACTGCCCTTTTGACTATCTCCTTCCTTAGTCGTGCATCGTCGAACTCGTCATGAAACACGTATAAAACTTTCAAAGGCCTCTTGCCAGCCACCCTCCTATACACCTTCTCGTAATACAGGAGCAGTCTAGCTGTAGCCGCGCCCACCCTAGCTGGGTCCCCGCCGGAGAGGACAACGAGTACCCTATGTTTCTTAGGTATCGCTACCCTCAGAGATATCCCCACAAGCCGGACCAGCTTTGTGAAGCCGGGTCCCGACGCCCTAGTGAGGTCTTGGAGGACCTCCATGGCTTCTCTTTCTATCTCAACCCTACTCTTCAAGACCCATCACCGCCCTGCGGCCAGCCGCGGGCGGAGGCCTAGTGTGACCCCCATTCGGCTGGATATAGTGTGGGTCCTAATTACAAATAGCACCCTGAGGATTCCAAGGCTATTTGGGAGTTCAAATACAGTATAATAATTTGGGGGGGTTCACGCCCCCTCGGGTACTGGCCTAAAATACATGATATCAGTTATCGTTCCCTTCCGCTCCTCTGCAGGCCTGAATACGGGCTCCACCATCATCCCTATGAATACTTCCTCTGGCTCGGCTTTTACGTAGTGGATTAGTCCGCCCTCAGCATCCTCTGGGACTAGGAGCGCGATAACGACTGGCTCCTCGAGCTTTTCCCCCTCGAGGCTCTCTCGAATCACGGTATATGCATCCACATACCACGGGCCAGAAACCTCTACGACCTTGCCCTCACCGAAGTCGGGGCAGAGTGTTGTAGGCGGCACATAGACAGTCTCGCCGCATTTCGTTCCAACGATCCTCCCTTCCTTCAAAGCCTTTGCCATCTCGAGGCCGTGGAGTCCCGGGGTGTATACGTACTTCTCTACCTCCATCTTACCAGGAAACTTGTAGACTCCCCAGGGGTTCTTACCCCACTGGCCAGCCACCACAACACACCCCCGTTCAATACTAGTCTCACGACTGGACAGGCTCAAAGCACTCTATATCGGTTACGCTGCCGATCCTCTCTTCGGGAGGCCTCCATCTAGGCTTCACTCTCATCCCTATAACCCTCCCATTTATCACGTCATCCTCCCCCACGCCACACAGCTTGTGGAACATGCCTGCGAACTCGTACTCGTCATCCTTGTTGGTATAGCCTGGAGCGTAGAGCTTGACCACAGCAACTATCTCGGGCTTCTCCAGCCTCTCTCTAAAGGTTGATATGTAGCTTACGACAGCTGTATGGACCTCGCCTTCGCCAGACAGCTCGACCCAGTCGCCTGTCGGCGCGAAACAGTACTCGCAGTAGGACCTCGGAGGGACATACACTCTACCACACCTCATGCACCTAACGCCCAGTATCCGCCCATCCTTTAGCCCTCTGAGGAACATGCTTTGGGCCTGTCCAGCGCTGTAAAGGTACTTCACGTCAGGCCTGTGCTCTACAATTCCAGGTAGAGATTGCAAATCCCTCTCCCTAAGATATGTTCCGGGTAGACTCTTCTCCTCAGACATCTCACGCCAACCCCCATTTAGTTACCCATAACAACAACCGTGCCTGCCTGCATCAAGTCGCCCCATGCCTGTGCTACCCCTTTGTGAACCGGCTTCTTGACCTGCCTGGGGCCAGCCTCATACCTTAGCTGCCAGAAAAGCTCGGCAGCCTTCATTAGGCCAGCAGCAGCTATCGGGTTCCCCACGCCAAGCAAGCCTCCGCTCGGGCTAGTGGGCAGCTCGCCGCTCCTATCAAACCATCCCTCCTCCAGCAGCTTCGGAGCCTCGCAGGGCCTAGCTAGCATTAGCCCCTCTATGTGGTGTAGCTCTTTATAGTCGAAGGGATCGTAGGGTTCGGCGAAATCTATCTCCCTCCAAGGCCTCTCTATCCCAGCCATTCTATACGCCATCCTAGCCGCATAATTGACGTAACGTGGATAAGCTAGCTCCCTGTTATACCAGTGAGTATTGTCTAGAGTCCAGCCAACACCCTCTATCCACACAGGGCTATCAGTAATCCTTCTAGCCTCGTTCTCCGACGCCAAGACGAGGGCAGCGGCGCCATCGCTCACAGGGCTTATATCGAGCCTCTGTACCGGCCAGACGAGGACCTCGCTGTTAAGAACATCTTCCACAGTGATCTCTCCAGCTGCCTGCGCAGCTGGATGGCCCATGGCGTTCCGCTTGTTTTTGACACTCACCTTAGCAATAGTCTCCTTATCCACACGGCACTTGTGCATGTATCTCCTCATCTCTAGAGCGAAGATCCATATCAAGTTCGGCCCGAGAGGCCTCTCAAGTATGGGATCCCATATGTAGGCGAAGACGCCTTGCGGGTGAGGCCTGGCAGGAGACATCTTCTCCTCAGCCACAGCAAGCACAGTCCTGCATAGACCGCTGGCGACATGCCACCACGCAGCTATTGGGACGAAGACTCCCGTACCCCCTCCCACGTACACCCTGACTGTCGGCTTCATTAAACCCCCAGCCCCGTCGGCGAGGTATTCGCCCTTCATGTGGACACCGTCGAAGGCGTCAGGCGCGCTCCCAATAACCACACAATCGATATCCCTGAGCGTCAAACCAGCGCTTTCAAGAGCCATCTTAGAAGCTTCCCACGCCAGCTCTCTCGGCGTCTCCAACATCCTCCGCCTGAAAAGAGTTATACCAGCACCTACCACAGCCACACGATCCTTGACGTGTAAATTAGGCCTTGAAACCACAGGGATTCACCCCCTCCTATACACCTAGAATAACTGACATACTGGTCCTTGTTGGAGGCCCTCTCCATGAGACGACGAGAGCCCTCTCCAACCCGGGCTCAAGATCCCCACCCAAAGCTAAGAGCCTCTCATACGCCTCCAGAACCCTAAACCCCCCAGTAACCTCGAATGAAACGCCCGCTGCAAGCGAACCCCCACTTGGATTCACGGGGAAGAAGCCATTAGGATCAAAGTCGCCTGCCTCCAGCATCCTAAAGCCCTCTATAGGGTCAGCCACGCCTGCCTCTTCTAAAGCCAGAAGCTCCATAAAGCTATACCTGTCCTCAACCTCTGCAAAACTCGCGAAACTCTGAGGCCTTCCAGACAAGCCCGCCATACCCTTCGCCATCTCGACAGCCATCTTCATGCTAGGCATTGAGTCCCATGAGTGGTAAGCCAAAGAGCCCGTGCCAGACTCCGTCGCCCAGCCGATACCCTCAATCCAGACTGGAGTGTCAGTCACCTTTCTCGCCGCCTCCTCGCCTCCAACTAGCATGACTATGGCTGCATCGCTGAAGGGTGCAATATCGTATCTTGTTAGCGGGTCTACCACTGTATCAGCCGAAATCACGTCCCCAACCGTTACCGGGCTTGCGTGGCTAGCCCTCGGGTTGTCTAGGCCTGCGTTCTTGTTCTTGGAAACAACTAGAGCTAGCGCCTCTCTCCCCAGCCCGGTACGTGCTAAGAATGAACTAGCCATGATCCCTGCTAGAAAGTGGGGGTTTGGGGGTGATAGTGGCCTAAGGTAAATTGGGTCGAGAGCCATATCCATAACTCCTTTCAAGGTTAGAATGTCGCTCGGCTTGGCATGCGCCTCTATGGAAACTAGGTCGAAGTAGCCTGTCCTCACTAGCATAACGGCCTGGCCTAGACACTGGATTAGATCCCCTGTAACAGTTAGTGTTGGTCTCAGAACTCCACCTACGGGCTCCGGTGCGAACTCGTCGGTTATGGCTATACCCTCCCAGTAGTCCTCTTGGCACGATATGAAAGCATCTACATCCTTCCTAGGATCTACGCCTACCTTGGCATACGCTCTTAGGGCGGCTTCAAACATCATTTCCCGGAAGCTCAGGTCGCCTACCTCAGGCTTGAATCCATACCAACCTGCCGACACTATAGCTGCCCGTGTCACGGTAGGCGCCCTCTCTTGAGGGTGTTGGGAAGTCTTGAAATAGGATTTACCGTGAGATATACTAACTAGGAGTTTTTCGCCCTGCACAGCCACAAATCAAGTATATATTCTAATTTGAAATAGTGAATAAATCCGAGAAAATCCCACTCTAACCCCACCGACACCGTGGAGGTGGCCTAGCTCTGGCTTCGGATGAAGAAGCTCGAGGAAGACCACCGCTCGAGGCGTTCGGAGAGGTCCTAGAGAAGAGGATAAGAAGTGTCATGCCAGACCCATTCATCTTCGCAATAATCCTAACTATAATAGCAGTAGTAATCGACCTCATACTCCTAAGACCATTCCAATACGTAGGCCTCTATGGGACGGTCGAGTTCATAGTCTACAAGGCCTGGTACGGCGGCTTCTGGAAGCTACTCACCTTCAGCATGCAAATGACCCTAATCCTAGTAACAGGATACGTAATAGCATACCACCCCCTAGTATATAGAGTCCTAGCCAGGATAGCATCTCTACCTCAAAATACAAAGCAAGCCGCCGTACTAGCCGCATTCGTATCGATTCTACTGAGCTACCTCAGCTGGGGGCTAAGCCTGATCGGAGGAGCTATACTAGCGAGAGAGATAGGGAGGCAGGCTGCTCTAACAGGGAAGAAGATCCACTATCCAGTCGTAGTAGCCGCAGCCTACTCAGGCCTCGGCCTCACATGGCACTGGGGCCTCACTGCTAGCGCGCCGTTGCTGATGAACACTCCCGGCAATTTCTTAGCGAAGGTACTTACCGAGCTTTACGGATCGGAGACTATACCCCTCTCTCAAACAATATTCCACCCGTACACTATAATCAACTTCGTCCTCATCACAATTGCAGCCATAGCTATCTTCTGGCTCATAAGCCCCTCTAGAGGCGAGGTAAAGGGTATAGAGCGCTTCGATCCAACAGCTACCTCAGAGTCGGCGCAATCCACATATGAGACTACACCTAAGATTGAGACGCTAGCCGACAGGCTGGAGAACTCCAGGACTCTAGCACTGATAACGGTCCTGCTAGGGTTGACGGCAATAGCAATAGAGCTGGGCACTAAAGGGATAAGCCGCGCTTTAAACCTGAACACAATGAACTTCATCTTCCTAATGACGGGTTTGCTGCTCTACGCTAACCCCATAAGATACGCTAGGGTCTTCTACAAGAGCGTTATATCCGCTGCAGGAGTAATCCTACAGTTCCACTTCTACGCTGGAATATTTGGCCTGCTTAACACCCCATTCGACCCGCTAGGCAAGAGCTCGGCCCAGATAATTGCGGAGGCGATAGCAGACATATCAACACCAGCAGTATGGCCAGTAGTGGCGTTCCTAACAGCGGGCATAGTGAACCTTTTCATACCCAGCGGTGGAGGAGAGTGGGCAGCAATAGGAGAAATCCTGGTAAGGGCTGGGGCCGAGCTGGGCGTCCCAGTAGGAAAGACAGTCATTGCATACGGCTTTGGCGATTCTTGGACAAACCTACTTCAGCCGTTCTGGGCGATACCCCTGTTAGACATAACCAGAACTAGGGCTAGAGACGTATTTGGATATACGATAGCATTGATGCTGCTGATAGCTCCTGTAGCAGCCATAACGCTAACGCTAATACCATACTAGATAATGGCCAAATTCCCAAGAGAAAAGACGAGCCATGTAAGTCCTGGGAATATGTAGGTGCAAGCACTAGCCTGGAAAACCTAGCTTTTTTCCAAGCCTATTTATAAGGCTTTGTAAAGCTAGGCTTATAGAGTTGAACATAGTTTCGGTGTCTTTGGACTACCTCCTCCTCCCGCTTAGCTTCCTAGCCTCCCTCTCCGTCTCTCTAAGAATCAGTATGTCCCCTATTCTCACCGGGCCTATAACGTTCCTAGTAAGGATACGCCCCTTATCCCTGCCCTCTAGAATCCTAACCCTAACCTGCGTCACCTCACCCGTCACTCCAGTCCTCCCTATTATCTGTATAACCTCTGCTGGGTAGCCGAACTCCTCAATTACACTCTTTTCCTTCTCTTGAGACAACCACAACACCCTCTAGGTGTGGATTGGCAGGAAGACCTATTAAGCCTCCAGCAACCACCTAACCGGCTGGGTGGGTAGTATTGCCAAAGTCGAGGACCTGCAGCTATTGCGGTAGCACTATTGAGCCAGGAACGGGGCTCATGTACGTTCTGAGGAACGGGCAAATACTATGGTTCTGCAGTAGCAAATGCTACAAGAACATGATCAAACTAAAGAGAAAGCCTAACAAGCTAGAGTGGGTGAGAAAAATAAAGAAGAGCCTCCTAGAGTAACCAGGCCCAACACCTACCTCCAACAAATCTCCAGACTTCACTCAGCCTACATTACGTATCTAGCCAGCAATACGTTATCTCCTTGCCCTCTGGTATTCAAACGGAGGGGGTGTAGCCCGAGATGCCTGGGGGTTCCAGGCATGGTGGAGGGAGTTCTCTAGGCATTATCATTAAAACTCTTATAATAACTCCTAGCGGGGCGCTCTCTCCAGGCCCACTATCTTTCGCCGCTATTGTATCAGGAGCTTACCTTGGATGGATCGGCGGGTTTTACCTCGCTTTAGGCCACATGTTATTCGAGATGCCATTCTTGGTTATACTCTGGAGGACTAGTGGACGGATTGAGCCCATCATAAGGCGGTACTTTAAGCCCCTATCAACTATTATATCTGTCTTCATCCTCTACTTTGCCTACCTTAGCCTAGATGCGGGTTTCAAGGGTTCCACTAGTACAGGCGAACTAATTATTACGCCGAACTCCGCCGCCCTCGCTCTTTTTGCGGGAATAATCCTTACTGGGGCAAATCCTCACTTCCTCCTATGGTGGGTCAGCGCTGGCTTCCCATTAGTCACTTCACTAGAAGGCCGTGATTGGAGATCCTTTGGAGTAATGTATGTTAGCCATGTTTGGATGGATTATGCCTGGCTGTTGGTTCTAGCTGGGCTAGGGGATCTTACCACGAGGTTCGGCATACTCTACACAATGGTAATGACTGCTGTGGGGATCTTTCTAGCTCTTATAGCGGCAGACATGCTATCGAGAGCGTGGGTCGGAAGAAAGCTTCTACCATTCTAGAATTTTAGCTCCGGAGCGCGACGATCCATCATCCTCGGTGGCCGTAGGATGGCAATAGAGAGGACTTTACTCCTAGTCAAGCCAGACGGCGTAGAGAGGAGGCTGATTGGCGAGGTCATCTCCCGCGTCGAGAGGAAGGGCCTAAAAATACTGGCCCTAAAAATGCTCAAGCTAGACAGGGAGAAAGCCGAGGAGTTCTACAGTGTACACAAGGACAAGCCATTCTTCAACGAGCTAGTAGACTTCATAACGAGCGGTCCGATCGTAGCTATGATTGTGGAGGGCGAGGAAGCTGTTAGCGTCGTAAGAATAATGATCGGCCAGACAGACGGGAGGAAGGCGCAGCCTGGAACTATAAGGGGGGACTACTCGCTTGATATCATGAAAAATATCGTCCACGCGAGCGACAGCGTTGAAAGCTTCGAGAGAGAGTACAAGGTCGTCTTTAGCGATGACGAGATAGTAGCTTGGTGAAGGAACACTTGATCATTTACTAGCCTTGAAGAACGCTACAATACTAGAGGCTAAACACAGCTCTATATCTTCTTGATTTTGAGCCTGAGAAGGACCTTGCCATACTCAGAGTCTCCGGCCCTCCTTTTAATCTCCGCTATTTCCTTTAGAATGTCAAGCTCATCCCTCGATACCAAGTCTCTGAACTCTGTAAGTATCCTGTAGGCATGGCTTGCCGGAACACTAGTATAAACTATGTCTCCCTCGTCCACATGCCTTCCCACAAGCATCCTTCCCTGTATCGATACCGCTACACTCATGCCCAGCCTCGCCTCATCCAGCGATCGATCTCTGTCCCTGATAGCCATGATCCTGCCCAGCTCCCTCCCCTCAGAGGTCATCACCGGATACCCTGGTCTAATCACGCCCCCGAGGACCTCGACGCCAACGATAGCTGGGTCACTCCTCCTAAATACATAACCGGGGAGGATCCTAAACTTCCCTGGCCTCACTAAGCTGTTGAGCTCTTTGAGCCGCTCAGCCTCCTTTTCCCTCTTGACCCAATCCTCGAACTCCTCGATCAGCCTGTAGATCACGCCTTCTCTGAATATCTTCACTCCCGACCTTGAAGCCTCCTCCTCAGCCTCGGGTAGGATCTTCACGTTAAACGCTAGCACCACACCGAGGTATTTATCAATCTTCTTGGTAACCTCAGCGTCTAGAACGTCCGACCTTGTTACCGGTCCTATGTCAGCTATTCTCACTGGTATCCCGCGCCGCTTCAACGCTTCGACTAGGGCCTCTAAGGTCCCGAGTGTATCCGCCTTGACAACAACACCAACGTTCTCAGTCCTAAATCTAAGTTGTTCAATCTCCTTCTGCACCTCGAGTGCAGCCTTCTTGGCGTCCTCCCCAGAGGAGGCAGCTATAATAGGGCTACCCGCTAGCGCCTCGTCTAGACCTTGAGCTGCTATCCTAACGCCTGCGGCGGCATATACAGAATCCACCTGGACGAACTTCGCCTCCCTACTTCTGAGGTCCTGAAGTGGAGCTGGCATCAGGAGTGCCCTCACGCTGGTTATTATTGGTCCGTCCCGCCCTCCAACGACTATAATATCGCCTTTCCTCAACACGCCGTCGTAAATTATGGCGTCGACTACTGTACCTAGACCTGGCATTTCTTTTACTTCTAAAACCACTCCTCTGCCGGGGCCCTCGGCGTATCTGAGCCTGTCTTTTAAGTAGGTTTGTGTTAGGCCAGCTAGGACGGCCAGGAGCTCTGGTATGCCTTCGCCTGTCTTGGCTGATACAGGGACTATAGCTATTTTGCGCCTAAAGTCCTTGATCCTAGTGAAGAGGTCGGAGGGCAGCCCCTGCTCGTAAAGCTTTCCAACAATCTCGTATACTCTCTGCTCGAGAATCTCTTTAACACGTTGATCCTGACTCCTGAAAGACTCTATAAAGGGTGCCCCAGGGTTGGGCTTCCACCCCGGGATTCTGTCTATCTTGTTTGCAGCTACCAGGAAAGGTACTTTTCTCTCCTTCAGAAGCTCTAGGGCCTCGTAGGTCTGGGGCTTGAATCCCTCCATAATATCGACGACGAGTATAGCGAAGTCGGCAACGCTTCCACCCCTCCTCCTGAGGTTGGAGAATAGCTCGTGCCCCGGCGTGTCGATGAACAGTAGCCCCGGAATTACGAGTTTAATCGGTATGACCTTCTTGAGGGGCTCAGCAATCCTCTCAATAATATCCGCGGGAACTATACTCGCCCCAATATGCTGGGTTATACCACCCGCCTCCCTGGCGGCTACTGCTGTCCGCCTTATACGGTCTAACAGCGTGGTTTTCCCGTGGTCAACGTGCCCCAACACGGTAACTATGGGCTGCCTCAGCCTCTTGGCTTCTCCCCCACCTGACATAGTGTTCTACACCCAGATACCAAAATGCTCTCATTTAACAGTTAATAGGATCCATGAAATCAGAGGATCTCTGGCTGGACCCCGATTGGGGTCCGGCTAGCGAGGTGTGGTCGTAGTGTCGGAAGAGAGGCCGCCTCTAAGAGTCGTGATATCTGATCCCCGCGCCGGGGATAAGGTTATACGCGTAAAGGTTAAGGGAGTGGAGGATATAGAGCTAAAGGATAGCATGAGGAAGTCTAGGGAGGCCGACAGAAGGGAACTCCCAATAGCGAGGGTCAGCAAGAAGCTGTACGACGAGCTTAACCTGGGGCATGTTGGAGTGATGACATTAAGGTTCAAGAGCCCTGATGGCAAGAAGGTGAAAATACCATTCAAGGTCGAAGTAAAGGAGGACCTGGAAGACTATACAGTCGAGGTTAACATGGAGCTACTAGGCGAAGCCGCGGGGGACTTAGAGGCTGAGGCAGAAGCTTTCAGAGCCAAATCCTGGCAAATAGCAGTGCCGGAGGATGTGCACGTTAAGTTGTCGGGCCTAGAGATAGGCGATGTCTTCGACGGTAGCCTGATAGGCATGCCTGGCCTAAAGCTGAAGATCAGAGGCGGGACTGACGCCACAGGCATACCCATGCACCCAGGCGTCCCTGGATCGGGTAGATACAAGGTGCTCCTAGCAGGTCCGCCGGGATTCCACCCCAGGGAGAAGGGCGAGAGAAGGAGGAAGAGTGTGAGAGGTAGGATGGTGCCAGACCCGCGTGGCGAAAGAAGGAAGACAGCTCTAGCCCAGCTAAATGTAATAATACAATACGAGTGACGATGGTAAGCACTAAAAAGCTACCTTTGAAATCTCGAATAGACTCGAAGACGGAGATTAATAGAAATAAGCCTTGATGCATTAGCAGGTTTGAGTTTATCCAAGGGGAGTCCCATCATCCCATGCTCCTAATCCTCTCTTAGCTTTTCCGGAGACGAAGGCTAGTGATAGATTTTCTCTTGGATTTCGAGCCCTTCAATATATAGGCTTAATCTCCCATCTTGATGGTCGGGTGGTAGGGGTAAGTTGAGCTCTGCCGACAGGCTACAGCCGGAGGTCAACATTGGGGTAGTAGGCCACGTCGACCATGGGAAAACTACTCTAGTCCAAGCCCTAACGGGAGTTTGGACTATGAGGCATAGTGAGGAGATTCGGCGGGGTATGACTATAAAGCTGGGGTATGCTGACGGGGAGGTTTGGCAGTGCGAGGGGTGCAAGTTTCCAGAGACCTTCAGCCCCGAGCCCGTTTGTGAGTGCGATCCTCAAGCGGCTGCTTCGCTGAGGCGTCGAGTCTCTTATGTCGACGCGCCCGGACACGAGATTCTGATGGCTACTATGCTAAGCGGGGCTGCGTTGATGGATGGGGCAATACTCGTCATAGCTGCGAACGAGCCCTGCCCACAGCCTCAGACTAAAGAGCATCTCGTGGCCCTTGAGATAATTGGAATAAAGAACATTATTGTAGTCCAGAACAAGGTCGACGTGGTCTCCCGAGAAAGGGCTCTGGAGAGCTACAACGAGATCAAGAAGTTCATTGACGGCACGATAGCCGAGGGAAGCCCTATAATCCCCGTGAGCGCCCTTAAGCGTGCAAACATCGATGCACTACTGGCAGCCATAGAGAAGTTCGTGCCAACCCCCCCACGAGAGCTAGATAAACCTCCCCTCATGTACGTGAGCAGAAGCTTTGACGTAAACAAGCCGGGCACCCCCCCTGAGAGGCTTGTAGGTGGAGTCGTGGGAGGTAGTATCATACAGGGAACCTTCAAGGTTGGAGATGAGATCGAGATAAGCCCGGGTCTAGCCGTGAGGAAGCCTGGCGGGAGGGTGGAATATCAACCTCTACAAACCACCGTAACCAGCCTTAGGTTTGGGAATATCGAGGTAGATGAGGCTAGGCCCGGAGGGTTAGTAGCTATAGGAACAACCTTAGACCCCAGCGTGACTAAAGCAGACAACCTGGTAGGAAACGTGGTTGGCAAGCCGGGAGAGATTCCGGAGCCTACAGAGACCCTAACGATAGAGTATAACCTGTTAGAGAGAGTTGTTGGAATGAAGGAGGAGACCATGGTAGAGCCAGTTAGAAGAGGCGAGATGCTAATGCTATCAGTGGGTACCGCCATCACGCTTGGCGTGATAACGAGGGTGGGTAAAGACTCGATGGAGATGAAGCTAAGAAGACCCGTAGTAACCTGGCCCTCTGCCAGGGTGGCCCTTAGCAGGAGAATCATGGGAAGGTGGAGGCTTATAGGTTGGGGCCTAGTCAAGTAGTGGTCCTTCTAGACACTAATACACTCCTCCTCATAGCAAAGGGGCTAATAGCCCCGTCCATGATATTCGAGGCAATAAACTCCTCCTACAGGCTAGCGACTACCGGGAGAATAGTGGAAGAACTAAAAACCCTATGCACGTCTGGAAGAGGGCGTCTAATCAAGAGGAGAGCATGCTATGCTCTGGAACTGCTTAACAAGCTTGGTGTTAAAGTGATAGACATTGAATCCCCTATCGACGCTGATGACAGCCTCGTGGAAGCCTCCCTAGTTTTAAAGAGTTCTGGCCACAGGGTTTACGTAGCCACTAGCGACAAAAGCTTGAGGAGGAGGTTGAGGAGCATCGGCGTCCCCACTATTTACTTAAGAAGATCTTCTGGAAGGCTAGAGGCTGATTGGGTGGACAACCTCTAGGGCTATCCCGCCAAAGATCCGGAGCATCATGTTTTCGTTAGCCGCTATAAAAGAACGCTTACAGTAAACCACTAGAATCGCGGGAGGTCCTCGGAGATGAGGCTACCCCCAGGCTTCCACAAGGCTACCGAGATCGAGGCTATCACAACAGAGGATATGAGAGCCATAGAGATCAACGCTACCCATCTAGGCACTCCCCTAACCCTACTCATGGAGAATGCTGGCAACGCTATTGCATCCTTCCTCGAATGGTACCTAGGCGGAGCGGGAGGTTTACGCGTTCAAATACTCTCGGGAAAGGGAGGCAATGGGGGAGACGGGCTATCAGCGGCGAGAAGGCTTGCCAATAGGGGGGCTAAGGTGACCGTCCATCTGACCCACAAGCCCCCCGAGATTACTCATCCTTCAACCCTCGATATGTACAGGTTACTAGTAGAGTCTGAGGTTAAGATCTATACGCCTGGAGACGAGGAGTGGCTGGCACTCGATGACGCAGACGCTCTGGTTGACGCGGTTCTTGGAGTAGGCGTTAAAGGGGGGCTGAGGGGTAACGTTAGGAGATCGGTAGAGGCATACAACTCGGCATCGGGCCTTAGGGTTTCGGTGGATGTCCCAACTGGTCTTGATCCGGATAGCGGCTATGCCGCCGAAGGGACAGCGCGCTCAGACTACACGATTACCATGCACAAGCCTAAGCCTGGCCTGATGACCGGAAAAGCCCGGGTATACTCAGGCGAGGTACTCGTCGCAGAAATCGGTATTCCCCGGAACGCTGAAGTCTATGCTGGCCCAGGAGACGTATACGCCCGGATACCCGACAAGCCTCGAGACGCCCACAAGGGGACTGGTGGAAAGGTCCTCATCGTTGGGGGGAGCAACGAGTATGTTGGAGCCCCAGTCTTCTCATCCCTCGCGGCATACGCTGCTGGCGCAGACCTAGTGTTCCTAGCAGCTCCCTTTTCCAGAGAAGCTAGCCTTAGATATCCCGAAATAGTTCCTAGAGGGCTTGAGACGGTTGAGGACCTCGTGCCGAGAGTCCACTCCATCGTCGTGGGGCCGGGCCTGGGAGAGAGGGAGGACCTATTACTCAGGGTTATAGAGGCTGCAAAGCGAAATAATAAGGCGACAGTTATCGACGCTGATGGTCTCAAAATCCTTGCTAGAAGCAAGTCTATAAGTCTCAACGAGAACTTCGTGCTAACGCCACATAGAGGAGAAGCTAAGCTACTCCTAGGCCTCCGGGAGCTCCCCAGAGTGGTGGAGGCTGCTAAGAGGATAGCATCTAGGTATAACGCAACCGCCCTAATAAAGGCGCCTGAGGATGCTGTGTGCAGCCCTTCAGGGTACTGTCGACTCAATAGAGAGGGGGCGCCAGAGATGAGTGTGGGGGGCACCGGGGACGTCTTGGCCGGCGTCATCGGAGCCTTCCTCGCCAGGCGTAAGGCTCTCGGCCTCAAACCCGACGCCCTAAATACTGCAGCGGCTGCCCTCTACGTGGTAGGGAAAGCCGGGTCTCAGGCAGTCTCAAAGACCGGCTTAGCGCTACCATCCATGATCATAAATGAGATACCGCAAGTAATAGCATCGTCCAAGAAGCTCCCAGCATAGGGTAGTCTGGGTGGCTAGCCGTGATTAGAGAGCTGTGGATTCAAGCTGAAGACGAAAGCCCCCTAAGAATCCAAATAGTTGAAGGCGATGGCGGTAAGAGCGCAATATTGCTCCATGGGCTCGGAGAGACCTCGGAGGCATGGCTAGGCGTCGGCCGCTACCTATCTAGACAGGGATTCACAGTTATCCTCCCAGACCTGAGAGGCCATGGTGGCAGTAGATCCAGTAGGAGGCAGGTAGGCCTGGAGGTCCTCGCTAGAGATCTCAAGACAGCCATAGAAGAATTGGGGCTTAGCGAGTTCCATGCAATAGGGTTTAGTCTGGGTGGGTACGTCATCCTCCAGTCTGTAGATTCTTGGCACCTACAGGATTTGGGCCTCGAGAGCGCAGTCATAATTTCAGCAGCTCACAAGGTCTCCGACCCTGAAGGGATGTCTAGGAGGGCGTCTTTAGCTAGAGAGGGTAGGATAGCCGAGCTCGCCCGTGAGATTGCCTCAAACGTATATAAGGGTGTTGGGGATGCTAGAGCCCGCCTCTTTGTATCGAGGCTCTTCGAAAGAGTCGAGCCTAAGGCATATGCAGCCATCGCCTCATCATTAGCACGGAGAGACTTTAGCAGGCCCTGGAAGATCCTCACAGAAGGCACACCAACGACTATAGTTCTGGGGAGGAGAGATCCCCTCATGGGCAGGGAGATACTGCCCGAGCTATTAGATATCACAGGCAGTAGGGGTAGAGTACTACTTGTAGGTACTGGCCACATGATACACATAGAAAGCCCAAAACTAGTTAGAGAAATCCTCACCTGCCACCTTAGTCATACTGGCTCCTAATCCAAGGCTATGAGCTTAGTGAGAGACCCTCTAGCCGCTGGATTCCTCTCAAGTAGCCAGCCTACTATCCTGTCTAGGGACCCATCATCCTTCTCAACCAGTATATTGCCACCCTCCCGCCTTACCCTTACGACGCGCCACATAACTCCCGTGTAGACAGCCCTCCCACCCCCAACAACACCGCCTAATACATCCTTACACAGCCTCCTAGCGAGCCTATTCCTAATGGCGTCCTCCTGCCTAGGCTCTATAGGAGGTCCCGCGAGGCCTCCAGCTATAAGCCGGTTTAACTCTTGGACAAGCCTTCTAACATACCACCCCCACAGACCCTGGTATGGAGTCGGCTTCGACTCAATTAGTTCCGAAGCCATCCTAACGTAGAATTCCAAAACTCTATGAGGCTCCCCCCACGGCTTTGCCTCCAGACCCCTCGGATTTTGGGAGAGGTCCGCAGGTTTTCTCGACGCCAGTAAGCATATCTCCTCCCGGCTTAGATACCTAGAGAGATACGCCTCCAGATATAGGCTGCCATCCGCTGTGTTGAAGGAGTAGTATGGTAGTGAGACGAGTGTCAACTCTGATCTACCCAGGTTACCTCCGCAACGACTTCTTGAACCTCATCCAACAGACCGCTCTCCCTCGCTATTGACAACGCCTCTCTCTTAGCGGATTCCATAATATCGTCGACCTCGTACCCGTGGCTCCTGTATAGAGTGGCCCTCCAGTAGGTAGCTAGGAGTTCAGCCACCCTGGCTAGCCTCGCCTCTAAACTGGCAGACCCCTCGAATTCTAGGTATAGCTCCTTGGCTTCTGGAGAGAGCGGGAGCTCCATATACGCCCTCTCCTCGACTCTCCTCTTCTCACTACCGAGGTCAGCCCTCCTAGTTATGTCTCCTATAATACTCTCAGCCATGTCGTGATACACAGCCATCGCAATGCACCTTCCCACATCCACCTCCAAGCCCCTCCTCCTAGCCCTCCAGCACAGCTCGCCAGCTATAACGGCGGATGCGAAGGCGTGCTCTGCAACAGTTTCAGCTATTGCTGGTGGCACACCCCTAAGCATCCAGCCTGTCCTAGCAAGGCTGGCCAGCGATCCCAGAACCCTGGCTAAGGACATCTTTTTCAATAGAGTACACCCACCTCTATCGTTTTCAGGTTCAGAGGCCCTATAATCTCCCTAGAGCTGCCCCAAACCTTCAAGTAATCCTCCTCGCTAACTAGCCCTATCCGGGCCATGTATATCATGCACCTCTCCGTCACAGCCGCCTCGAACAACCCGCCCTCCACAAGGTGGTCAATACCGCTCCGCACGTCAGCCTTAGAGAGCCCGCAGGAGCCCGCGGGGTGTGTATGTACAATGGCGGCTGCCAAATCCCCCACGCTAGGTATTGAAACCCTATACTCTTCGCCTTCAAGCTCCACTACCCTTCCATCCCTGAGGTATATGTACATGAACTCCAGTCCTGTGCTTGTGGTTGTGGATGCTGCGCGCACGAACATACCCCTCTCCAGCTTCCACGCGATCCTGGGGGCGCGCCTGAACAACTCAGTAAGGGTTACACCCCAGGCATTCTCGTCAGGGATAATCTCAACCCTCCCATGCCAAAGCTCCTCCTCATAATATTCCAGCCTATGCTCCGAACCAGGGTTTACTCTAACCTGCATGACATTGTCTCCAAGAAGGCTCTCCAGCCGGAAGTCCACCCTAATCCCGTCTGGCTCATAGTCCTCATTGTATTCCTCAACAGCTCTAACCACCGCTGCTATTGTGGCCAGCACCCGAGAAGCTCTAGTCTCTATGATATCTTGCCTCTTCAAAGTTAAGCCTCCAGCAATCTAACATAGTCTCAGGAGGGTATTCAAGGCGGTGGAGGTTGAGGAGGAGCCTTATAGCCGTCCTTGCGATCCTGGATGAGGCTGCTACCATCATCATAGTGGTGGGTGGTGCCGCATACCTAGCTGACAGGCTGGGAGTACTCACCCCCTTCGAAGCCGCAATCGCCGCTTCTCCACTAGCCCTCTTCCTAGCGGTCGCCTCTGCTAAAGCCGTTACAGCTGCCTCTATGAAACCCAGGACAGGACCCGAATCCATAACAGGCAAGAAAGGCAGGGTTTTAGATGCTAGCGGAGGCTCTATCGTGGTAGAGATCGAGGGCGAGATCTGGAGGGCAAGAGTCGTCAACGGTGGAGACGTGAGGGAGGGGGATTTGGTGATTGTCAAGGGTGTTGATGGCCTCACGCTTCTTGTGGAGCCTGTGGGGAAGGGGGATGGGTGAAGTAGGTGCTACAGTTTAACATACTCTCTTCCAATCAGATCTCTTGCTACAATGTATCTCATTATGTTTTGGGTCCCTTCAGCTCCCACAAGATACGAGAGACTTCCCAGCAGGCCCCGATGTATGTCGACCTCTTTGGTATAGCTAATGCCTCCATAAGTCTTCATGACTGTCTGGAACACGTTAACAGCGGTCTCCACAGCCTTGATCTTGGCGGAGGCACTGTAAATGTTAAGCTCTTCCCTACTAGCCTCACCCATAGTAAACCTGTCCGCAACCCACGCAGCCTTGTATACGAGGAGTCTAGCAGCCTCTAGCTCGACAAACGCCTCCGCCAAAGGGAAGCTAACTCCCTGGAAGGAGGATATCGGCTTTCCGCCGAATAGCCTCCTCTCCCTAGCCCACTCAACACCCCTCTCTAACGCCCACCTTGCTGCACCCACATTAGCCGCAGCCACAAGAATCCTGGCTAGGGGGAAGCCCTCCATGGCTATATAGAAGCCCCTCCCCTCGCCACCCACGATCCTCTCATAGGGGATCTCGGCGCCTTCAATCCTAAGGACACCCGTAGATATTCCATGCCTTCCAATAGTGTCCAGAATGCTGTATTCAACTCCATCCTCAAGCTTCCCCTCCCACTTTGGGGTGAAGGCGAGCGCTGTCACTCCCCTATGCCCCTCACCACCACTCCTAGCCAGCAATAACCACCCTCCATAGTCTAGAGTCTCTAGGGCCTCCCTAACCCCGCTGATCAGAATCTTCTCCCCAAACACCTTGAAGCCCTTGCCGCTCTTCTCAGCTCTAGTTCTAATGCCTGCAACATCGCTCCCGCCTTGGGGCTCGGTAGACGCGATTCCGAAAAACATCTCTCCAGCTGCAACTCTCTCTACAATCATAGCCGAGATTTCGGGAGTCGAATGCTTTGAAAGCACGTAAGGCCATGCGTTGTTGAGTAGTGTGTATACCGCTAGCGACATACTTGGGTCGTGATATCCTACTTCCTCGGCGGCTATAGCCGCCTCTACCCAGCCTCCGCCCTGGCCTCCAAGCTCCTCAGGACACACCATTGCTAGTATGCCCAGCTTTCCAAACTCCCTTATCACCTCTGCGGGTATCGCTCCAGTCTCGTCGATTTCAACCCATCTCCGGCCGCCCAGAATTCTCTCCAAGCCGTGGCGAACACTTTCCTGAAAGAGCTTCTGGTCGCTGGTCAAGGAGAAGTCCATCTAGAACACCACACTTACGATTATTCTGCGGTAAGCCCTAATACTGATTAGCTGGCTCGCTTGCCAAAGGGTTCTGAGCAGAAAAGATACTATGGCTCTGTAGCAACGCATAACTTTACCTCCTATAACTTGTAGATAGAACTTGAGGTCGACGCTATTTGCCAAAACTCAGGATCTACCTGGATATGTTGAAGGTTATAGTCGAAAAGACTGGCCTCCCAGTTCCAGCCCCGAATGACGTTATCTATAGGTGGTCTAGGAGCGTTAGCGTATCGACCTCTGGCGAGGCATACCTCTTCACTGGAGGCTTATACCAGCTCTCACCATACATCAGAGCAACTGTCTCACTGCTAGAGAGAGTTGAAAGCCTGGGCCTCCTAGGCGTTGCCCACAGATTTAGGACATTAGCCCCCGTAGGGTTAGCCCGCGTGCTAGTCAGGCCTCCTAAGACTGAGATCAGAAGGGCGGAATCTATAGTAGTAGGTGCCTATAGAATCCTATCTAGCCTGGGAGTCGCTTACAAACCAAAAGGTGACATGTACAGCGGCGCCATACTCTACGAGAACGGGCTAGACGAGACCTTCCAAAACCATATCAGCAAGGTCCATAAGAGGCTGAGGGACCTGGGGATAAAAAGAATAGTGACTATAGACCCCCACACCACGCATATAATGAGGAGCGTAGCCCCCAAATACGTGGACGGCTACGACATAGAGGTCGAATCCTACCTAGAGCTACTGGATAGGAAGGGAGTAGAACTTAAACCTGTGGTGGATGAGGCAGTCATTCATGACCCCTGCTATAACGCCAGGTTCGAGGGAATAATCGAAGAGCCAAGATCAATAGCGGCCAGATCAGGCCTAAGGCTCGCCGAACCCCCGAGAGCCCGCAGAATGACCTACTGTTGCGGAGGACCTATAGAAGGGTTAATGCCCCCGCTAGCCAAGAAGATAGCCGCAACTAGGGCTGAAGAGCTTCTGGGCGTTTCAAAACGCGTTGTGGTAATGTGCCCCATATGCATGATCAACCTAGAGAAGCCAGTCGGGAATGCTGGTGGTGAGGTACTAGATCTCCTAGAAGTTTTAAAAACATGAGTGGTGGGAAAAGCTAGGTAGTGAAGGATATGCCATCCACACTCTTTACTATTACTCCCCTGTAAAGGAAGTTTATCTGCCTTAACGCAGCGTGGTAGTCGAAGTCATTCAAGGCGCTTACCCCATCCATCGGCACATAAACCTTGTACCACCTCAATGCTGCGCTACCCGCTGTGTGAAGGACACATATGTTAGCTACAGTTCCAACCACAACTAGATTCCTAATACCATAAACCCTGAGCAGGTCGTCTAGCATAGTACCATAGAACCCGTCGTATCTAGTCTTGTGAATCACGATATCGCGGCCCTCAATAGGCTTGAGCTCCTCAACTATCTCCCAGCCCCAGGTTCCATACCTGGCGTGTTCACCCCATATTTCGAACTCTGGATCTCCCTCATAGTGAGTATCCTTAGTGTAGAAGACCCTAACCCCCGAGGCTCTAGCCTTATCTAGAAGCCTCTTTATAGGCTCTATAGTGGCTGGTGCTGTGGGGACGAACAGCTTGCCCTGAGGCTTCACGAAGTCGTTCTGCATATCAACTACAACAACTGCAGTCTCCCCAGCTGGCAACTCCACCTTATCCACAACACTTATCTCGGGCACCTTTACCGTGTCTTTCAACACCCCACACCACCATAGATACTAGAGTTATAGCTCCGCACCACTATATCGACATGTAAGTATAGAGCGATCACTAACTCGACACCAAGTTCGGAGGCCCTCAAAGCCAGGGGAGTCGTCACAACCCGCAGTCTACGGGCTCCGCCGATGCGGGCGTTTCCCGACGGGCGATCATGGGGCCCCATAACTCGAATATGATGCCATTTGATAGGATTAAGCTTCTCAGGCTTCCCTAGAGACCACCATCCATATACCCACCAGTACCAGAGCCATCAGTACAGCTGTCACGACGTCAATTGGCTCTCCTAAGAGGGCCCAAGCAAGGAGGGCGGCGCCCACAGGCTCGCCGAGAAGAGGGACTGTGCTCGCGAGCAGGCTCATCCTTCCCAGAAGAAAGTTTACTATCGTGTGGCCACCTATCATAGGGAGCAGCGCCATCAGGAGAAGATAGATGTAAGACCGGAGCTCATAGCCCGTCAGGGGCTCGCCCAACAGCCTTGTTAGGATGACGCTGGTGATGGCAGCTACGGTATAGACTACAAGAGTATACTCCCAAGTAGAATACCTGCTCCTAAGGCCCCGCCCTATGGAGAAGTATGCTGCGACTGCCAGCATCCCCCCAAATGCAAGCACAGCCCCTAAAACGGGGTCTCCACCAGGCGGGGCAAGGCTCTCCCTGCTCGAGTACATCATCATCGCAAAAACTCCAACCATCGCAACAAGGGCGCCAACAATCTGTGTAGCCGTATACTTCTCCCTGAATACAAACCATCCAACCAGCGCTAGAACAGCCGGATAGCTATCAACGATCAGGACGCTGGGAGCCACGTTTAGGTGTGTAAGGCTCATGAGCCACAAGTCGAAGTGTAGAGCGAGCATGATGCCTGACAAAGCCATAACGCCAATATCTCTCCAACTGGACAGCCTTGGAGGCCAGCCATGCTTACCTGTAGCTGCTAGCAGTAGGAGAATCATGAGTGTTAGGGCTGAACTGAAGATAAGCCTGTATGAGGCCGCCACGAACCCGTGGACAGCAGCTAGTCTGAAGAGTATCGAAGCAAGCGAGACGTTTATAACTGCTACACCCAGAAGCCCAAGATACAGAGGATTAGTCAATCCAGGCTACCACCCCAGTATCCTCAGAATATCGCTTAGATGCGCCACGCTTACGAGCTCGACCCCAGCTTCTCTCAAACGCTCCCTAGCACCCTCACCCCTATCTACAATAACAAGAGCTGCAGTCACTGTATAGCCAGCTGAGGATAATGTTCTGCATGCGCTGGCTAAACTCCTCCCTGTAGTGGCTACATCATCGACCAGCACCACCTTCCCCGTTGGTGGAGAGCCCTCAACAGACCCCATGGTACCGTGGCCTTTCTTCTCAATCCTAACATAACCTATTGGCTTGGATAGTCTCGAGGCAATTAGGGAAGCCCATGGTATTCCGCCAGTTGCCACGCCTATAATAGCGTCAGCCCCCCTTAGATGAGGGCCTCCCACGTCTAGTAGGATGTCAATAACTGCAGTGTAGGTTAGTGGGTCCCCCAATAGCCTCCTAGCATCCACATATATGTCACTCTTCCTGCCACTAGAGAGAGTAAACCTACCCTTCAGTACAGCACCCCTCTTCAATAGAGCGCTAGCAAGGACTCTAAGATGGTCTTCCACCACACTTCTCCCGAGATAATATTCTCCGAAATCCGGAATATCTGGATTCCCACAGCCAAGCCAGCCTTATAGGCCCTTGTATGGGCCATAATTATAGACGTTATATTATCCGCCGCATCTCCGTTTCAACTCCTCAACGACACGATCCAGAGCTTTAACAGGTTCGGGAGACTTGGTAATATACCTGCCGACAATCTCGTAGTCCGCTCCAGAGCATATAGCATCGCCTGGCTTAGCTCCCTGAGCCCCCACCCCAGGGCTCAGTATCCTTACATAGGGAAACCTAGCCTTCACACTCGCCACAACTGTGGGTCTAGTTGCTGGGGCCACAACTCCCCAAGGCCTAGTCCTATCTATTACCTCAAATATCCTCTCCATGCAGTGGTCCAACACCTCCCTGGAGCCTGGATGGCTCATAGAGGCCACCAGCACTAGCTTAACACCCCACTCATCTAGAGCCTCTTTTAGATCTCTTAGACCGGAGTTGTAGCCTACGAAGGCGTGTGCTATTACAGCCGAAGCGGCGCCTCTAAATTTCGACGCTATCATCCGCATAATAGCACCTATGTCAGCCATCTTCAAGTCCAGAATAACCATGCTACCGTGATCCCCACAAACACTAAACATTTCTCTAACACCCCTTACGCCATACTCCAGAACGAATGGTAGACCTAGCTTCAGATGGGAGCCCCGCTCGCAAAATCTCTCCGCAAGCTGCTTAAGAGTATAGAGTCCCACCTCATCGTCGGGATCTACAGCCACGACTATCCTACGATAGAGGGACTCCACAGCCACACCCTCGAGCCAGTGATGTGTGTAGACACGTATATTATGCCAGTTGCTAGCGGCTTGGCTCGCGGTGTACTTAATTCCAGTAAGACTATTAATTATGATATAGCTTGGGAGCAGGAGTTGGCTTCGCGGACTGAGGTTAGAGTCCCGCTCGATCTGTGGCCTAGGAGGGGTGGCTGGAAGGGGAAAGTAGTGAAAGTCTACAAGTCCGTGGGAGAAAGGGTCTCGAAAGGCGAGGTCATAGCTGAGATAGAAATTGAGAAGGCCGTACTTGAGATTGAGTCTCCTACTGATGGAGTGCTAGTTGAGGTGGCTAGTGAAGGGGAGGAGGTTAGCCCAGAATCCATTATAGCGAGGATAGAGGGTGGCTAGGATTGAGTCAGACTAGGGTCAAGCCCAGGCTAAGAGTACGCTTGAATAGCGAGTACTACAAAGTTGCCAGGACTGTAGCCTCCCTAGGAATAGCTACAGTCTGCGAAGGAGCTCTATGTCCCAACATATTCACATGCTGGGGTGAAGGGACAGCCACATTCATGATCATGGGCGATACGTGTACCAGAGGATGTAGGTTCTGCTACGTAAAGAAGGGCGTACCTGACCCCCTGGACCCACTAGAGCCTTACAAAGTCGCCCTAGCTGTCAGCGAGCTTGGCCTAGACTATGTCACCCTGACGAGCGTCGATAGAGATGACCTGCCAGATGGAGGTGCATCTCACTTCGCGAGAACAGTAAGGGCGATCAAGAGGCTTAAGAGAGAAACCATCGTGGAGGCCCTAATACCAGACTTCCAGGGTAGTAGGAGGGACGTCGAGACTGTTGTTGAGAGCGGTCTTGAAGTCCTAGCCCACAATATTGAAACCGTAAGGAGACTCACTCCAGCCGTCCGCGACAGGAGAGCAGGCTACGAGCAGAGCCTTAGCGTGCTCGAGCATGCTAAGAAAGCCAACAGTAGGCTAGTAACCAAGTCCAGCATTCTACTTGGGCTGGGGGAGGAGTGGAGAGAGCTGATTGAGGCTATGAGAGATCTAAGAAGTGTTGGTGTAGACATCCTAGTATTGAGCCAGTATTTTAGGCCAAGCAAGAAGCAACTCCCAGTGGCCAAGAGGTACAGGCTCTCCGAGTTTAGGGAGCTCGAGAGGAAGGCTTACAAGCTCGGGTTCTCCTATGTCGTAGCCCACCCACTCGCTAGAACCTCGTTCAGAGCCAAGGAGGCCTACATGGCGGCGGTGGCAAGGATTGAAGCTCAGGGTCGTGGTAGACGGGCCTAGGGATCCCAGGCTTAACATGGCTATAGACGAGGCCCTTTTACTGGCCGGCAGGACACCGACACTAAGAATCTACCAGTGGTTTCCAACTGGCGTAAGTATTGGGCGGAGGCAGAGGTCTAGCGATATTAACCTAGCCGAGGCCAGAAGGCGGGGATATGTTGTTGTGAGGAGGCCAACGGGTGGTGCCGCGCTCATCCACCCATGGAAGCATGAAGTAACCTACTCTATTGTGATCGACGAGTCACACCCCATATTCCAGCTTGATGTAGCCCATAGTGCCGCGATCATAGCCCAGGGGGTGGCCTACGCTCTAGAGAAGCTCGGCCTCCACAGCATGATCGGAGGCTTCAGAGGTTTTGAGGTCGAGGGCGGGTTGTGTTATGTTAGGCCTGGTAGTAGTGATGTCGTAGTATTAGGTAGAAAGGTGTCGGGCAGCGCTCAGAGGCGGATACGTGGCAGGCTACTGCAGCATGGCACTGTGCTTCTCAGGTTCGACGCCGATGAATGGTCTTCGATCATACCTCTAGGCGGTGTAGGTCCTGAGGACCTCCGGACCAAAATTGCGGGTATTGAGCAGATACTGGGCAGGAGTATAGATTTCGAGGAGATCACTAAAGGCCTCGTTGAGGGCTTCGCCCGTGTACTAGGAGTACCGTCGGGAGGCGTTGAATACTCTAGTCTCGAGCCTCAAGAGCTCAGCATAGCTCTCAAGCTATTCGAGGAAAAATACATGAGTTATGATTGGAACTTGAGGGGCTGGTAGGGTAGGTGTATGACCCTCGTTATAGCTAGCGAGGGCGGCTCGCCACACTACAATCTGGCATTTGAGGAGGCTTTGCTACACTACGCAAGCCTACGTAGAAGGCCTGCTGCTAGACTCTGGATAAACCCGCCTTCCATTGTCATAGGATACACTCTAAGTGCCTGCGAGGAGGTGAAATGTGAGGCTGCTAGAAAGAACCTGGTTCCGATTGTGCGGAGGGTTAGCGGTGGTGGAGCGGTGTACCATGACTATGGTAACGTGAACATATCACTAGCTCTACCTGCCAGGATGGGGGTTAGAGAGGCTTACAGGCTGATCACAGGCCTCATAATATCCATCCTGAAAGACTTGGGCCTAGACGCTAGGGTTGAGAACTTCAACGACGTTGCAGTTGGCCCCTGGAAGGTCTCTGGGACATCAGCGGCAATACGCAGCAATGCAACCCTCGTCCACGGAACCCTCCTGGTGAACACAGACCATAGGGTTATACATAAGTATGTTATACCCAGGCTGGATCGCGTCGAGAGAGGAGAGGTGAGTCGCGTGAAATACAACCCAAGATCAATATCAGACATCCTAGGCACTAATCTAGACCCTCTAGAGGCGATCAAGCCCATAGCCAGCAACGTTAGATCAGCATTAGGTGTAGGGGGTCTAACCCTCGAGGAGACTCCTAGAGAAGTTTCAAGCTTGGCAATGAAGCTATGTATAGAGAAATACTCGTCAGACCCTCGCTGGAGCCCCCTAGATAAGGGAACGTGTTTAGAGCCCAAACCCATCTCTACACTCTAGACAGGTCTCGGCTCCTCAGCTAGGGGAGCCGGCCTGCACGTCAACGCCCACCTGGGATGTGTGGGCGTCCCGACTCCGCCATTGCCTTCATCGGAGCCCATATCGACTTATTATTCCTCGAACCCATATAGTGTACTAAGCCTAAAGTATATGCGGTGGTATTAAGGATTTAGTTATAACGCATTGAGTAACACGCGGCTCTCTAGATAGATGTGCTTCGAGAACCGACTTTTACCCATTATAGTGGTAAGTCATGTGGTGGGGGGCAGTGAAGGAAGCCTGCGACGAGGAGAACCCCTATAGCAGGGGTAGTGAAGGGGAAGAGCCGACTGAGCCCCCCCTGGAGGACTGCACTGTGGTCGTCAGGGGCGGGTACAAGAGGATAAAGGATTATCTCGACTCGCTGAAGCCCGCCTTATACGAGTATAATTCCCTCATAAGACATACAGGCTACTACCTGAAGCCAGTGCACAAAGTTTACTATAAAACTATCGACGGTAGGTCGAAGCTCTACGAATACTACGGGAGATACTGGTGGAAGATCGCTAGGAAGGGCAGTAAGAGGAGGCTAGTATACGTAGGTACAGAAAAACCCGAGGGCTTACCAGAGCCCCCTTCACTAGAGCTGGAGGGGGTGAAGCTCATAGTGGAGGACGACACTGTAGTGCTAGACTGTAAGTCCTATAAGAAAATAGAGCACATATTATCTGGGCTCGAAGTTGAGTTCGTGAGAACTAGTTAGACCAGAGGTAGACCAGAGGTTCTCTTTAACCACTCTCTAGAGACGCTCCAGAGCTGGATGTTTACATGAGGATGGCTGTATCGCCGACACCCTCACCGGGATAAGCACTCAGCCTTTGATGGGCCTGTTGTTTCTGGGTGTTAGAGAACGCTTCTAGAAACTCTATCTCGAGCTTAGTATCTATCTCTATACCCAGCTTCTTCGCAGCATTACCTCTATTCATTCCCACCTCTAGATGGCCGAAGCTGTTCTCGTAGGCCACCATCTCTCCCGGGCTCACATCGGCGAATGTCTTGCCAACCCTGACTGTATGGCTAGCCAGTGGAGTTTTAACCAAGAGATACTTGAATGAGTTCACATTCACACCGATCCTCCTAGGCCTTATGCTCAGAGCAACGTTACCGAACTTATCCACATATACCACGACAGCCTTGTACGAGCTACCGTTAATCTTCTCGACGTGATCTATGCTAGACCTCCTAATCCTCTCTTGCGGGCAAGCTTCGCCCAGGTCCTCTAGCGAAGCCTTACCAGCAGCAACAAGAGCCCCTGCGGGCGCAAAAACGTCCCTCCCGTGGAAAGTCTTGCTAATATTCCACACCCCGCCCTTAAGCGAAGATCTGCTAGTCATCCTGGCCTGATTGTTCACTTGGGTCTCCTTCAAAACATAAACCCTCTTTATGCCGTCGCTAGCGGCAGCTGGGTAGAGGAGCCCGTTATCAGGGCCTATAAAGACATAGTTCTCAGTCTCGATAGCTAGCGCCGCCCTGCCAGACCCAACGCCAGGATCAACAACGGCAACTATCACTGAGCCTCTCGGCAGCCAGTAGTAGGAGTGGGCCAGCACGTAGGCACCCGCCGTCACACTGAAACTGGGTATCGAGTGATCGAGGTCAACGATCTCCAGCTTTGGCTCTATGCTCTTGATGACCGCCCTCATGATACCAGTATATGGGCTATCTCCGAAGTCGCTTAGCAACGCCACTATGCCCGATGTCTCTTTCATGGCCTTATCACTCACCGCGAAGCCGCCATTACATGCTCCAGATCTATAAACATCACTCTCTGAATAGGGGTTAAAAAGGATTCCAAAAATAAATAGTGTTCCATCTGGTGGGCACAGGATGAAGGTAGGGCTGACTGTGTGGCGAGCCCTAAGGATATCCGACTAGCTAAGTCCAAGTCAGCCGATCATACATATTAGGCTTCTACCCGCCCGCTTCTTAACCGTTGGATATCAAACTATTTTGAGCCAGTGGGGTGATGCGTCGGGTGGCTATGAACCTTCCAGCAGACAATGATGGTAAGATCAAGCTCGCCATGAGCATACTCGTTACGATAATTAACGATACTGGAGTTCCACGCAACATTAGGCGTGCTGCTGCCAATGCTCTAACACACCTCAGAGACCCCAGGCTTTCTCACGCCGTTAGAGCCGCTAACGCAATAAGCGCTTTGGAGGAGGTCAGCCAGGACCCAAACATGCCCTTCTACGCCAGAACAAGGATATGGCAGGTGATAACCATTCTAGAGACAGTTAGAGACTAGCCCGCAAACCTTACTAAGCCTCGAACACGCGCGAAAGTAGGTTCTCCGCCCCCCAACTGGATATCTCTGGATTAGACACTATCGAGTCTGGTGTTTAGGGCTTGCTCTACTCGGTTAGAGTCAGAGGGATATACGCTACAGCTCTCGCAGCCCTGGCGCTTAAACGTGGTTATCTATTATCTGACTTGAGCAGGAAGCTCTTAGAGAGGATAGATGTTCCCACGGCCTCCAAGCCTCCCAACATCACAGTTAAACACGGGGAAGAGTCGGGAGACGAGGTCCTCGTACACGCTTATCCTTACGAGTCTGGCCTTATGTTCGAGAAAGACTTGCTGGATGAGGCTGTCCACGCATCTGTTAGGAGAGCCCCATTAGGGTTGAGAAGTATAGTCGACGTTAGGATGCGAGGAGACTGTGTAGGGGAGGGCCCGGAAGGCATCCTTGTATACATTTCCCCGGGGGAGGAGTGCCCCGCCCCAGGGGATGTGGTTCGTGTCACTGTCCGCAAAAGCGAGCCTGGATCGAAAGTAGTTGAGGCTAGCAGGGGCGTCGAGCTAACCGGGTTGACTGTAAGGGTCGCATACCCGTCGAGCGGGTTCTCAATCAGCAGGCATTTGAAGGGGGAGGAAGCGTCCAAAGCGCTAGAGGCTATCCATGAGAGTGGAGTGGACCTTAGCAATTTCCGGGTAAGGGTGAGGAGCGGCGCTAGACTCGCCTCTAAGAGCGATATAGCCCTCGAGATCAGGGGCCTCGCTGAAAAGGCCTACGAGCTCTACACCGAAGAACCCTCCACTAGCCCCAGGCTGGTTGAGCGGGGCGAATACCTATCCCTCATCTACCTCCCCTCTACAGCCAAGGAGAGGTTAGACTCGCTGAGACGCTCACTATACCCAACCATTCACAAGCACCATTCATTCAAAAGCTGGCTAGACGATAGAGAGGGATTACTAGTAGATTTCAGCGAGGAGGGGGTCAAGAAAGGGCTTTGGAGGGAGGAGGTTGGAGGCCATCTGGAGGACTTCATAGCCTCGAGGCTAGTAGGCTCGCGGATAAGCATACTACACTCCAAGCCGTCTGGCGAGAGGATTCAGATTGGGCCTTTCAGAGTTGTTTCATATAGGCAGTCCTCACCTGGCAAGGGGGAGCTAGTTCTCGAGAGGAAATTCACTAGGAAGGGGATGCTGGATGCACTAAACATTCCCAAAGAGCCCGGCTATTCTGGAGTCACAAGAGTGTTTATGGGGGAGTGGATTACTATACACGAGTACTACTCGAGTAATGGTAGCCTGGTAGGCGTGTATGCCAACATAAACACGCCTCCAGAAATCG
>WANT01000066.1 GCA_015521685.1 Aeropyrum sp.
CAAAGTACAGCGAGGTCCTTGGGGTCAAGTCGTACCCCAACCTAGAGTCTATTGATAGGCCGGTCGACCTAGTCGTAGTCGCCCTTAGAGCAGAAGCAGCAGTCGAGGCTGTTGAGGAGGCTGGCAGAATTGGTGCTAATGCCGCTGTAGTTGTCGCAGGAGGGTTTGCAGAGATAGGCCCTCAGGGTGCCGCGCTGCAGGATAGGCTTGTTGAGACGGCTAGAAAGTATGGCTTGAGGGTGATTGGGCCTAACTGTATCGGCGTGTACAACGCCCTCACGGGACTCGACACCTTCTTCCTGCCCTGGGAGAGGATGAGGAGGCCATTCAAAGGCCCCGTGGGCCTCGTCAGCCAGAGCGGGGCTCTCCTCACCATGATGATGGACTTGATGGCAGGGGAGGGGGTCGGCGTCGTTATGGCAGCCAACATAGGCAACAAGGCAGACGTTGACGAGGCCGAGATCATAGAGTACTACTCGAGTCTGGACGAAGTCAGGGTTATATGGGTGTACGTCGAGAACCTCTCAAACCTACATAGACTCCTGGACTCGATTGCCGAGGCCAGGAAAGCGGGTAAGAGGGTAGTGCTACTCAAGGGCGGGAGGACCTCAGCTGGCTCTAGAGCCGCCAGTAGCCACACAGCAGCAGTTGCCGGGAGGTACGATGCCTTTAAGGACCTAGCCCTCGAGGCGGGAGCGGTGATTGTGGAGAGGATACGCGACGCTGTCGATACAATCAAAGCCCTAGCACTACTCCCCAAGCCCAGAGGCCCTAGAGTAGCTGTTGCAACAAACGCAGGCGGCCCTGGAGTAGTTGCTACCGACACACTCGAGGAGGAGGGCCTCAGTGTTCCGCCGCCTAGCGAGGGCCTCAGGAGGAGGCTATTGTCGCGATTCCCACCGATAGCATCGCTCTCCAACCCCTTCGACCTAACTGGCATGGCGAGTGACGGTGACTTCGAGCGCCTCCTACCCGAGGCAGCGAGGAGCGGCGAGTACGATATGATACTGGCGGTAGTACCAGTCCAGCCAGCCACAATGACAGCCAAGATATCGTGGATCGTGGCAAAGACTGCCTGGGAGTCCAAGCTCCCCGTAGCCGCCGCTACTTTGGGTGGAGGACTGGGAGAGGAAGTCCTATCCTCTCTCGCCTCTCTCGGCATACCTTCGTATAGAGAGCCGGACAGAGCTGCCAGAGCGCTCGCAGCACTATACCAGAGCGAGGCGGAGCCCTGCATCCCCGACCCTCCCAGCCAGCCTCCTAGGGCTGCAATCAGAATCGTGGAGGAGGCGATCAGCTCTGGCTACTCTAAGCTCAGGGAGGAGCTCGCGCTAGAACTCGCAAGGTCCTACGGTCTAGAGACAGCTAGATACTGCGTGGCAGAGTCTCCAGAGGAGGCTGGGGAGTGTTTCGATGAGCTTGGGGGTACCGTAGTTGCAAAGGTAGCCAGCACGGCTATAGAGCATAAGACAGATGTTGGAGGAGTAGTAACCGGTATCAGGAGTAGCCGTGAGGCTGTGGAGGCCTATCGCAGGCTATCCTCAATAGCCTCCCGCTTCGGAGGTAGCTGGACTCTCTTATTCCAGGAGGAGATCGGTGGTGTTGAACTAATAGTTGGCGCCACAACAGGAAGGGAGCTCAGAGGAGTTGCTGTCTTAGGGCCGGGAGGAATCTTTGTAGAGGCTGGTAGAGAGCTAGCCTACACTAGGGCTCCAGCCTCGCGGTGCGGCGTGTATAACGCTGTGAATAGGCAGCAGCTCCTAAGGCGCCTATCAAGGGGTTTCAGGGGTATGCCGCCGCTAAGCGTGGAGCAGCTTTACAAGCTGGCCAACGCTATCTCAAGGATGCCACTCGAGATCAGTGCAGTGGTTGATGCTGAGGCCAACCCCGCCTTCTACACCAAGGACGCTAGGCTTGTCGTAGCTGACTTTAGGGTTGTGCTGGAGAGCTCTGTGCAATGATGGATCCGTCTCTGAAGCCAGCCTTAAAGACCTCGAGATTCCTCCCGTGGCCGTCAAGCATTGAAGAGACAATCTCCTCAACGTCATTCACTGAGAGGTAGCCGTCGAGCAGGCCTAGCCCCAGCGCATAGCCTAGAAGGTAGATGTTGGCCGAGCTCGCCGCGCCCAGAGCAACTGCCTGGCCGTAGGCATCAACATCGTATAGTCTAAGCCCGGAGGAGGCTAGAGCGTCGAGGACTTCAGCCATGCTCGGAACCTCTACTCTAGGCAGCGGGGGTGGTTGGACCCTCCTAGCCACAACCGCTACACCACCCCTCCTCACTAGCTCGACATACCTGAGGGCCTCTAAAGCCTCCAAAGCTAGCATTAAGTCCCCGCCACCTCTAGGTATCAGAGGAGCTTCAACATCTCCTAGCCTTACGTGGACTACCACGGAGCCTCCTCTCTGGCTGAGGCCGTGCGTCTCCGCCACCAAGGCATTCCCTCCTTTTCTAGCGTAGGACTCCGCTATAACTCTGGCTAGGGTCACTACTCCCATACCGCCGACTCCCACCACCACTACGTTTAGAGTGTCCTTGGGCATCTGGCGTGACACCCCCTGATTAGAGCCTTATGGTCTCGGCACTGCTATGCGCATCAGCTTAGCCCACCTCTCGTCGACGTCTTCAGCAGGCTTGAAGGCGTCGAAGGGGCATATCTGCTCGCACTCGCTACAGCCCACGCATAGTAGCGGGTCCACCCAGGCTTTGCCATCCTCGACTCTCTGGATTGCTGGACAGTTGAATGCATTATAGCATACCCCGCATGCTCTACACCTATCCTCGAGGACCTCGTACACCGGGGGCTTCAGCCCCTCTAGCCTTGCCTCCCTCAGGGGCCACCAGTATACACGAGCCTCTAGCAACGAGGACTGCAGGACCTTCGCCCGACTTCAAGTATTCTATAGCTCTCTCTACAGCCCCCTCCACTTCAGCCACGTTGAAAGAGTCCACCACCTCAACAAAACCCACGCCCAAGGCCTCAGCCACATTTTCGGGAGCTAGACGCATCCCCCTGCTACCGTCAGCCCTGAGTCCCACGCCTGGGTGGGGCTGGTGGCCAGTCATTGCCGTGGTCATGTTGTCTAGGACTAGGAGGAGTAGAGGGATCCTGTTGTATACCGCATTAGCGAGC
>WANT01000067.1 GCA_015521685.1 Aeropyrum sp.
CAAAGTACAGCGAGGTCCTTGGGGTCAAGTCGTACCCCAACCTAGAGTCTATTGATAGGCCGGTCGACCTAGTCGTAGTCGCCCTTAGAGCAGAAGCAGCAGTCGAGGCTGTTGAGGAGGCTGGCAGAATTGGTGCTAATGCCGCTGTAGTCGTCGCAGGGGGGTTTGCAGAGATAGGCCCTCAGGGTGCCGCGCTGCAGGATAGGCTTGTTGAGGCGGCTAGAAAGTATGGCTTGAGAGTGATTGGGCCTAACTGTATCGGTGTGTACAACGCTCTCACAGGGCTTGACACCTTCTTCCTCCCCTGGGAGAGGATGAGGAGGCCCCCCAAAGGCCCCGTGGGCCTCGTCAGCCAGAGCGGGGCTCTCCTCACCATGATGATGGACTTGATGGCAGGGGAGGGGGTCGGCGTCGTTATGGCAGCTAACATTGGTAACAAGGCAGACGTTGACGAGGCCGAGATCATAGAATACTACTCGGGTCTAGAGGAAGTCAGGGTTATAGGGGTGTACGCCGAGAGTCTCTCAAACCTACATAGACTTCTGGACTCGATCGCCGAGGCCAGGCAAGCGGGCAAGAGGATAGTGGTGCTCAAGGGCGGAAGGACCTCAGCTGGCTCTAGGGCCGCCAGCAGCCACACAGCAGCTGTTGCGGGGAGGTATGATGCATTCAAGGACCTCGCCCTCGAGGCGGGGGCAGTGGTTGTGGAGAGGGTAGGCGACGCTGTCGATATAATCAAAGCCCTAGCAATACTCCCCAAGCCCAGAGGCCCCCGAGTGGCGGTTGCAACAAACGCAGGAGGCCCTGGGGTAGTTGCTACCGACACCCTCGAGGAGGCGGGCCTCAGTGTTCCGCCGCCTAGCGAGGACCTCAGGAGGAGGCTAGTGTTGCGGTTCCCGCCGATAGCATCGTTCTACAACCCCTTCGACCTAACTGGCATGGCGAGTGACAGTGACTTCGAGCGACTCCTACCCGAGTTAGCAGCGAGCGGTGAGTACGATATGATACTTGCTGTCGTCCCAGTCCAGCCAGCCACCATGACGGCCAAGATCTCGTGGATCGTGGCAAAGACGGCCTGGGAATCCAAGATGCCCGTAGCCGCCGCTACTCTGGGTGGAGGCCTAGGGGAGGAGGTCTTATCCTCGCTCGCCTCCCTCGGCATACCTTCGTATAGAGAGCCAGACAGGGCTGCCAGAGCACTTGCAGCACTATACCAGGGCGAGGCGGAGCCCTGTACCCCCGACCCTCCCAGCCAGCCCCCGAGGTCTGCAATCGGAATCATTGAGGAGGCCGTCAGCTCCGGCTACTCTAAGCTAAGGGAGGACCTCGCGCTAGAACTCGCAAGGTCCTACGGTCTAGAGACAGCTAGATACTGCGTGGCAGAGTCTCCCGAGGAGGCTGGGAAGTGTTTCGAAGAGTTTGGGGGTATGGTCGTTGCGAAGGTTGCCAGCACGGCTATAGAGCATAAGACAGATGTTGGAGGAGTGGTAACCGGTATTGGGAGTCGTAGGGAGGCTGTGGAGGCCTACCACAGGCTATCCTCAATATCCTCCCGCTTCGGGGGGAGCTGGACGGTCTTGTTCCAAGAGGAGGTTAGGGGGGTCGAGCTGATAGCTGGCGCCACGACCAGGGGAGAGCTAGGGGGAGTTGCGGTTTTAGGGCCGGGCGGTATATTTGTAGAGGCTAGTGGGGGGCTGGCGTACACTAGGGCTCCGGCCTCGCGGTGCAGCGTCTCTAAGGCTGTAAGTAGACATCAACTCCTAAGGCGGCTCTCCAAGGGTTTCAGAGGCCTGCCGCCACTAAGCGTTGAGTCGCTATATAGGCTAGCCAATACTGTCTCGAGAATTCCGGTCGAGATTAGTGCTGTGGTTGATGCAGAGGCTAACCCCGCCTTCTACACCAAGGAGGGTAGGCTTGTTGTAGCGGACTTCAGGGTTGTGCTGGCGAGCTCTGGGTGAGGATGGACCCGTCTCTGAAGCCAGCCTTTAGGACCTCGACGTTCCTCCCTCGGCTACCCAGCATTGAAGACACAACCTTCTCAACATCATTCACTGAGAGGTAGCCGTCAAGCAGGCCTAGACCCAGCGCATAGCCCAGAAGGTAGATGTTAGCCGAGCTGGCCGCACCCAGAGCAGCTGCCTGGCCGTAGGCGTCAACGTCGTATACCCTGAGTCCGGAAGAGGATAGAGCCTTAAGTACCTCAGCTAGGCCTGGCGTCTCCACTCTAGGCAGTGGAGGCGGCTGGACCCTTCTAGCCACAACAGCTACACCACCCCTCCTCATTAGCTCGGCATACCTCAGTGCTTCCAAAGCCTCCAGGGCCAGCATGACATCTCCTCCACCCCGGGGTATCAGAGGGGCTTCGACGTCTCCTAGCCTTACGTGGACTACCACAGAGCCCCCTCTCTGGCTGAGGCCGTGCGTCTCAGCCACTAGAGCGTTTCCGCCCTTTCTAGCGTAGGACTCCGCCATGACTCTAGCTAGGGTCACTACGCCCATGCCGCCGACTCCCACCACCACTACGTTTAGAGTGTCCTTGGGCATCTGGCGGGACACCCCTGATTAGAGCCTTATGGTCTCGGCACTGCTGTGCGCATCAGCTTAGCCCACCTCTCGTCGACGTCTTCAGCAGGCTTGAAGGCGTCGAAGGGGCATATCTGCTCGCACTCGCTACAGCCCACGCACAGTAGCGGGTCTACCCAGGCCTTGCCACCCTCGACTCTCTGGATTGCTGGACAGTTGAATGCATTATAGCATACCCCGCAAGCCCTACACCTATCCTCGAGGACCTCGTACACCGGGGGCTTCAGCCCCTCTAGCCTTGCCTCCCTCAGGGCCACCAGTATACATGAGCCTCTAGCAACGAGGACTGCAGGACCTTCGCCCGACTTCAAGTATTCTACAGCTCTCTCTACAGCCCCCTCCACTTCAGCCACGTTGAAAGCGTCCACCACCTCAACAGAACCCACGCCCAAGGCCTTAGCCACATTTTCGGGAGCTAGACGCATCCCCCTGCTACCGTCAGCCCTGAGTCCCACGCCTGGGTGGGGCTGGTGGCCAGTCATTGCCGTGGTCATGTTGTCTAGGACTAGGAGGAGTAGAGGGATCCTGTTGTATACCGCATTAGCGAGC
>WANT01000068.1 GCA_015521685.1 Aeropyrum sp.
AGGAACAGCATAATAGACGCCTCAACAGCATTCCCAGAGACCTTCACCCTCAACATAAGGCCTATAAAGGTGACCTACGAAATACTGGGAGAGCTGGCTGAGGGAGAGGAGGTAACGGTAAGGTTCACTATAACGGGCTCTACCCTGACGAGCTTCGGCCTAGTATTCTCCAGCATAGAGGACGCCACTATAGAACCCATGCAGCTAGGCTTCAGCTACACTCACACCGTGGATGTGACATTCACATACCAGGGCGAGGAGACACTAGCCATAATAGTAGTGACCCCGCTAGCAATGCAGTACGACATAGGATTCGACTTCGGACCTTACGCGTTCCCGCTGATAAGGCAGCCAGGCGTCTTCATGGCCGAGGCAACACTGGGAGGATAGCCGCAACACCTCCATAGCTAGGGGTATGATCCTCGCCTAATCCTCCACGATTTTTACTATATTAGCATGCCAGGAAACCCCCTAACCCCCCTTTTATTACTATGCGGTCAACAATCCAAGTAGAATGGTCCCGGGATGCTTGGGGGGCCCGTCGCTTGGTTGTAAGCGTTGAGATAGGCGGAGTCTTGGAGAGGAAGCTGAGGAGGCTAGCCGAGCTAGGCCTCTACGCTAGCGTCGCTGAGGCCGTCAGGGAGGCTGTCAGGCAGATGCTGCAGAACATGGATCTCAGGAGCCTAGCTCTAGACATGTACGTCAACAGGGGGGCCACCCTCCACTACGCCGCGGAGTTCGCCGACGAGACATTCAGGGGGTTCATAGACTATATGCTGGACAGGGGCGTCACCCCCAGCATAGGGGGGGTGGTGCCGGAGGACTATGCTAGGGTGGACGGCGAGGTCCTCGTAGTGGACGCCTTAACAGCCTTCACTCTATACACGAGCGACATAGCCAGCCTCATACCCCAGCTGTCATCAAAGGGCGTGCTAGTAGAGGCTCCGAGGGCGGTGGAGTCCCAGATACACCTTCTGGACGCCTGGAGGATCAGGAGGGGCTTCAGCCCCATACCGCGCCTCCACATGGTGGACCTCAAGATATCCGACGAGGAGCCCAGGGAGGCACCCATAACGCCTCTGGAGGCGTCTATACTGGCATACGCAGAGAGGGAGGGGGTCTCCCTGCTGAGCGACGACTACAGGCTCAGATCCCGGGCCAGGGAGATCGGAGTAAGGTCGTACAGCAGCCTATCCCTGATAACCACCTACATGGACGTCTACGGCTCCCCGCCCCAAGGGCTGGCGGAGATGATTATATCCGCCCGCGCAGTCCCACTCCTAATACCGCTCGGAGCCCTGGAGGCGTGGGGAGTTGCATAGGCTAGGCCTAGACTTGGTTTGGGCCCTAGACCTCTCCAAGAGCATGGCGAGAGCCCACGGCGAGCTGAGGCCTAGCAAGCTAGACGCGGCCAGAGAGGCAGTAGCACTAGGGAGCTCGCGCATACTCGACAAGCCAGGTGGCAGGGCGGCCCTAGTGGGCTTCCACGACAGGGCCTTCCCACTACTCCCCCCCACCCAGAACTACAAGAGCCTCCTGGAAACCCTATCCATGCTGAAGGCCGTGGGCGAGGGGTCTGCTGCTGGCGACGGAGTCGTGGAGGCTGTGAAGCTCGTTAGGAGGAGCGGCAGGGAGAAGAGGGTCGTAGTGGTTAGCGACGGAGGATTCAACGCGGGAATCCCCCTACCCCTCGCCGCCATCTACGCAAGAAACTCTGGAGTATCGATACACTTCATAATAGTGGGAGACCCCCCGGGGGAGGGGCTCAAGAGGCTGCTGGACGAGGCCATTGAGTCGACAGGCGGCTCGTGGACCCACGTAGGAAGGGCTGAGGACCTGGCTAGGGCGGTCAGGGAGGTGCTCCCCCCTGAAGCCAAGACGGTCTAGAGACGTTATACTGGTTGTCGACAAGCCCCGCAGAGGGGACACAAGGCTCCACGAGTCCATACTAGGAGCCCTACCCCAGGTCCTCGACGGGGGGCTTGTGGGCGTGGTGTTCTACCACGAGTGGGCATCACCACTACTAGACCCTACACCCATGGCTGCGGCGGCCCTCGAGTCATACGCTGCGATACCCAGGATGCTTGGGAGGCCGGAGCCTGTGCTCGGGATCGCTGAGGCGTGGGAGATGGTTGAAGACTATAGCGGCGTCCTGGAGAACCCGGTAGTCATCCTGGCCTGGACTGCGGTAGCGAGGCCTAGAACCCCCCTTGACGTGGGCCTGAGCTTCCTCAGGAAGGCGGGGATCGAGCACCACGTGCTAGTATCCAAGGGTAGCCTCCCGGGCTGGGCTAGGCATGCTGGTGTTGACGAGGCCCAGGTAACCCTGTACAGGCCCCAGACTAATCCGGCTAGACTCCTAGCCAGGCTCCTCCACGGCAGCCCCTAGGCCTCCTCAGCCCTTATCTCCACAACCCTGTCACCCAGGATATACGCTTTAACCCCTCCCTCCCTATGCTCCACCTTCCATATGGGAGCCTCTCTCTTAACCCTATCCACTACCCTCTGAAGCCCGGGGTAGACGTTAGACCTCGACTCACCGGCAACCACCGCTACTATAGTCTGCTCCCCAGGGAGCCTGACGCCGACGTGGTGGTAGACTATGGCCGCGGCCAGCCCGTTCGCCTCAGCCTCCTCCCGCAGTATACCCTCAATAACTCTCCCGGCAACATCCTCCGCAGCCTCGTAGACTAGCCTCTCCACCCTGGCCCCACCAGAGAACCCCTTCACATAGCCGACAAACACGGCCACAGCCCCGACATTGCCTCCCGCGGAGGCAGCCCTAGACACTAGCTCGGAGACGTCCACCACACC